>JAITLC010000124.1 GCA_031278095.1 Treponema sp.
GACCCGGAGGTCACATCGACGCAGTATTTAGCCAAAGAAAAAGAGATCAACAGTACGGCCATGACCAGTTCCATTCTGGGATTCAGCTTTGACCCTACCCCGGTCAAGAGCGAAATCGCCGCGTGCCAGGCCGCCATTGACGAATACTTCGTCGGCCTGACGACGGGCAGCGCAGACCCGGTGGTAACGGTTCCCAGGCTGCTTGCCAAACTCAAAGACTCAGGCAATGACAGAATTACGGCGGAGATGCAGAAACAGATCAACGCGTGGAAAGCGCAAAGGTAAACAGCAGAGGTGTTCGGAAGCTTCAGTTTTCCATCGAACCGAAGCTTCACCAATAACCGCTTGAAAATGCAGCTTTCTGTCCATAAAGTAGCCGGCTTTATGGACAGACTCTGGTAAGTTGATTGGAAGATGGAGGTTCATACCCGGAGCTTGCCTGGGTTAAAATCATTACCACTCACATGAAGAACCTCGGGGCTCCCCGAGGTTCTTCATTTACTACCTGATGATAGCCTTATCGTAGTCCGCAGGCGGTATGTATCCCAGGAGCCGGATGCAGGTGGCGGCAATGGAACTGATCCCCAGCCCTTCATTGAGATCCCCTTCGCCCGCCTTGTGCGGATATTCACCTTTACATTCAGGATCATAGATGATGCACGGTACGGGATTGAGGCTGTGGCTGGTCTTTGCCCTGGGGCTTCCGTCGGGCTTGCGCGACACCTCTCCGGTTTTTTTGTCATGTTCGAACATATCATCGCTGTTGCCGTGGTCTGCGGTGATCACCATGATGGCTCCCGCCGCCTCTACCGCCGCGGTAAGCCGGCCGAGTTGTATGTCCATGGCCTCCATGGAGCAGACCACCGCCTGGTAGATACCCGTATGCCCAACCATGTCGCCGTTGGGATAGTTGAGCCGGATAAAGTCGTACTTTCCCGAGGGAATTGCCGCCAGCACCCGATCGGTGATCTCGGCGCACTTCATCCATGGCCTCTGTTCAAAGGGAAGTATATCGCTGGTTATTTCCACATAGTCTTCAAGTTTGTCGTTAAACTTGCCGGTACGGTTTCCATTGAAGAAGTATGTTACGTGTCCGTACTTTTGGGTTTCGGAAATCGCAAGAGTACGCACACCGGTGGCGGCAAGATACTCTCCCATGGTGCGGTCAATGGCAGGAGGACTAACCAGGTACCGTTTGGGAACATGCATGTCCCCATCGTACTCCATCATTCCCGCATAACAGACACTGGGACGGCGGCCTCTGTCGAATTTGTCAAAGTGATCCTCTTCAAATGCGGCGGTGATCTCCAGCGCCCGGTCTCCCCGGAAGTTGAAGTACACGACAGAGTCGCCGTCTTCGATAGGCCCTACAGGCCTGCCGTTTTCCACGACAGTAAATTCCTTGAGATCCTGATCGATGATACCGGGGATCTCCTTGCGGTAGGTTTCCACCGCTTCCCGGGCCGATGCAAAAGCCCGCGCCGTACCGTGAACATGAGTATTCCAGCCCCGCTCAACCTGGGGCCAGTTTGCGCCGTAACGATCCATTGTGATCCACATGCGGCCACCGCCCGAAGCAATCCTTGCGTCAAAGCCTGCGGAACTTGAGCTTCCTGCGGAATTCTGTTCCTTCAAAAACGCTTCAAAGGGCTCAAGATACTCAAGGGCGCTGGTTTCCCCAACATCCCGGCCGTCAAAGAGCACATGCACCCGTACCCGTTGTACTCCTTCTGTTTTTGCCTCTGTGATCATGGCCTTGAGGTGATCCAGGTGACTGTGTACATTTCCGTCGCTGAACAATCCGATGAAATGAAGGGTGGGATCTTTTCCTCCGCCGTTTTTCAGGTTTGAGACGATCTCTTTCCATGCAGTACCCTGAAACATTGCGCCGGTTTCTATTGACCTGGAAACCAGTGCGGCCCCCTGATCGAAGACTCTGCCACAGCCCATGGCATTGTGACCCACTTCGCTGTTCCCCATGTCCTCATCGGAGGGAAGCCCCACCGCCTTTCCATGAGCCTTGAGCCTGGTATGGGGGCTCTTTGCCTTAAGGCTCTCAAGTGTATACATCTTGGAGTCCGCTACCGCATCTCCTTCCTTATATTTGCCGTAACCGACACCATCCATAATCACGAGGACTACAGGCCCCCGCCGTCCTTTCCATCGAGGATCTTTCTTCAGTGATTCAAGCATGAAAACTCCTTGCTACGGTATAAAAACTCAATCGAGCAGGAAACGAAATTTCCTACACTAATTAGTGTCTGTCCATAAAGTCGATTACTTTATGGACAGACCTTGCATTTGCGCATCTTTTTGTACCAAAACAGTGCGCAAAATGCCTGTTTTAAGGTAGTCTGTATACATTATATACAGACTTTAATTATAGTGAAACATTGAACTTTGTAAAAGGCCGGGCGGATCGCCGTTTTCGTTATGGGATCGATGGCGAAAAGATTCGTACCGGTTCGCAGGTCCGGATTCTTCATTACAAACCTATCGCGCGCTCAATTCTTTAGCCATTTTTACGGTTTTTCCACCCGTTGTATACTGCCGTCCAGGGGATCATGTCGCCGATGCCGGGATTCCGTCATGGTGGATGTTAAACTTCTTCCCCTCTCTCTATACAGTACATCTCTGGGGGCCCGGAAAGGCGTTCCAGTAGCCGGCGCTGTTTTCCGCGGAAAGGTTCTCGCACGTTGAAGCTCCCGGGGATTGAGATTCCGCGATGATCCGATAAATCCGGAGATCCAAATGGTAATTTTTTTTCTATCAGGACTTCAGTCTTTTCAGGATAGTCCGCCATAAGGTACGACATATGCTCCATTCCGGCAAGCTCAACACTCAGAGCCTGAAGGGGAATTTGAGGAACTTGTATCCGGGCCCAAAGAAAGATCCCTGTATCCCGGCAGAATTTCCACATACACATAGTTTGGAGACATAAACCCGGATACTTCCATCATACAATCCTCCTTTCCAGAAAATTGAACTATTTCAGTTTTGTCTTTAAATCAAATATGGAACCGCGGTCGATAATAAAGGGACTCAACTGAACCATCTTGTCGAAACACCGGTTTTGTTCCCGCCGTTCCCAGAAAAGGGACATTGCCGTCCTGCCGATTTCCTCATAGGGAAAAGCCACGGAGGTAATTTGAGGACTGCAAAGGGCGGACAGGGTATTGTCATATCCGATTATTGAAATATCTTCGGGAACCCGTAATTTTGCGTCATAAAGATACTGAAGGGCTCCGCATGCCAGGATATCGGAAGCAATAAAGCAGGCGCCGGGCCCTTGTTTTTTATTCTGGGTAATTATTTTTTTCATTGCTTCATAGCCGTATTCGCTGGTATATTCAGGGGTATACACAACCATTTTGTCTTTTAACGGCAGACTGTTTCTTTCAAGTCCCTGTTTGAAGCCGTTAAAACGATCATACTCCACAAAATCGGATCTTAATTCCCTTCCGATGAAGCTTAAATTTTTATGCCCCATGGCGATGAATTTCTCCGCCGCCATTGAGGAGCCGAAAAAATTATCCAAAAGCACTTTATCTACACCGCTCATATCCAGAGGACGCTCTATCATGATGACAGGTATGTTTTTGTTAAGCACTTCTTTTATCGCCCTGGGGCTGGACTGTACCGTAGCGGTAAAGATGATTCCTTCGACCATGCGGCTGACGGCTTCCTGAAGGAGCCGTTCCTCAAGTTCCTTATTTCTTTCGTTATACATGGGAAGAATTTGATAATCATAGTGCAGGGCAGCTTCCTTTAAAGACGCGGCAATATAAGAGAAGAAGAGATTATCCAGGGACAGGGGAAGCACATTGCCGATTATGCCGGTACGATTGTTCTTTAGAGCCCTGGCCATGCGGTTGGGGACATATTCGAGAGCGTCAATAGATTTTAAGACTTTCTTACGGGTCTCTTCCGCCACATAGCCCATATTGTTTATCACCCGGGTTATGGTCGCCTCGGAGACCCCCGCGTGTTTTGCCACATCCTTGATGCGGGCATTTGGCATGTATCACTCTCCATTTTCACTTTGATCTATGTTTTTATTTGTAACACGGATAAAGAATATAATGCAAGAGAAATCCGGTTCTATGTTACCGGTTTCATAAAAAACCGGAACAGGTATTTAGTCTCCCCGGGATCCGGGAATAAATATGCCTCCTTTTTACCTCCTAATTCCTTGTAATATAAGGAATTAGCTGCATGTTTTTTCAAATTATAAATCTTGAAGAATTTTAAAAATATCTGTTGACAGATTATAAGAGCCGGACATATACTGTTTCTGAAACCGGAAACATATTTGAGCCTGTTCTAAAATCCGGCTGGTTTCGGAACGGCTTCATTTGTCCCCAAGGAGAAGAAACTGTGATAAGAAGGCGGATCAAAAAAGCAAG
>JAITLC010000076.1 GCA_031278095.1 Treponema sp.
CCGGCAAAACCGGCGAAATCATACGGGCAATGGGAGAACAGTACAACCCGATGAGCCGGAGCTTTGACGCCGTGGCTATTGAAGCGGTAGGAATGCATTTTGTCCACGAAGGGTATATCGTCACCGTAGAAGATGAAAGCGGCGGTCTTGTGTGGGACGCGCGGGCCTGTGATATGCGGGAATGTATGACGGTGATAAACGAAATTTCCGTCCGCATGAAAGGGCAATTCGGTATGTCGGGCGCAATGCGGAAGAACCGGTACCCGGTAAGGTACGCGGGCAGTACCGTGGGAACCGTTACCGTCGAAACCTACGGCCCCTATTTCTACAGCGAAACCGAAGGCGCCTTCCTTGCCTCGATTAACCGGCTTTTGATTGCCGCCGCAATTATTTTAACGGCAATGAGCTTTGTGATTTCGATTGTCCTTTCCCGGGCTATTGCCCGGCCTGTCAACAAGTCCGCCGAAGCCGCCCGGCAGATAGCGCAGGCCCATTCGGGAAGCGCCGGCGGGAAACCGCTTGCCGTCAGGATTGACGACCGCTATCATACAAAGGAACTGGCCGGCCTTGCCCGGTCCATCAACGGCCTGGCCGCCTGCCTGGAGGAAGCGGAACGCCGCCAAAAGCAGCTTACTTCCGATATAGCCCACGAACTGCGTACCCCCCTTACCTGTCTGCAGGGGGATATTGAAGCCATGATTGACGGCGTGTATAAACCCGACAGGGAACATCTTGAAAGCTGCCATGAGGAAATTATACGACTTGCCGGTTTGGTTAAAGATTTGCATACCCTGACAAGCCTTGAATGGGAAAACCTTACCCTGAATAAAAGTGAATTTGATTTGGCGGATTTGCTGCGTATAACGGCGGAACAATTTAAAGCCGCCGCTTTTGAAAAGGGAATTAAGATACATTTGCGGCTTGTCGAAAGCCCGGTTGTTGCCGACTATGACCGGCTTAAACAGGTTTTTATTAACCTCTTGTCCAACGCCGTAAAATACACCGATAGGGGCGCCGTTACCGTTACCGTGGAAAAGGCCGCCAATCCCGGCGCGGAGTGGGAAGTCTTCGTCGCCGATACCGGCATCGGCATACCGGAAAGCGATCTGCCCCATCTCTTTGAACGCTTTTACCGTACCGATAAATCCCGCAGCCGGGCTACCGGCGGGGCGGGGGTCGGCCTTGCCATAGCCTCAGCCATTGTCCGCGCCCACGGCGGGGATATTCAGGCGGAGAGTTTTACGGCTGAAGGTTCCTCCGGACAGGGCAGCGTTTTTAAGGTCGTTTTGTAAAAACCCTTTTCTTTACCTGAGAGATAACCAGGATGAGGAACGTTTGGAAACCTCCATGCCGGAGGCGGTCTAATTCCGGCCGGGGTTTTGTTTTGAAGAACCGTATCCGGGGGCTTTTAACAGTTCTGCGGTATTCTTGTATAAGGCTTCAAAGTACGCTCTGCAAAAACTGCCGGGTTCTATCGTTGACCGGCTTACTAAAAATCTCTCTGGGAGGGGCTATTTCGAGAATCGCTCCATCGTACATAAAGACTACCCTGTCCGCGGCTTCTTTTGCAAAACCCATTTCGTGGGTTACCACCAGCATGGTCATGCCGGCGCTTGCAAGACTCTTCATTACCGAAAGAACTTCCCCCACAAGCTCCGGGTCAAGGGCGCTGGTTGGTTCGTCAAAGAGCATGATCTTGGGTTCCATGGCAAGAGCCCTGGCAATGGCAACCCGCTGCTGCTGACCGCCTGAAAGCTGGCTGGGATATGAGTCGGTCTTGTCCCCCAGCCCTACCCTCTCGATGAGGGCCTTCGCCTTCTCCCTGGCTTCTTTTTCAGGAACTTTCCGCACATGGACGGGAGCCATGCACACATTTTCAATCACCGTCCTGTGGGGAAAAAGGTTGAAACGCTGGAAAACCATGCCGACTTCCAGAAGGGATGTGTGCCGCTCCTGGGCATGCATCTTTACATGGTTCACCCCATCCTTGCAGTCGAAGAGAAGCTTATCCTCTATGTAGATTTTACCGTCGTCTATGGCCTCAAGCCGGTTAAGCGAGCGGAGGTAGGTGGACTTTCCCGCGCCGGAAGGCCCGATGATGCAGACCACTTCCTGCTGCTCCACGGTGAGAGACACATCCTTGAGAACCCGGAGAGGCCCGAAAGACTTGCACACTCCTTCTGTTTTAATCATTGACATGGACAAACTCCGTATTATTTGGAACAAACTCATTCATAAATCGAATACTTCTTTTCCAGTTTGTGAAAGACATAGGAAAATACGGCAGTAATGACGAGGTAGAGTATCATCGCCGGAATATACACCATCGCCGAGGCTGTAGACGACGAAATCGAACGGGTAACCTTGGTTATATCGGTAAGTGCGATAATGGAAACCAGGGACGCGTCTTTCAGCACCATGATGAACTCATTGCCCACCGGCGGAATGAGCCGCCTGATGGACTGAGGCACAATCACAAGGCGCATGGTCCGGGCATAACTCATGCCGAGCGCCCCGGAGGCCTCGAACTGGCCCTTGTCGATGGATTGAATAGCCGCCCGGATTATCTCCGCACAGTAGGCCGCAGAGTTGAGCCCAAAAGCGATGAAGGCGGCCATAAACCGGTTGTTGATCGTTAGAAACGGCGTTATCTGGGGGAGACCGTAGTAGATAAAATAGAGCTGCATGAGGAGCGGCGTTCCCCGGAAAAAGAAAACATAGCCTGAACACAGCCTGTTAAGCCATGCTTTCTTTGACATTTTGCCCAGCGCCAGAAAGAGGCTCATGATCAGCCCCGCGGAAACCCAACAACAGTCAGCGAGATGGCGATCCTGGCCCCGTCCAGCAGGGGCGGTATCCAGCCAAGGACTTTCTGCACTTATATTTCCTTATGTTTCGATTTTTCTAATACAAGATAACGATACCATACCTTTTTTCGGGTCTGAACGTCAATGAAGAACACGGATCTGTAAAATTTCAGTTCTGCAAAAACTTATTCATCCAGCATAATCCGAATGATCTCTTTATCCGTCTTGCGCATACCTTCCCTGCCAAGGCGGCTTATATTCTCTATCGTCTTTTCCACTCCCTTTGCCACTATGCCCTCTCCACCGTAAAATTGCTGACCGTTCATGTACATCTCATAACCTAAAAGACCGGCGTCCACAGCGGCGGCGATCTTTGCGGCGCAGGACGGTTTTGCCCCATCACAGACAATACCTGATGTAATGGCCAGGGCATTGACGATGGTATGGGCAACCTCTTCCATGCGGCCGCCCTGCAGATACGCGATGCCGGCTCCCGCGGCGGCTCCGGCGCACACTACCCCGCAATATGCGGAAAGACGCCCAATCCCTGTTTTAAGATGTATGGTGATGAGGTCAGAGACAAGCAGCGCCCGGATAAGTTCCTCCCTGCTTTTTTTGAGATGGACGGCATATTCGATAACGGGAAGGGAGGCCGCTATACCCTGGTTGCCGCTGCCGGAAAGGATGATGACAGGCATGCCGCAGCCGCTCATCCTGGCGTCGGAACCTGCGGCCGCGGCGGCCTTTGCCTTTACCTTTATATCGATATTGCCGTCCCCGGAACACAGTACCTTGCCGATATTCGCCCCGTAGTTGCCCCTGAGACCTTCCGCGGAAATTGCCGAATTGTACCTGATTTGCCGTTCAATCATTTCGCATACATCTTCAAGCTTTACCATGCCGGCAAAATCAAGTATTGCTTCAACATCCAGCATTGTTCTGCCGGTTCCTTCCGCTTCGGCGGAAACTGTGTTTTCTTCACTGTTCCTCCAGAGATACTCTCCGTTCTTTTCAATCGAAACAATATTGGTATGAGCATCGATGATGCGGATCCTGGCGTTTTCGGAACCTGAATACACAGTGATGATGATTTCCAGTACCCTGTCCGTATCCGCCATCTTTACTTCAATGGGAACCTTTTCCGGAAAACCGGCTATTTCCTTCCGTTGTTCCCCGCTTACTTCGGAGATAGCCTCAAGCTTCATTTCGGCTTTTCCCGCAACGATTCCCGCGGCAACGGCAGCCTTGAGCCCCTTCAATCCTCCGGTTTTGGGAACAACGGCACTTTTTACGTTCTTGACAATATTTCCGCTCACTTCAACAAGAACACGTTCAGGCATTTTCCCCAAGGTTTCCCTGGCTTTGGCAGCCGCATAGGCTACCGCCATAGGCTCCGTACAGCCCATGGCAGGCATCAATTCTTCCCTGAGAACGGCAAGATAATTGTCGTATTTCGGATCATCACTGTTCATGCTTCTTTCCTTGGGGGAAAATAAAAGTATTCGCCACCGGGTCTTCCGGGTCAAATTCCAGAACGATACGGAAAAAATTATGCGCCCTGTCTTCGTCGCCGGTTTTCATGGCAAGTACCCCCAGATTGGAGATGATCTTTATATTTTCGGGATCTTCCCGCAGTGCGGTTTCCAGTTCCCGCCGGGCGCCTTCATGATCTCCGCTTTCCATGAGGCAAATAGCCAGTTCATTGTGAATATCCCTGAGACTTTCATCGGCATCCGCTCCCAGTTCCAGAGCCTTGCCCAGAGCCGCCGCTCCGTCTTCCCAGCGGCCCAGTTTCCGTAGAGCCCATCCCAAAAGGAACCATGCGTTCCTTACCAGGGGGTAGCGTTCCAGAAAGCTGCGTATGCCGGGAAGGGCTTCCTCTTCCCTGCCGCCGCGTACCAACAGGCATACTTCCCGGTAATCATCATCTTCAAGATGATTTTCTTCTATTTTTTTGAGCATGGCCCTGGCTTCGGCAATTTTTTCGGATGCAAAAGGGCCGCCCTCTTCTTCAGGTTCCGCCCCGGCCTCTTCATCTTCGGCGCCATTGTCCTTTTCAAAGGGCAAAAACTCTTCCGCAAGACTGAGATAACGGGAAAAGCAGTCCCTGGCACGGGAGATCTCGCCCTGCTTCATAAAAAAGAAGGCTCCGTTGAAAAGCCCGGCCGGGAATGGAGGCTCCAGGGCCGCCACGGCATCCCAGGCTTCCGCCGCATCATCGCCGTCCCCGGCCCGTTCTTCCAGTACCAGCGCACGGTTGTAGAGCACCAGGGGATCTTCCGGATAGAGGCCTCCCAACACGCCGAGAATCTCCAGGGCCATATCAAAATCCCTGTTCCGGGCCTTGAGAATGGCGGCTTCGGTAAATTCCTGCCGTATATGGGGCCTGGCCGCAAGTACAAGACGGCGGTAGTAGCCGAGCCGGGCCGCATCAAGGGAAAAAGGAGAAGGATCTGAAAGTATGCGCAACGCGGCGGAGAGGATCATTTCCGCACTAAGATCGGCAATTTTGGGCTTTCCGCCGCCCTCGGGGATCTCCGCGGGGAGAGGAATGGAAGGATCAAAGACAAAAACTTCCCCTTCATGATCATGATGATGAGCGTGCCTAAAAACCGCAGCAAATTCCTTTCCTGCGGCAGGGGGAATTTCTATAAACACAATGGAAGTTTCCGTTTTCATAGCTTGATATTCCGGCTGTTTGGTTTTACTTCTTGGGGACAACAAGATCGGGAATTTCATCTCCGGGGTCTGGGGCAGACTGAGGAGCTTCAACGGACGCAGGCGGAGCCTCCGCGGGAGCGGCCCGGGCTTTCTCAGACGGGAGAGAAACGCCCGGGACATGAGCCGCAGAAGGAACGCGGCGAGAGGCGGCGGAATTGGCGCCCTTGCTTTCCGTTTCAGCAGAGCCCTGCCTGCTGTCCGCCCGGACAGTGCCTATAAAATCATTAAAACGGATCTTGTATCCCATGGGCACCGCCGCTTCATCATAGAGGATGGCCAGAGCCAGAAGATCGCTCCGGCCTTCCACTGCTTCAGCACGGACAAACTTCCCCCGGAGCAAAAAACTCTCCCTGGGATCATCAAAGTCGAGCCGCAGGGCCGCTTCCTTGTCCACGAGGAACTTCGCCACCCCCATCATGATAAGCTTGGCGCCGGAAAAGGAAATATCCCGGAGTATACACCTGCGGGGCACGCCCTGGATAAATACCGCACTCTCCTTGGAAAGCAGCTTGAGCTTCCGCTGAGTGTCGGGAGTAATGAATATCCGTTCTTCCCTCCGTTTGGCGCTGTTCACGTTGGCGTCCAGGAGCCGCCCCATGATCTCGATAAGATCGTCCGGCGGCCGTTGGGTAAATTGCAGGGTGAACAGGGCTACATCTGCAGAACCGCCATAGGAAGCATGGTTTACTGACTTGGAAGACACAAAAAAGGTTACCGGATTCCCCGTATCCACGCTTTTAAAGCTTAAACGGAGGCTTACCAGGTTATTGGCCTGCTGCAGCTTCGCAATAAGTCCGCTCTTGATATTGGCAACCACCTTGGCTCCCTCAAAAGAGGAAGAATACACCACGCAGGGCCAGAAATCGCTTACACATTTGAGGTGTACGTGCTGAGTCAAAAGCCCGGTTACCTGGATAATCTCTTTGGTAAAGGTAACGTCTATACTCTTAAAGCGTTCATAGTAAAGAGTTATTTTCTGACTGGTTATCAATGCCATTGGTAACACTATAAAACAGAGAAGCGCCCTTATCAAGCGCAGAGTACAAAAATACAGCTATTCTCAGTTTACGATAACCACGAACCCGAAGCAAACGTTGGTGTCTGTTCGTGCCGCCCGCGGTAAACTGAGAATTACCGCGTTACAGCATGAACTCAGGGAAGGGTTATACGTATCCCAAAGCCAAAACGCCAGCCTTCCGTCGGCGGGAGATCTTCTCCGGTAACGGCACGGTACAGGGGGAACCAGACACGTCCGTCGAGGCCCACAAGGAATTTGTTACTTGCGGGGAAGTCAAAGCCGACTCCGAGGAAGGGGAAAAGCCAGCGGCCTTCGTTCCAAAAATAATCCTTTATTGCGCCGGTCTGTACCCCGGGATCCTTCTCATCTCCGGTAAAATCCACATCGTTAAGATCTCCGGCTATTGCGATGATCCGCAGATCCGCTGCGAGACCTCCGGTACCCCTGATCACGAAGCCTTTGGGAAGGTTGAAGCGGCCTTGGGCGCCGAGTCCTGTAAGGAAACCCCACACCTGGGCGGAACGGTTTTCGATGGCGTAGGGCACCGCCCGGTTCAGTTCAAAATCGTAGCCGTAGTGGGTGTAGTATACATCCAGCGAAAGTTCCGTGTGGATCGGCCCCCAGATACGGAAGGCCGCGGAGAGAGAGGGAACCGGGAGAACCGGCATGGGATCTCCCCTCATCCCGTTATCTTCGGGGAATATAAGGATCGAGCCGCCGAAGGCCCAGGAGAAGCGATCCAAAAACCAGGCTGCCCCGGTCAGGGGTTTTCCGGGAGGCTCCGTGTCTGAAAGTTCAGTCTCTTCCGTGCCGGCTTCAAACGCCTCCGCCTCTTCTGTTTCGGGGAGGAGGCTTTCCTCCGCGGTTTCAGGGGCTTCGGATTCGGGCGCAGGGACTTCGGATTCGGGCGCGGCCGGGAGCCCGGCATCCGTTCCCTCTGCAGCCGCATCCTGGGCGGCCGCGGTAAAAAAGGGCGCCGTACACAAGACAAAACCCACGATAAAGGCCCGGATAGGGAGAGAAAGCTTCATGATTTTATCATAACACGGATGAAACGCTAATTCCAGCAGGCAGTTTTAACCGTGGCCGAGACCGAATAATCGCGGGGCGGCGTTGTTTTCCTCTTTACCTCCAGACTCAAAAAATGCTAGTCTCTAAAAATACAATTTTGCAAGGGCCGTTGAAAAACTAACCGGATTTTGAAACCGGCTCACTTAACAATTTTTGAGGTGTGTTTATGCCGAAGAAAGAAACCAAAACCGTTTCCCACTCTGAAGATTCAGCAAAATCCGAATTTATCAAGCGGTTCAAAGCAAACCCGCTGATTTTTATAGGGACTTTTATCATATTGGTAATCGTTGTTGCGGCCTTTGTTCTGGTTCCCGCTTTTGTGCCGGAGGCCATGGGCAGGCAGGCGGATCTAACTTTCGGCAGATACAACAAAAAGCCCATAAATTATGTGCCCAATAACTACTTTGCCCAGTTTTACGCAAACTATATCTACTCCTATCAGAGGATGGGACAGGAGATCACCGATTCACTCAATTTTCAGATCTGGCGGCAGGCCTTTGAAGCGACTGTTGTCCATATGGGTATCCTCGAAACCATGGAAGAAGCCGGATACAAGGCGCCTCCTGCGGTGGTGGATCGGAGAGTGGCGGAGCTTCCCCAGTTCCAGGAAAACGGCCGGTTCTCGCCTGCCCTCTACCGCAGCATGGACGATACCAGCCGTCTCAGCCTCTGGCGGGATGTTCAGGCGTCCATTGCCGAAGAGCATTACTACAACGATCTGGGGGGGTTGCGGGTTTCAACCAGGGAAACCGAATTTATCGGCATCATGTCTTCGCCGGTACGGTCTTTTGATATGGTTACCTTCCTCCTCTCGGACTATCCTGAGTCTGAGGTCAAGACCTACGAGGATGCCAATGCGGATAAATTCCGGGTAACCCACCTTTCCAGAATCACCGTTACTTCCGGTGAACGGGAGGCCGCTGAGATTCTCCGTATTATTCAGGAGGGGAATTCAACTTTTGAGGATGCCGCCAGAGAACATTCTACGGACAACTATGCGGACAGGGGCGGCGACATGGGCATAAAACTCGCCTGGGAACTGGATACCGAAGTTCCCGAAGCCGCGGATCGGGAAACTCTCCTCAAACTGGAACGGGGCGCCTATAGCGGCATCATCAAGACAGGGGAGAAGAGCTGGTCATTCTTCCGGGCGGAAGAGGAGTCCCGCCGGGCGGATACGGACGATTCATCAATCCTGCAGAAGATCCGCAGCTATATTGATATTTTTGAACGGAGCCGCATAGAAGACTGGACAATGGCGGAAGCCGAACGCTTCATTGCCGATACCGGGGAGGGCGGTTTTGACGCGGCTGTGGAAACATGGGGCCTTGAGAAGAATAACTTCGGCCCGCTGCCCGTCAACTATGGGGATGTGGGGTTATTCACCTCTCTCTCTGTTTTTTCCGTCGAGAATCTTTCCGGAGCCTCCACAAATGAAAATTTCTGGAAGACGGCCTTTTCCACTCCTCTGGAAACGGCTTCCCGGCCTCTGGTTCTCGGTTCCAGGATTGTGGTGCTCTATCCTCTGGAAGAGAAAGCCGCGGATGAAATCAATACAAGCCGCATTCAGGAAGCCTACAGGACTTCCTGGATGACCAGTTTTACCAACCAGAGTGTCCATTCGTTCTTCATGAACAGCGATAAACTGGAAGACGATTTTATTCTTACCTACAGTCAACTCTTCTTTTCCGGCAGCGGTAACTAAACCCGGATGAGCTGATGCCGGATGACGGGCTTCAGGTAAGGGCGGCCGGCAGGGGCTTTTCGGTTTCCTGGAATGGCTTGAGTCTTCTCTCCCGGCGGGATCCTGTTTCGCAGGGAGAAAAACTTGCCGGAAACGTGGAAGTCCGGGAGAGGACTCTCTGGTTCTGCCCTTCCCCGCTCTACGGTTACGGTCTCTCCCGGTTTCTGGAGCGTCTTGCATCCTGCGATGAAAATTCCGCCGTTCTCTGTGTGGAAACCAATCCGGCTCTTCTCAATTTCAGCATTCTCAATATGGATAAAACTCTGGCCGGAAATTCCCGGTTTGCCCTCTGCGGGGAAAGGAAGCCGGAAACAGTATGCGGCTTTGTGCGGCGGCAATGGGGGAGCCGGCGTTTCAGGCGGGTGGAAGCGCTGCGGCTTTCCGGCGGTTGGCGTCTCGATGAGGCAGGCTACGAGGCAATAGCCGCGGCCCTGCGGCAGGAGATAGCCCTGGACTGGAGTAACGCCCTTACCCTGAGCAAGCTGGGCCGGCGTTTTGCCCTGAATACCGTGCGGAATCTGGCTCTTATTCCCCGTTTTCCGTCCCTTTCCCGGCTTTCCTACGGCGGAAGCCCCGTGCTTGTAACGGGGGCGGGCCCTTCACTTGATCCTTTTCTGGACAGGTTCCTGGATCATTTTGGAGAGAATGTTCTTGTTCCGGCTTCAAGGCCCTTCAGGATCGTTTCTGTGGATACTTCGCTCTCCGTTCTGGGCGCCAGGGGGATAAAGCCTGACCTTGTAATCGCACTGGAAAGCCAGCACTGGAACCTGAGGGATTTTATCGGCGCCGGGAGACAGGGCATACCGGTTGCGATGGATCTCTCCGCTCTTCCCGCCACGGCGGATGCGCTCGGGGGAGAGGTCTTCCTCTTCTTTACTCCCTGGGCGGAAATTCGTTTTCTGAAACGGATTGAAGCCGCCTTCCCAATCAGTCAATTCCCTCCCCTGGCTTCGGTCGGCCTTTCCGCGGTTGCAATCGCCCTCAGCCTGGGAAAGGGGCCTGTGATCTGCGCCGGTATAGACTTTAGCTTCAATCCGGATACCTACCATGCCCGCTCAAGTCCGGGCCACCTGGAACGGCTCAAGTCGCAGAACCGTTTCCACGGCCTGCCCAATACTGCGGCGGCTATCCGGCCCGGCGTTCGGCAGGCCCTGGCCAAAAACGGCGTCCCGGTATTGAGCGACGGGGCCATGCGCGGTTACCGGAATCTCTTTGAAAGAAATTTTTCAGATGAAAAGCGGCTCTTTGATACGGAAAGTTCAGGACTTCCGCTGGGAATTCCCGTCTTAAGCGGCAAAGAGGCGCTCAAAACACTGCAAAC
>JAITLC010000087.1 GCA_031278095.1 Treponema sp.
CAGCGCCGGATATTTTCATGGTGCCCTGAAAGAAGCACCTCGGGAACTTTTATCGTATCATAAACTTCGGGGCGTGGATACTGGGGATACTCCAAAAGCCCGCCTGCAAAACTCTCCTCTCTGAGGGATTCGGTATTGATCACCTGGTCAAGCAGGCGGTAGGTTGAGTCAATCAGAACCAGGGCCGCCGCTTCCCCGGAAGAGAGGACATAGTCCCCGATGGAAACTTCTTCATCCACATAAAGATCGATGATCCGCTGATCAATGCCCTCGTAACGGCCGCAGATCAGGATCAGTTCCCCATTTTGAACCAGTTCTTCCGCCATCTTTTGGGTAAAAGGCCGGCCTGAAGGGGAAAGATAGATTACTTTTTTGCCCGGAACCTTCCGGACAGGGGAATGCCACGTTGATTCCGGACAAGTTTTTTTTGAGACGCCGGCAGCCTCAAGCGCGAGACCCAAAGGTTCCGGAAGCATGAGCATGCCCGCTCCGCCTCCGTAAGGCGCGTCATCAGTTTTTTTGTGCTTATCAAAGGCAAAATCCCGGATATTGATTGAGCGATACTCTACAAAACCGGCCTTTACCGCCCTGGCCATGATCGAAGCGGAAAAATATGCATCGGTAATCTCCGGAAAAATCGTCAGAACCGTATACTTCATTCCAAAATCCAGCGGGCATGGAGAAGAGCCCTGCCTTTTTGCAGATCTATTTCACCAAAAAACTCGTTCCGGAAGGGTATCAGCCTGCACTCCCCCGAAGGCATTTCCAATTCCACAAGGAAGCCGCCGCCCCCTTCCAGCACATCTCTAACGCTGCCCAGACGCTCTCCCGAGCCGTCCGTCACCTCAAGACCCTTGAGGTCTTCAATGTAGAATTCTCCCTCACGCAGGGGAGCCGCCTGATCCCGTTCTACAAGGAGTTCCGCACCGGAAAGTGTCTTGGCCGCCTCAGGGCTCTCTATACCGGCAAATTTCATCAGCACTGCAGACAGGGCAAGACCGGTTTCCTCCACGGTAAATACCCGTTCTTTTTCTCCCTGCCTGAGACAGACTGTTTTTAGTGTTAAAAGATGTTCAATTTCACCGGAAAGAGATCTGACTTTTACAAAGCCCTTGAGCCCAAAAGGCTGACCGGTAATACCGGCAACAAATCGTTCAAGCAAAAGTTTTTCAGTCTAAAATCTCAAGAACCGTATGTTTCCCGGTCTTTGCGGTAGCAGCCTGCAACACCGTACGGATAGCTTTTGCAATCCGTCCGTGCTTGCCGATTACCTTACCGATATCGTTTTCCGCTACCCGCAGCTCCAGAATGGTAGATTTTTCTCCCTCCACTACACTGAGCTGTACCTGGGTAGGGTCGTCAACCAGGGTCTTTACGATATATTCAACCAGATCTTTTTCCATATATCTCTCCGAACCGCGAGGCTCAAGGAAGCTGTTTTAACACCGCCATACGACGGCTCTGCAATAATTTACCTACAGGGAGATATTTTTTTTATTGAAGATCCGGCGTACCGTATCGGTGACGGTAGCGCCTTTTTCAAGCCATACCTTGGCCTTTGTTTCATCAAATAGAATCTGCTTGTCTTCAGCTTCGATAGGGTGATAGTAACCTAGTTCTTCGATAGTTTTACCATCCCGGGCATCCCGCTTTTCCATAACCACAATGCGGTAATAGGGGCGTTTCTTGGTTCCAAATTTCTTGAGCCTTATTCTGGCGCTCATGTAGCCTCCTCAATATTAGTACTGTATAGTATACGGGTGAAGAGTCATTTGGTCAATATGCCGCGTTGTCCCCGCGGCGGGACTTCACAAGTGATAAATTCCCTCCCAAGAATAACGTGGGATTATTTCATCCCCCCGGATAGATTAGGAGGCATGAGATATTTGATGAGCACAGCAGATACCGACGAAGCGCTGCAGAGCCGGATCATCGCCATGCAACAAAGCGGCCCCTATGCGGAGACTAATTTCACCCATTTCCGGAAACTCCTTGAGGAATGGGAGGGAATCGTGATCAGCCATACCGCCTTGTCGGGTATCCTCAAGGGTGCCGGTATCGCCGTGATTTCGTTCGATTTCTCCGCGGTCTGTACCTGCCGGCGCAAGCCCCGTCTCGTCCGCCCGGGCGCTCACGATATGAACGGCGTTTCGTTCAGTGCTTTCACTCCCTTCACTGTTTCCCCGTCCACCGAGACAACCGAACCTGCGCTCAACCGTTCCCTGAAATACCCCCGGGTTCAGGAGCGGAAACATCCCTCAAACTTCCGGTGGTCTATCCGGCCTAATACCCGTAAAATGGTATCGGCGCCGGGTATCCCGTGCGGCAGGGCCGGATACTTCCTTAACCATTGCCCGTGAGCTTCACCGGATGCACGGATTGATGCTGCCGGCGGAAGACCCGGGCGTTATTCGGGAAGCGGGAGACGTTTTTCGAGGCTTTACGGTTTTCGTTCCGCCGTTTTCCGCATGAGAGCCGGGAAGAGTTCCTGATTTTCGTCTCCGGTAGTGAACCGGGCGGGTAAATGTAAAATTGCCGATTAGGCAATGCGCTGCATTGACAGAATCTCCGTTGGAGATTATCCTAAAGTATCGTGGAACAAAAAAGGAGTATATTAATCGTTACCGACGGAGCCAAAGCGACTCAGGCGCTGGCGGAACAATTTGCGGCAGCTTTGGACTCTTTTGAGGTAAAAATTGCCGGGGCTTCCGGCTTTGAAGGTACGGATCTGCTTCCGGTAGACGCATTTTTCCTGGGTTGTGAAAGCGCCCGGCCCTCATCGTTCAAGTATTTAGAAACCCTGTTTCAACATATCAATCTTGCAGACCGTTCCTGCGGACTCTTTTCTCCCTCCTCCCAGGAGGCGCTTGACTATCTTTCCGGCCTCGTACAGGACTCTGAGGCTCGGGTTGGAAAACCTTTTCTGGGAAGCGAGGTCACAGATCCTGAGGAAAGCAGAAACTGGGCAAAATCCATCTTAAAGTAGGAAAATTATGAGCACGGAATTTAACCTTGATGACTACATCCGAAAAATTCCCGATTTCCCCAAGAAAGGGGTTCTTTTTTATGATATCACCAGTATTTTAACAAGTCCGGCGGCTTTCCGTTTTGTTATTGATTCCATGCTGAAGCTTTACGACAATAAAAAAATAGATGCCGTGGCTGCCATCGAGGCCCGCGGATTCCTCTTTGCCGCTCCATTTGCCGTGCAGGCGGGCGTCCCCCTCATCCTGATCCGCAAGAAGGGTAAACTTCCCGGCAAAACCCTGACCAAAAAATATTCCCTGGAATATGCCGAGGCGGAGATTGAGATCCATCCCGATGATGTTCCGCAGGGGGGAAAGGTACTCCTCTTTGATGACCTTGTGGCAACAGGGGGTACGCTGAACGCCGCCCGTGAGCTTATCACCTCTTGCGGCGCCGCGGTTCCCGAAATTTTCGGCGTTGTAGGTCTTCCCTTCTTTAACTACGAAAATGCCCTGGCTCCCACCCCGGTAAAGACGCTGATCAACTACAATTCGGAGTAATCCGGAGGGAGTTCGCTTCTAATAATGAAGACCCCAGGAGCAAGCTCCGGGGTATGAACCCGGGCCTGTGAATCAAGGCCGAAAGGCCGGCCTGCCGGAAAGTATCCCCAAAACGCTTTAAGCAAGAACAGAAGGTCTATCCTCAGCACCATTGCCAGCATTCCCAATACAAAAAATTTAGTTTTAATGACTCTCCCCGGCGCCTTTAGGGCGGGGTATTCGACCCGGCTTCGAATAAAACACTCCTTTGGGATTTATTGTGAATATACATCTGGTATTCCTGCGAAAAAGATAAAAGCAGGTCAGTCTTCATGGAGAAACAGGCGGAAAGTGTAGCGCAGAGCATTAAAGAACCCGTCCTGGCGGCCAAACCGCGAATAAACACGGTTGCAAGAGTATGTCCCAAGACCCGGTTAGTTTCAGATTTTGGAACAGCCTCACATAATTACGGCAGATCGTGGATTTCTGTAACTTCACCTTCGGTGACACCATTTTCGTTGAATGTGTCTACACGTACAAAATATTTTTGTCCCTTATTCAGCATACCCAGATCCAACTCCGTCTTTTCGTACAAAAGCCAGCTTGAGTAGAGTTTTCCCCTGCTTATTCCAAAACGTACGTTATAGCCATCGGCTCCTTCCACAGGCTGCCACCGTATATGCGCATTTAAAGGCCCCGTCAAATTCGCTTCGGCTTTTACCCCGGAAGGCGGTATACCGTCTCCCTTGCCAAAAACGCGGATACCGTTTACGGTAAAGGGCGCCTCGTAGGGCATCTTATATCCTGTGGCGCGGACATAACGGGCCTTAAAAGGTTTTTCGAATACGGTGTATTCGTGGGTATGATCCTGAGAGTTCCCCCGGGTATCACTGATGCTTTGCCACACTTCGCCGTCCTGCGATATTTCAATCAAATATTCCGCCGCACCGCAGGCAGTATCTATAAAACGCTTTGAATAATCGCCAACCCACCTGTCGTCCGGAATCTTCAGCGGCGGTATCCTGTGATCTCCCAGATTAAGTTGTATTGCGTTTACATCGTAAACTTTACCCAAATCAACACAAAGCGAATGCCCGCGCCTGTTATCGGCCGCCATCCAGTAACTGCGTATATCTTCATTAACCGCATTCTCCGGGCCAAAGCCGGGAGCGGAAGAACTTGCCTCCGCATGTTTCCTGTATGACAAAAGCATCCAGCCGGCGAATGTTCCGTTCCATGTACCGGTTCTGCTTTCATCTATAAGCATGGGATAATCGGCAAAGTTCTGGTTTACGCAGAACAGGCCTTCGGCGTCAAATTCCGCAGGGAAGAGTCCAATCCGCCGCTCAAACGGATGATTGACGCTGATACGCATAGTGGCGGCATGCCACCAGTTTCCGTGTTTATCGCAGAAGGTGCTGCCGTGTCCGGCGCCTGTAATAAAACCTCCGGCTTTGCCGGACACAGGGTTGTGTTTTGCATAGGTAAAAGGCCCAAGCGGTTTCTCCGATACATACACGCCGTCGGCATAGACATTATACTCCGTTCCCGGCGCGGCGTACTGGAGATAATATGTTCCATTGTGCTTTGTCATCCACGCCCCTTCAATAAAGGGCCCGCCGGTAAAATACGGCTGTTTAACCTGAAGGCGCAGATCGTTATTCTCCGCACAGCGTTCCCAGCCATGTGAGACAGGATCGCCTTCAATCAATACTGCCTTTTCGCCTATGGGTTTCAGCGTAATCCTGTCAAGTTCAATACCCCAAATCGGATCCCGGTCGGAACAACCCCAATACAAATACACCCTGCCGTCATCGTCCTGAAAAAGATTCGGATCCCAAAAGATCAAATCCG
>JAITLC010000103.1 GCA_031278095.1 Treponema sp.
ATGTCGAAACAGGTGGAAAAGCTTTTGATCAGACGGTGTATTTCATCATCATAATAAATTCCGTTCTTCCCGATCATGGACTGATTCTACACACCCGGATGCGCATTTGTCAATTAAAATTGCATGTTTTATTAACACAAAATTTTAGGCTGGATATATACTATGCTCATGCAGATTAAGGACTCATGGCTGGCGGACGGTGGAGTGACGCCAATGACTGGTACCATTACACGAAAGCGGTTAGCCTGAGCAGTGTGCCATAGGGCTGGAGCGGAGTTGAGAGGTGGCGGCTTCTCGGGCACGTAAAGTTTGTCCGGTTTCAGACTTTTCTCTACATTGGGTCCATGCTCTCTCCCAAACAATACCTGGTCTGTTCCTTGCCTGCCAAAGCCGATATAAGCACCGGGGTCTTCCGGCTGGACTTTGAATGGCCCGGACCGGCTCCGGCGGCGGAGAGGAACCGGCGGTTATCGCCAACTTCTCGGGCTCCACGGTGGAGGAATACGTCCGGGGGCATTGCGGACGCCCTGGAATGCCGATGAAGATAAGGTATAATTCACGTATTGTTAATGTATTTTCGATCTCCGGAAGGTTTTTCGCAAACGGCGTTTAGAAACTCACGCCGAAACTTGCGGCTTTTTCCTTCGCTTCGGGTATCCAGTTCTGGATCTGCTTTATCCGGGTAGAATCCGAAGGGTGGGTTGAAAGGAATTCCGGGGTACTACCTCCGGAAAGGCTTGCCATTCGTTCCCAGAACGTAACTGCTTCCCGGGGGTTGTAGCCTGCAATAGCCATCAGGATGAGGCCGTAATGATCCGCTTCGCTTTCATGGCTTCTGCTGAAAGGCAGGATACCGAAGAGTTTGGAACCTGCCCCGTAGGCGGTCATGGCCAACTGCTGGGAAGCGTCGCTTCGGGAACCCGTAAGAATGTTTACCCCCGAGGCGCCCAACTGCTGAATAACATTGGCGCTCATGCGCTGCTGGCCGTGGTTGAGAAGGGCATGGCAGACTTCGTGGCCCATAACTGCCGCCAGTGCGGCTTCAGTCCTGGTAACCGGTAGAATCCCCGTATAGACCACGATCTTTCCGCCGGGCATACACCATGCGTTCACCTCATTGCTTTCTATCAGATGGTATTCCCACCGGTAATCTCTGAGGTAATCGCCGTTGCCTTCTGATTTAAGCCATTTTTCGGCGGAGCCTTTAATCTTCTCACCGACCCGCTGTACCATCCTGGCGTCCGCGGTTCCTTCGATGACCTTATTCTCCTTGAGAAAGGTATCGTACTGCTCGAAGGAACTTGCCAGAAGCTCCTGGTTACTGACTAGCGCCATGGTATTCTTGCCTGTCATGGGGTTACTGGAACAGCCGGAATAGAACATAATAATGGCAATAATGATGAATATGATTCTTTTCATAACAAGTCCAGTATATCAAATTTTGTCTACAATTCAAGAAGAAACTCAAGTCCGTTATATTTCCGGGAAAAAATACGGGCAGAACCGAAGAAACTTTTAGAATTTCCGTGTGAAGGGCAGGGGTTTCCGCATACGCAACAGAAGGAGCAGGGGCAAATTTACCATTATCCGGTTTTTTGTACTCATGATACAGTAATAAAGGTAAAACGGGACTTTGTCAACGCAATAAGGAAATAACACGGCCGGCAGGTCAGGTTATTTCCGCGCGGGTACTTAAATCTTTCTCAGCCATGTCCGCCATGCTGCCTGCCCGGGCCCAGAGCGCGTCAGCCCGTGTGCTCCACGCGGCAAGTCCTGCGGGGCTGTCAGGAAACTTGAGGTAATGTTTTTCAATTTTACCGCCGATTCCCGCCGCGTTTAAAAGATTTCCCAGGGATTTTACCGAAATACCGCCGGAGAGAAGTCCTCCCAAAAGTCCCAGCGCCAGATTGTGTTTTCCCTTTTCCGCGTCATCTTCGTAGATGATACTGTGTTTGTATTCATAATCATTTTCTTCGTCGGTACAATCCGTTGCCCCGCAGAGCATCGCAAGGTTTTTGGCGAACAGGGCGCCCTGTTCCCGAATGTAACGCAGATTGATGTTCCATGCAGAGACCGCCGAAGGAACGCTGCTGTCTTTCATGATACGGCCGTATTCTTCAGCGGCGATTTTACAGAGAAGCCAGGCATAGGGTACGCCTTCACCCGACCAGGGGTTGGTAAGGCAGGCGGCGTCCCCAAGGACGATAAATCCATCGGCAACAAAACTGTAGGGCGGTCTGCGGTAGGGTGTACATCCCTTTTCAATATGATCCAGTTCATATTCCGGCAGATACCCTTTTGTCTCAAAGCGCCGGAAAACATTTTCCGCATACTCGTAGGAAAGATTTGCACCCACGCCTATAATCGCGCCGTCCGTTTCATGCTGGGGCGCAAGCCAAACCTTGTACTGTGTCCATGTTGTATTCGTCTCAACCTTGTCTGTTTCAGGATGTTTCAGATTCACATAGTGCAGCACCACATAAAACATATCACGGGGGCCTGTAACAAAATTCTCCATCCCGTAGCCTGAAGGGAGGCTTGTGCGCAGTACCGCAGGAATTCCAGACGCGTCCGCCGAAAGCCGCGCATGTACATACAATTCATTTCCGTTGCTTTGGAACACCGCTCCGGCGAGCATGTCTTTTTCATCGTAGAGAAGTTTCTCGAAAGAGGTTTCAAAGAGGATTTCGGCACCCTGTTCTCGTGCCCAGTTTGCCAGACGCCGCATCAGGGGGCCCCGGCGCAACACTTTAATCGTGGTGTAGGAATTTTTTGGCCGTTTGTTTAACGCCGATTTTTGAATGCTGTGGCTGAATTCCGCCACGTATTCAGGATCGCCCCTGACCGGTTCATGCAGCCCAAAACGTCCGAACTGCTCCTTTGCAATATGAATGATGTTGTAACGGTCACCCAGTTTTTCTTCGCTTGATTTTTCGCATACAAGCACCCTCAAGCCCTGCCGCGCCATTAATCCGGCAAAATAAAGTCCCGCGGAACAGCCACCCGTTACAAGTATGTCTACAGTTTTTTCCATACAATTCCCCCGGAACATTATACTACACGTTTGCCGAACTGGCAATTAAAATCGGGACTGACTGCAGGGCATCGGCGTTTACTTTTCTGTAGGAAAGGAGGGCATGATATACTAAACCATCATAATTTTTCGGGAAGGGATTGATGGGGAGCGGGACACTGGTCGATAGAAAACCAGTTGCATTGGATGCTGGACATTGTGTTTTGGGAAGACGAATGCCGGGTGAGGACGGGAAATGCGGCGCTGAATTTGAATATTCTGCAGAAGATGACCATACAGTGGCCGAAGAAAATGAAGATGGAAAAGAAACGGGTCAACGCCAAACGCCGTATGATGCACACCGCCCCGGATTCGGATTTCCTGTATGGGGCTTTGTTCTTAGAGTAAACGCCGATGCCCCGGGACTGTCTGTGCTTTGTTTGCAGTAGTGTCCATTATGAATGGATCGCTGGTTTCCTGTTTTACTCCGTGGTATCATGTCACATGCGTATTACGGCGGATTTGCACATTCATTCCCGTTTCTCCAGGGCCACCAGTTCCAGGCTGAACCCTGCCTGGCTTGACCGCTGGGCACGCATAAAAGGCCTTAACCTCATTGGCACGGGGGACTGCACCCATCCTCTCTGGCTGCGGGAATTGCGGGAACAGCTTAATGATGCGGAGCAGGGTTTCTATACCCTTAAGGATTCAGTACGCAAACGTTTTGACGCAGGTCCTGCCCTGGCCGAAGAGCTTCCCTCCCCGAAAACCGCCTCCACCGGCTTTGTCCTTACCGGAGAGATCAGTACCATCTATAAAAAGGACGGCAAGACCCGGAAGGTTCATCACCTCGTCATCCTGCCGGATTTTGATGCTGCCGCGGCATTCCAGCGCCGCCTCGAACGTATAGGCAACATCAAGTCCGACGGACGCCCGATCCTGGGTATCGACAGCCGCGATCTCCTTGCCATGCTTCTTGAGGTCAATGAACATTCCATTATGATTCCTGCCCACATCTGGACTCCCTGGTTCTCCGCCCTGGGTGCGAAATCCGGCTTCGATTCCATCGAAGAATGTTACGGTGATCTTACCGGTCATATTCCAGCCATTGAAACCGGTCTTTCCTCCAATCCGCCCATGAACTGGGCTCTTAAATCCCTGGATCGTTTTGCCGTTATTTCCAACTCCGATGCCCACTCGCCCGATAAGCTGGGTCGTGAGTGTACTGTTTTTGATATGGATATGTCTTTCTCCTCCTTTTCCGCGGCTCTCAAAAATTCAGCCGGCATTCTTGCTACCGTTGAATTTTTCCCCCAGGAGGGAAAGTACCACTATGACGGGCACCGGAACTGCGGCGTCTGCCTTGAACCGGATGAGGCCCTTGCCGCCGGGGACATCTGTCCGGTCTGCGGCAAGGCTCTGACCCGGGGTGTGATGGGCCGGGTGCTGGAACTGGCGGATCGCCCGGTGGATGAAACTGCCGTTCCGGAACATTTCGCCGAGGCCCGAATGCTTCCCCGTGCGGGCAGGCTCTTTGGTTCCCCTCCGGATGAAATCTACGGGAACAGGCGGCCCTATCATTCCCTCATCCCCCTGCGGGAAATGCTGGGGGAACTCTTTGAAACAGGCCCCGCGTCAAAACGTGTGGATGCGGCCTACAGTTATTTTATCGAAAAGGCTGGCAGCGAGTTTGCCATTCTTATGGATATGTCCCCCGCAGAAATTGAGGCCTTCCGCTGTCCCGGCCTTTCCGGGGAACTGCTGGCTCACGCGGTACAGCGGATGCGCTCCGGTGAAGTTTTCATCAATCCCGGTTATGACGGCGAATACGGAACCGTCCGGGTGTTTCCCCCGAAGACAGGCAGGAAAAAGAGCAACACTGCGGGAGAACTGTTTCCGTTCGGAGATGAGCCATGCAGTGATACTACAGGAAATTCTGTTTCAAGAGGGGAACCTTCGTCACATTGTTCCCCGGTTGAGGATACCTGTTCGGTTGAATCTTTAAGGTTGGGTTTGTCCCAAAACTCAGGTTTTTCCGGAGCAAGCTCTTGGAAAATCGGTCCAAAGCCCGATTTTTCTGTTAAATCCAAGGCTGTTGTTCCAAAATCTGATATTTTGGAACAACCCCGGTTACCCGGAGATAAATTTCCGGAAAGGAAAAAGACAGAGACTGTACGGCAAGTGGAGACCGCCGCAATGCTCTTTACACTGGAAGCGGAACAGGAAAAAGCCGTGTCCTGGGACGGGCCCGAAGGGCTTATAATCGCCGGTCCGGGAACCGGAAAAACCGCGGTGGCGGCCGCCCGGATCGCACGGCTTCTGGAAAAGGGCGTCGATCCCGGTTCCATTTTGGCCCTTAGTTTTTCCGTCAAGGCCGCAGCGGAACTGCGGGAACGCAGCGGCAGAATTTCAAAACGCGGGGCGGAAGTCTTGGTCTGTACCTTTCATTCGTTCTGCGCATTCATCCTCCGTGAGCAAGAACCGGCCCGCGGTATTCCCTCAGGTTTCCGTATTTTGAATGACGAGGAACGGGATGTCATTTTGCAGGACATTATTCAAAGAAAAGCGAAAAAGCGCCTGAGTTCCCGCCGTTTGGGAACTTATATTGAAACACGGAAACGCTTCCTCCTCTTGCCCGGTGAGGAGGTTCCCTTCGGCGGCCTCGTTTTGCCTGGGCCGGTCGGAACGTTTATCACAGCCATTTCCGGTCTTGCCAAAGATTTCGGCCTTTCCCCGCCGGAAGCGGAACTGGAAGTGCTCTACCGTACTTACCGGGATCGGCTCCGTGCAACAGGCTCCCTTGTACTCTCAACCGGACCTTCAAAAGCAGGTGAAGGTTCTCCTCTTGATTATGACGATCTTGTTGCCGGTACGGTACGGCTTCTTGCACTGAACCCCGTTTTGCTTGCCTCTTGCCGCCGCCGGTTCCGCCATATCCTGATTGACGAGTATCAGGACATCAACTTTGCCCAGTATGCCCTGATCCGCCTCCTTGTTCCCGGCTGTAATTCCGCCGAAGCGCAAAAACAAATACAAAGTTCATTGAACTTGCCCCAGAACTCAGGTTTTTTCGGAACAAGCTCTTGGGAAATCGGTCTAAAGCCCGATTTCCCCATTAAATCTAAGGTTACTGTTCTAGAATTTGACATTTTGGAAAAGTCTCCATTGGAAGGCCAAAAACCGTTGGAAGTTGAAATGTACCAGCAGGAGCTTCGTGTAATCGGCGATCCGGATCAGTCGATTTACGGATTCCGCGGTTCCGACAAACGTTTCATTGACCGCTTTCTTGTCGATTATCCCGGAGCGGCTCGCTTTATATTAAACCGGAGTTTCCGTTGCGCCGCTCCGATTCTGGAGGCTGCAGGCCGGTTGACCGGCGGACGGCTCCGGGGAACGGATGCAGAAATGGTGCAACTCTACCGCAGTTCCTATCCCAGTGGCGCCTCCGAGGCGGAAGGCATAGCTCGCCGTATCGCAGCTCTTTGCGGCGGAACGAGTTTCTTTGCCATTGACAGTAACACTGTTGGTATGGACGGTGCAGAGCCGGTGAATCCGGGAGATTGCGCCATCCTGATCCGCAGCGCCGCCCTGGTCCGGCCGATTCTCAAGGCTCTCGCCGATCACGGTCTCCCGGCCGATTATGCCGGGGAAATTCCCTGGCAGGAAGAGGAACCGGTAAAGTCGATCCTTGAGTTCCTCAGATCCGCTGTCTTTCATCAGGAAACAGAAGGGACGCATACACAAGCCGCATCCCTACGCTCACAGTCTCCTGCAGAAGCCGTAGCAGCGGCTTATCAGTTTTTGCAAAGTCAGAAAAAATCTTCTCAAAAGACAAAATCTGATGCGGCGCTTCATGGAATCCCAGCCGAGCCTTTAGGCGAAGGTTCCCCTCTTGAAGCGGCTCTTGCCCATGTAAGTGCCGTTGCAGGACTCTACAGGGATTTGCCTGCATTCCTTGACGCGCTTTCGGTAAGCGGCGCCGCAGAGGGCGGCGGCCTGGACATTCGGCGGGAGGGGGTACACGTAATGACAATTCATGCGGCAAAGGGCCTTGAGTTTGAGCAGGTATTTGTTCCCGCCCTGGAAGAAGGCCTACTGCCCTTCACCCTTTATGAAGATTCTCCGGTTCCCGAATTCCGCATCGAAGAGGAACGCCGTCTTCTCTATGTTGCCATGACCCGTGCCCGGCGCGGACTCTATCTCTCCTGGGCGGAGTCCCGTTCTTTTCGGAGTGGAAATAATTCCAGAATCTTACGTAATGAACCCAGCCGCTTCCTCAAAAACCTCGAAACGCTCATCCCCCTTGCCGAATATGAAAACCGCCGTCCTGCTGATCCGCAATTGAAGCTGTTTTAAGGTGAAGCGGCCCAGGGCCGTATATGAATCAGAATCCCTTGCCCCTAAGAGTTTTCGGGAGTACAATAAAAGCATGAAATTTCGTTTCATGCTCGATTCAATTTTTAAGGTTGGCAATGCAGTTCAGATCTACCATTTTAAGCGCTCCCCTGGTCTCATTTAAGGATGCGATCCTGCATACCCTGCCGCAGGAGGGGGGGCTCTATGTGCCCGCTTCGGTGATGGACATGCGGCAGTTTTTTCTTTACATGGATGAGGATACCAGTTTTCCGGAGTTGGTAACTACGGTGGCGCCGGTACTGCTCCAGGGGGAGTTGAATCCTTTCTCTGCATCCAGGGTTGCGGAAAGCGCCTACGATTTTGAGCCCGAGTTGCAGATTCTGGACGAGGGACTTTCGCTACTCAATCTTTTTAATGGCCCTACCGGGGTATTCAAGGACTTTGGCATCGCATTTCTGGCGGCGGTGATGGAGGAGCTTCTTAAAAATTCCGGGGAAGCCATGGTTATTTCCGCCACCCGGGGGGACACGGGAGTGAGCATATCTCATGCCTTCAGGGGTCGCAAGGGGATCACTTCGGTTATGCTCTACCCTTCGGGCCCCATTCGCGGTCTTGATCCTGAAAGTTTTGTGCTGAACGGGGGGAATATCATCCCTATCCAGGTAAAGGGCACCTTTGACGACTGCCAGCGTCTTGTCAAGGCAGTGATCAATGACCGGCCTTTTGCGAAGCGTTACAGTATAACCAGTTCCAATGCCATCAATCCGGGCCGGTTGCTGCCTCAGACTTTCTACTACCTCTATGCCTTTATCAAGATAAAGAAGCTTCTCAAGGGGGATCTGGTTTTCAGTGTACCTTCGGGGAATTTCGGGAACCTCATCGCCGGACTTTACGCCTGGAAATTTGGCATGCCGGTTTCCGGCTTTATTGCCGCAATGAATGCCAATAATGCTTTCGGCGACTATATCCAGGGGAAGCTCTTTCAGCCCAAGCCGCTTATCATTACCAATTCTCCTGCCTTGGATGTGAGCATGCCCGAAAACTATGAACGGCTCCAGTCTTTCTATGAAGAAGCTCCGGCGGTTATGCGAAACATGGTTTTCCCCGCTGCGGCAAGCAATGCCTCAACTCTTATCGTTATGGAGAAGATGTGGAAAAAGTATGGTGTTTTTGTGGATCCCCATACCGCAGTTGGTCTTGCCGCAGCGGAACAGATAGGGGCCGTCATGAAGTATAGCGATCAGAAGATCCATACTGTGGTACTTGCCACAGGGCATCCGGCAAAGGAGGCCCTTACCGTAGCCAAGGCTACAGGGCAGGATATCCATATCCCGGAAAAACTTCAGAGTCTGCAGAAACCGGCTGATCCTATTGCGTTGATAGAACCGGAACTTGATGCCGTTGAAGGGGCGATTGCAAGCTGTTTCTGATTTGCAGGTCCGGATTCATAATTCCGGACTTGCTCCAGGTAAGCTTGTTTGCAGGTATCTTCATAATGAAACGTTTTTGGTGGAAAAAATGGTGGGTACTATTAACCGGTTTTTCTTTGTGCTTCTCTGCGGGATTTTCCTGCTTCCGGGTGTTTTTGCCCAGGAAGGAGCAGCTTCCCCGGAAGTCGAGCCACCCGGTACGGCTGTGTCTGAGCCGGTGGAGGATTCAACTACTTCAACATCAACTTCAATAGAAAAAGCTTGGGAAAAGGCGGTGGAAGAAAATCCCGTTGTCCAGACCGTCGAGGATGCCGGCGAGGCCCAAATGGGGCTGTGGATCAGGCTGTGGATTGCCTTCGGTGTAATTATCCTTCAGATTTTCATCATCTGGCTCGTCTGGCAGCTTTTCAAGTTTTTTGCCCGCAAGCTTGGCAATTACGGCAAGACTCATATCAAGCCGTTCAAGATCAAAAAATTCAAGCTGCTTGATACCTCCCAGATTCTCAACATTCTTCTGTTTTTTCTCCGGCTCCTCAAGTATCTGGTTACGGTTTTTCAGCTTTTCATTACCGTGCCGATTGTTTTCAGCCTCTTTCCGGCAACGGAAAAACTGGCCGCTACCCTCTTCGGCTATATTCTTACGCCATTCAAAAACATCTTTTTTGGAGCCATCGCATACATTCCCAATCTCATCACCATTGTGGTTATTGTTTTTGTAACCCGCTATGTGATCCGGGGCCTTAAATTCTTTTCCACCCAGATTCAGCGGGAAAAGCTGGTGATTCCCGGCTTCTATCCGGACTGGGCCTCACCTACGTTCAATATTCTGCGGGTGTTTCTCTGGGCCTTTACCGTGGCAATCATCTATCCCTATCTGCCCGGTTCGGAGTCCCGTATATTTCAGGGTGTGTCGGTTTTTGTGGGTATCATTTTTTCACTTGGTTCTTCTTCGGCAATCGGGAACCTTGTGGCGGGTCTTGTGGTTACCTATATGCGGCCTTTCAAGATTGGCGACCGGATTCAGATTCAGGGCAATACAGGGATTTTGGTTGAAAAAACGCTCATGGTAGTGCGTATCAAGACTCACAAGAATGAGTACATCACATTTCCCAATTTGCAGGTACTTTCCGCCAGCATCATCAATTACAACACTTCTTCCGACGAGGATGAAGAAGGGCTCGTGCTCTACGCGGAGGTTACCTTCGGCTATGGTACGCCATGGAAGCTCATCCACGAGATTCTGATCGAAGCGGCAAGCAAGACAGGGCATGTGCTGCAGAGTCCTAAGCCTTTTGTGTTGCAAACCGCTTTGGACGATTTTTACTGCCGCTATCAGATTAACTGTTTTACCAAAGAGATTGACAGGATTCCTTCCATTTATTCTGAGCTGTTTCAAAATATTCAGGACGGCTTCCATGTCCGCGGCCTTGATATGACCGCTCCCCACTTCAGGATCAATCTTCCCCCGGAATCGGCCATGTACACTCCTCCTGCGGAAACGAAGACTGCCGCAAAGGCAGTAAGGCGGAGGAACGATTCCCGATCTGCGGCTGAAAAACCTTAGGAGAATAGAGTTGTTCGGAAACCGCAGGACTTGTTCGAGAACCAACCGGGTTCTCTCACAAGTCTAATGAATACCGGCATCATTCCGGCGCCCCGCGCCATTGCGTCCGAACAGTTCTGTATATGTTAATCCCAGGGGAACCTGTTGTCTCCTCCGCTGCCGGAAAGCCAGTCCACATACTGTACTGCGGTTCGGGGGCTGCGGCCGTTGAACCAGCGTTCCCAGTGCAGGGCGTTTTTCCGGAACCATTGCAGTTCTTCTGCACCGCCGCTTAAAAGACCCCGCTTGCGGGCGATAAACTCCGCAATGGAAAGGTATGTATCCTGATTCGGGGAAAGGTAGATTACCGTAAGGCCGAAGCGGTCTGCCAGGGAGAGCTGTTCCTGCATGGTGTCGAAGGAACGTACATCTCCGTTTTCGGCTGCGCCCGGGCCGGGCCTGTCGCCGTGGCGTTCCTTTATGAAATGGCGTCGGTTACTTGTGGCGTAGACCGCCGTGTTGGGAGGCTGTTTTTCGACGCCGCCTTCAAGCAGGGCCTTTAGATCGGTAAATGGGCCGCCGGCGCTTTCAAATGAAAGATCATCAATAAATATGATGAAGGGAAGGGGCCGCCGCGAGAGGGTTTCCATGATCCGGGGCAGATCGCCAAGATCGTTCCTGTGGAGTTCCAGCAGCCGCAGGCCCCGGTCTTTCAGATCGTTGGCAACGGCTTTTACCGTGGCGGATTTTCCCGTACCGCGGTCTCCGTAGAGGAGGAGATTGTTCGCCGGTTTGTCATTGAGAAGTCTCAGTGTATTGTCCAGTACCATTTTTCGCTGATCCTCATAGCCTGAAAGATCCGAAAGGCTGATGGGATCGGGCCCGGGTACAGGCCGCAGGGGAATGTTACTGTCGTTTCCTGACCAGATGAATGAATGATAACGCCCCAGATTTCCGGCGCCGGAATGCCGGATATGTTCCGCCAGTTTTGGCATAACGGTTTCCCAGCTATCGCCGCGCGGAAAGATGAAAGGAGCGCCTTCTTCGCTGTCTGCTGCCCAGAAGGCGCGGGCCTCCGCCTCCATTCTCCGTGAGGCCTCTCCAAGGCCGGAAGAGCGAAGAATTTCCGCTCCCCTGAAACCGAGGGCGGAAAGGTCAAAGACGGCGATGTTTCCAAGTCTGTTCAGGTCTGCGGCAGCGGCAACACGGAGAAACTGCGGGAGGAAAACGGGATCTTTTTCAAGGGCGAGGGTAAAGACGTTTTCATCGTATAAGGTCATCTCTGCAATTAGGGTGTAAAAAGAGCTGCAGCCTGCAGAAACAAGTGTCTGTGCGGCAATAAAGCTGCCGGTAAAAGCAGACCAGGCTGTGGAGAATTTGAGTGCGCCGTCAAAATGCACGGAATGTTCCGGTTTGATCGTGTCGTTTTTGGCGTGATTCAAACCTGCAGATACGCTCAATTCGGTTTCCAGCAAGGCGCCAAATGTTTCCATGAGCGGTTTCGAACGCAATCCCGCAAAAACATGCAGGGCGGCAAGGTCTGCGAGGCAGCGCTGTATATTTTTGGTAAGATCCATGATAGGGGAGTGTATCACGTTGACGCCGCTTCAAACAAGCGTTAAGGTATTTTGTAACAGGAGAGCGGGGGAGCATGTTTTTTCGGATTGCAGAGATACTCATTTCCGTTGTTTCGGGCGCTCTTGTTGGCTGGATTACCAATGCCATTGCGATAAACATGCTCTTCAGAAAATATTGGAAATGGGGCGGTGTTATTAAAGAACACTATGAAGAATTTATTGAAAATATGTCCACCCTTGTGGAAGATGATCTTGTCAATGCAAAAACCCTGCGCAGGGAATTCAATACTGAAAATTTCAAAAAGGAACTCACTCTCTGGGTTGAAGAAGTACTTGAGAGACAGCTTCCTACACATTCCGGTACAGTCCGCCTGGACGAAATTCCCGGTATTGAAAGGAGTATTGAAAACCTGATACCTCTCTTGCAGGAAGAGGAACCTGATTTTATTGCAGGGATACTGAAACTGTTTTCCCGCAAGGAACTGGGAGATCTTGTTTCGCAGGAACAGTACCGGTATCTTTCCGAAAAGAATGCGGCTCCGGTAATGGACGCCCTTCTTTCGCGGGGAGAGTACATAAAAAATACCGTCCTTGGCTTTCTTTCCCGGCATAAAATCGCCGAACTTGTTTCCCCCGCCGGATTTAACGGTATTACTGCCTTTTTAAAATCCGTTATTAAGGATGCTGATTTTTCTGTTTTTGAGGCCGCTGCTGAAAAACCCTGTATGGAATTGTCTAATGCCCTGGATATTGAAAGCCTTGTCTTGAAATTTGAAGAACATGCGGCATCTATGAAATGGAATGTCTTTATCCCCGATCCTCAACGCTTTGCCGGAAAATTTACGGCAGATCTTGCCGGCTTTGCAAACTCGGAAAAAGGCCGGGAACTCTTTGCCGCGCTTGCCTCCGCCCATATCAACGATGGCCGCTGGATAGCGGAAGACCTGGCTGAGATTGCGGTTCATGAGTTCAGGGTAAAGTTTACAGGGTTCATACAGGATGAAACATCCCGGACGGCGGAGAAGCTGACCGCCCTGATCGTTGAATCGAGACTTGAGATCGAGGAAAGGATAAATGCCGCAATTGACAGGCAGCTTGAATCTTCCGCCAGGGGGAAATTACTCAGCGGCTTCAAGGGCCTTTTAGGCGGTAATATTGCGGAAAGTTTTGATGCCGTAGGGAAAATTGCCTCGTATATTCTCAAAAACAGCGGAAGGGCAGGAGAGAATTTTTCCGGAGCTTTTAATTCCTTCACCGATAATACCACCGTGGGAAAGGTTGTTGCCATTCTGGAAAAAAAGTTTCCCCTGCAGAATGTTATTGCAGAAGCCCTGCGGAAAAAGGCCGCCGGATTGCATGGCGATACTGCTCCTCTTGTAAAGTTTTTGGATGAGCCGGCCGGAAATTTCAGGGTTGATCCTTCACGTATCAGGACAGGGCTTCTTTCCCCTCTGTTTAAGGCATTGAAAGTCCGCCTGTTCCAGTCCGATTCCCTGAAGGTCAGCCTCGCGGTCCGGCTGGAAAAGGCCCTGCTCCGTCTTCAGGATCTTTATGTCCCGGATGTTTTTAATCCGAAGAATATGAGCTTGTTCCAAAACTCAGGTTTTTTCGGAACAGGCTTTTGGGAAACCGGTCTAAAGCCCGATTTCCCCATTAAATCTAAGGTTGCCGTTCCAGAATTTGACATTTTGGAACAGCCTCATAAAAAATTCAAATTCGACAGAGAGGGTATAGAATGGTTTTTGAAAGGCCTCTGGGGAAACATTGCCGGTTTCAGGCTGGAAAAAATTACGGCAGGAATTTTGACAGGAAAACTGTACATCAATTACCGGGCAATATGGGAGAGAAACAGGGAAAGGGAACTTAATCAACTGTACCGCCTTCTGCAAAATCCTTCACTACATGACAGAATATCTGCCGGAATACAGAATACCTTGCTTGAGAACATCGATCCGCTGCTGGACAGGCGGATATCCGGTCTGGTCAGCCGTGAGTTGAAGAAGTCAAGTCCGCAGGGAATTAACGCCATGGTGCAGGGATTTATAGGAAGAGAGCTCAAGCCGATAAATGCCTTCGGCGCTTTTTTGGGCGCTCTGGTTGGAGGAGCCGGAACTGCCGCGGCCCTGCTCCTCGGGCTTCCAAAGGAATTTCTTCCCTGGATGCTTCCGGTTTATGCTTTCCTCTTTGCGTTCGCCGGAGTGGGAACAAACTGGATTGCCGTGAAGATGCTTTTTAGACCCCATGAGCCGCTGATAGGAAACCTGAACATATCCCCCTTTGTCGGTGTGGTTGCCGCTGAAAAACCCCGTTTTGCCGCGAGAATTGCCGGTTTTGTGGACAGCCGTCTTTTTAATGATACCATGCTTTCCCGTTATTTTTCCGAACAGAAAACGCAACTGCAGGAATATTGCGGGAAATGGCTTGAAGAAACGGATTACGGTATCATCAATACAATATTCGGCAGGGAAACTGCCGGGTCTGAAACACCCGGTTTGTCAATATTCCGGTTCCTGCAAGGGTATATCAGGGAACATGAAACTGACATTGCCGCCTATGTCGAGGCGATGGCGGCGGGGATCGGTATTTCTGAAAACCGGGAAGAATACTGCAAGAAGGCCGGAAACTTCATTGCAGAAAAACTGGCGGAAGCCGATCTTGCCCCCGCTCTTTACGGAATTTTTATCCGGGCAATTAAAGGTAAGACGGCGGCTCATTATATAGAGGCGGCGGCTCCTGTTCTGGAAGAATTTTTCAGGGACAGGTTCACGGATCTCATTGAGGAGCAGAATACCGGAACCCTTAAAGATCTTGTGGAGCGCTTTAATGACAAATTTATGGACTATACCGCAGGCCGCAGTTTTATTGACATGGCAGGCAGGGAAACTGTCGGTGGTTTTCAGGATGATCTTTCCCGTTTCCTCGTTACGTTACTGCAGAAAAATTCCGCATCTTTGATACGGCAATTCCTGGAAAGGGAATGTGCTCCGGACAGACGGCTTAAAGAGTGTTTTAATGGCATTCTTCCCCGTCTTTTGAGGGAAAATATTGATCGTATTATCGATTTGATTGTAAAGGCGATAAAACGGCGGCGTTTCGACATCGGCAGGGCAATCATTGAGGAAATGCCGGGAATGCTCAGGGTGGTAGCGGAAGATCAGGTGCAGTCTGTTGTTGATATTGTCATTGACGAAGAGCTTCCGCAATTTTTGCAGGGAAAGAGAGAGGCTCTTCTTTCCATTGGCGATGAACTTCTGGAAAACAGCTTTTCAGAAACAGGTTTCGGTGCAGATTCCCTGAACTATGAAGTTCTGAAGAAGATTGCCGCAGCTCTTCTTGAGGCTCCTTCGGTTTGCCGGGCTTTTCGGGAGCTTGTCTTTGGTATTGCCGCAATGTACACGGAAACACCGATGGCGGTCTTTTTGAAGATGTTCAACATTGTTACGGTACAGGATCTTATGAACCGTGTGGAACCTGTGTTTGAGTTTATGATGCCGGAACTTAAATCATGTCTAATTTCCGCCGGAGTACCGGATAGTATAGGCGCTTTTGCTGTAAAAGTTCTTGCCGGAATTGCAGGGGAGCTTCCGGCGGAGACGCTGTTTGAAAACATTAATGCGGAAAAAGAATTTGAGAACATTGTTTCTCTCATGCGGAAAGATCCTGAAATAAAGGCCGAAGTTTCCGTTCTTGTACAAACATTGTCAGCGAATATCACCGCAGAGAAGGATTGGTATAATGCTCCGCTTCTACAGAGGGACTGCAGTGTTTTTATAAGGGGACTCACCGGAGAGGATTTTGCCGCTGCGGAAGCGCTCATTCCCGTATTCATGAGGATTTTTGGGAAACTGAATTCCGCATTGGTTCCGGAAACCAGAACCTCCATTGCCTCCTGCCTGATGACGGCAATCCTTGACGCTCTTGAAATCAGATTTGGAAACATCATCCGTTCCATCAATATCAAAGATCTGACGGAAAGGGAAGTAAACAACATGCATCCTAAGGAAGTAGAAATTCTGTTCAGGAAATTTGCCGATCCGTATTTCCGGAAGATAACCTTTTATGGCTGGATCGGTTCCTTTGGCGGGATACTCAGCTACTTTATTACCTGGCTTTTATGGATGCTCGAGCGTTAGGTTTCCGGCAATAGAGTCGTTCCGAAACCTTAGTTTCTGAACAACTTCCGCTAAAAAACATCCCTTTCAAGGATCTTGAGCACTTTTACCGGACACTTTTCAACGCAGGTTCCGCAGCTGGTACATTTACTGTAGTCAACTACCGGTATGCCGTTCTGCATCTCTATGCAGTGTTCGGGACAGTTTTTGACGCAGAGTTCGCATTTGATGCAGCCTGCGGTACAGGTCTTGCGGACCTGTGCCTTGATCGTATTGCGGTTATTGCAGACAGGAACGGCCCCTTTGGAATCCCCGGGAATATTGCGGATGCAGCCTTGGGGACACTCGTTTGTACAAAGTTTGCAGCCCGTACATTTACCGTGATCAATAATGGGAATCCGGTCTTCCCCCATACGTATGGCGCCGAATTTACAAACCTTGATACAGTCCCCGAAACCCAGACAGCCCCAGGCACAGAGCTTTGTACCTCCGGCAGAAATTTTGGCGGCCCGGCAGCTCTCTGTGCCGGTATAGATCCCTTTTTGCCCCGCCTTTTCGGGAGTGCCCCGGCAGGCAACAAAGGAAACCGTTGAAACCACATTAGCGCCGAGCCCCATGATGGCGGAGAGTTTTTCCGCAGTTGTCTTTCCTCCCACCGAACAGCCTGAAATGCCGGTCTGACGGGAAGCGATGGCTGCCGCGTACGCGTCACAGCCGGGAAAACCGCAGGCCCCGCAGTTGGCGCCGGGCAGGGCTTCCCGTACCTGCGCCGCCAGGGGATCTTCTTCCACGGCAAAAAATTTTTTGAAAAATCCCAGAGCCGTCCCCAGTACAAAAGCCAGTATAAAGGCAAACAATAGGGTAATTATAATAATCACGGCTTTCTCCTTAATCCGTCTCCGGTCACTTAACGAGCCCCTTGAATCCCATGAAGGCGATGGACAACAATGCTGCGCTTACAAAAAGTATAGGAGTTCCCTTTAGAAAAGCCGGAACGGGACTTGCCTTTATCCGGTTCCGGATACCTGCCATGAGGAGGAGGGAGAGGAGGAATCCCAAGGCCACTCCCAGAGCATAGACAAGGGATTCAATAAAACTGTAGCCGTTTGAAATGACATCAAAGGTTACCGCCAAAATCGCACAGTTGGTGGTAATAAGGGCAAGGTATATGCCCATGGCGCCGTAGAGGGCCGGGGCGGTTTTTTTAAGATAAAATTCAACCAACTGCACCAATGCCGCGATTACAAGGATGAATACCAGAATCTGCAGGAACACAAGATTCAGAGGCTCAAGGACGAAACGGTAGATGGGCCATGTAACGCAGGTTGCCAATACCGTTACAAAAGTTACCGCCAGTCCCATGCCGACGGATTTGTCTTCGGTACTGCTCATCCCGATGAAGGGACAGAGAGCAAGGAATCGCATCAATACTATGTTGTCGATAAGCAGAGCAGTGAGAAATATTTTGAAGAGGTTCATGCGTTTCCTCCGTGGTAACTGTGAATTTCTGCCGCGGCAGTTTCGCCTGAAGATTCCGTCTGGGATTTAAGCTTCGATTTGATAAAGAGATTGAGGGAGATAAAGAGCGCGAACACAAAGAAGCCTCCCGGCGGCAGCACAAAGAAGAGGATAGGCTGATAACTTGAAGGCAGTACCTGGAAACCCAGCACTGTTCCTGCGCCCAGCAGTTCCCGTATCACGGCAATACCCATGAGCACCCAGGTGTAACCGAGTCCCATGCCCAGGGCATCGGGGATAACGTCTCCCGGAGGCTGCTTGCTGGCAAAGCCTTCAACTCGTCCCATGATGATACAGTTCACCACGATGAGGGGAATGAACACACCCATGGCACTGGAAAGATCCGGAAAGAATGCCTTGAGCACATAATCAATCACCGTGGTAAAGGCGGCAATGATGATGATAAAGACCGGAATACGGATCGAGACCGGAATGAGTTTGCGGAAGATACTGATCACGATCTCCGACATGAGGATAACGAATGTCATGGAGAGGCCCATGCCGATACCGTTGGCGGCCGAGGTGGTTACCGCCAGAGATGAACAGAGGCCTATCATCAGCATGAGTAGCGGGTTTTCCCGAATGATGCCGTTATTGAAGAGCCTGAAAAACTTTTTTGCGCCGTCGCTCACTGTGCGCCTCCCAGATATGCAAAGGCAGCGTTACCCGCGGCCTTTACCGCGGCAGCTACCGCATGGCTCGTGATGGTAGAAGCGGTAACGGCGATGACATCCTTCTTCACCTCAAAGGGCTCGCTTACGCTCTTGCCTGCAAATTGTCCGTAGAAGGTAAGACCCGCTGCCCGGTCAACAAAGTAATTTGCAGCGGCCGCATTGGCCCCCAGGCCCGGTGTGTCCGAGTGTTCAAGAATCTTCACGCCGCTCACCGTACCGTCGGCATTGATACCCGCCAGCACTTTGATCTGTCCGCCGTAGCTGGCCCGGGAACAGCGCAGGACCGCGCCGATGAGGACGCCGCCCTTGCGGGCTTCATATTCACTTTCAAATGTTACTGAAAGGTCGGGACTTGCAATGGTTCCGCTGATATCCGTAAAGGAATCCGCTTCCGGAAAAAGCTCTTTTAGAGCCGCTTCCAGATCCGTCTGCTGCCGCATTGCGATGATCCTCTCCGTCCCTGTATAGACAAAGGCCAGCATGACGCAGGCCGCGGCGGCAAAGACAGCCAGGGTAAGGCCCAGTTTGAGCATGCTTCCAAAGCCGTCGTCCCTTACTACGGTACTCATGTTGTCTCCTTTGCTTTGACCTTCGATTTGGAGACAGAGCCATACTTTTTGGGGAGGAGCCGGTTGAGGAACGGGGTGAAGGCATTCATAATGAGAATGCCGTAGGTAACTCCCTCAGGATAGGAACCCCATTTACGGATGAGGATCGTGATGAGCCCCGCTCCCGCGCCGAAAATGAATTTTCCCCTGGCGGTAAGGGGAGCGGTTACATAGTCGGTAACCATGAAGACAGCCCCGAATGCCAGCCCTCCGCTCAGGATGCCTACGAGGGGATCCATTCCGAAACAGAATGAAGCAATAAAGCCCGTCACCAGCATGGCAAGAGGCGCCCGCCAGTCTATGGTCTTGGTGAGGATAAGGAAGATCAGGGCCGCCGCAATACATAAAATGGATGATTCACCGATAGAGCCCGCATGGTTTCCGATAAACAACATACCGATGGTATCCCGGTAACTGTCGGTAAGACTGAGATTCCAGCCTTGAAAGGCCCGGCCTATTTCCGCTGTGGTTCCACCGGCTTTGAGGATTCCCAGAGGCGTTACCCCGCTGATGCCGTCAACGGCGGAAACAGCGTCGAGGGAATTCACGTGTAAAGGAAAGCCTCCCTTAGGATTGTGCCAGGTGGTAAGAGCCGCAGGAAAACTCATCAGCAGGAATGCCCTGCCTGCCAATGCAGGATTAAACACATTGGCCCCCAGTCCTCCGAAGAATTCCTTGGCGGCGATCACCGCGAAGATCGACCCCAGGGCCGTCATCCAGGGCGGCGTTGAGGGTGGTACAATGAGTGCGAGCAGAAGTCCTGAAACCCCGGCCGAAAGATCCCCGGCACGGAAGCTTTGCCCGGTTATGTTGCGGAAAAGAAATTCCGACAGTACCGCTGCTGCCACCGAAACAATAATGTTCAACAGCGCCGAAACTCCGAAGATCACAATTCCGAAGATCGAAACCGGAATCAGAGCCATGAGCATGTTTGCCATGAGACGGCGGGAATTCACCGGAGAGGAGATATGGGGAGAGGAAGCCAGCAGGAATGAATTTGAAGACTGAATCTGATTGGGTGTATGTATGTCAGACATCTATGCGTCTCCTAACAGGAAGGCCGACCCATCAGGACCCCGGCGGAATGTTTTCTCTCCAGGCTGAACCGGAGCGGCCTCTCCCGGCCGGGCGGCTTTGGCATCCGCCTTTGCCGCTGCCTGAGCAGCCTGAGCCAGTTTTTCTGCGGAAAGTTTTGCGGTTGCCGCCTGTTTGATGCGGAGCCTCTGTTTTCCTACCCGGAAACGCTGCACCAGTTTTATCCGGGCCGGGCACATGTAACTGCAGCTTCCACATTCAATGCAATCCATAAGCCCGGCCTTCACCGCATAGTCCAGATCCCCTTCCTCAAGACTGTTATTCATGATCACCGGGGAGAGGCGGCAGGGACAGTTCCGGATACAGCGGCAGCAGCGGATACAGGGCCCCTCCGCATAGGCCGTGGTTTCTCCGGCGGTCATCAATATTATGCCGGAAGTATTCTTCTGAATGGGAATTTCAAGACCGGGAACCGCAGTACCCATCATGGGGCCGCCGAAGAGGATCTTCTTCAGGTTTTTCCGGTCTATATCTATGAACCGGGGGGGCAGATCTGTCAGCAGGGTGCCGATGGGCGCCCGGATATTCTTCGGCGTCTTGCAGGCTCCTCCGGAAACGGTAAGATCCCGGTCGATGAGGGGTTTCCCCAGGCTGAAGGCTTCCGCAATGGCGATGAGAGAACCCACATTTTGCACGATGCAACAAACATCCATTGGAAGGCCGCCGCTGGGCACCTCCCGGCCGGTCAGAGCGGTAATCAGCATCTTTTCGCCCCCCTGGGGGTAACGGGTTTTGCAGAGCCCGATATTCACTTCGCCGTCTATTTCAACCAGCCGTATTTCCTGTTCAAGCATGGGAATGAGCCGGGCCTTGTTATCCTCCATGCCGATGATAGCGCGTTTCACGCCGCTTATCTTCATCACTATGGCAAGACCCAGAGCCAGAAGATGGGGCTTTTCGGTCATGGCTGCTTCGTCTGTGGTAAGGTAGGGTTCACATTCCGCCCCATCGGCAATGATCGTGTCTATGATTTTCCCCGGCGGCGGATTGAGCTTTACATGGGAAGGAAAACCGGCTCCCCCCATGCCTGTTAAGCCCGCATCCCGGATACGCTGGAGAGCTTCTTCCCTACTGCAGGTTTTGTAATCCAGGGGAGGCATCAAAAGTATTTCCGTTCCTGCCACGGCTTGAGATTCGGCAGAAACAAGTGTCTCTGCCTCAATTACCACACAGAGCCCTTCGGTATTGTTGGACTGCATCCTCATTTCAATCTTTTTGACAATTCCGGTGATGGAAGCGTGAACCGGCACCGTCATCGGTCCCGGGGCGGCTCCTTCGGCAATCTTCTGACCGCGGACGACCCTGTCGCCCGGCTTAACCAGACATGTGTTTGGGGCTCCGAAATGCTGGTTTATGGGGATAACTACCCGTTTGGGCAGGGGCGCTGCCTCCACCGGTTTTCCCTCGGTGGCATGCTTTCTGGTGGAGAGCTTGAGCCCTCGTTTGAATGTACTAACATGCGTCTTTTTAGGCCGCAAACGCAGGGAAATTAATGGTACGACACCACCTTCGGCGGCTTGTGTATGACACTTCGTCTCATGTTCGATTGAATTTTCAAGGTTAACCCGCATAGTTCATACTATGGCGAAACCGGCCCCGGAATCAAGACTTTTTGGCCGGGAACTAAAGAACTATAGTATCCCTCCTCTCTTCGTGTTAGAGTTTACTCTACAATGGCAAAGCAGCAATATGGGCTTACACCCTGGGGAGCGTGGTTTATTGAAGTGCTGGACGCATACGAGATGGGCGCCCGGCTTGATCGTGGGAGAAGCTATGCCAATACGGGGAAGGTTCTTTCGCTGGAGATACGGAACTGCAAGGCAATAGCCAAAGTCAAGGGGAATTATCGTCCCTTTTATAAGGTTGAAGTTGATTTTCCTCCTCTGGGCAAGGCGGAACAGGCGAAACTTGCCGCTATTATTGAAGAAGATCCTTCCCTGCTGGTCCGGATAAAAAGCGGCGAACTGCCGGAAGAGTTGCTGCAGAAGCTCAAAAAGAAGGGGATCAAACTCATTCCCAAACGTTGGAATGAAATGAAGCGCAGTTGTTCCTGTCCCGATTGGGGCGATCCCTGCAAGCATCAGGCGGCGCTCTATTACATTATAGCACGGCAGATTGATGCGGAGCCTCAAACTCTTTTTACCCTCCGGGGTGTCGATCTTAAAAGTCTGGCCGGGAAATACCAGGGAGACATGACGGCTGTTCTGGAATCGCCTTTTGTGATTGAGAAGTTCCAGGAGGAATATTCCGCTCTCGGGGAAGCCGAATTGCAGGTCTTGCGGTTTCCGGATATTCCCCTCTGTACGGATCTTGTTATGTCCCTCCTGCCTCCTTCGCCGGTTTTTTCAAGCCGTAACTTTGCCCTTGTCCTGGGGGAGTTTTATCACAGCGCGGTGCGTCAGAGTTTTATTCCTTTTAGCGAAGACGCCTCGCGGGAGCATCTTTTTTCCTGCTCCCACTGGAAGCTTGAGTGTAAAGACCCCGGGCCCGGCGCGGAAACAGTGTTGGTACGCAGCGGCATTGCAGGGGAAACCGAATCCTTTTCTGTCTATGAGGCGGTATCCAGGTTTTACGCCTTTTCCCGGGATGAAGGCTCCCGCTCTTATACCTTCCTGTTTTATTTGGCGAAATTTTTAGGTGCGCTACTCCGTTCCGGGGCCTATATCCCCGCGGTCTTTGCAGATGAAAAGAAACTGGAGATCGTCTGGCTGCCTTTTACCAGGCTGCCCTATATCAATACATGCATGAATTACCTTGCCGCGCTTGAAGATTCAATGCTTGAACTGGGCAGGAAAGGCACAAAGAAAAAGATCTATGCCACAGGCCGTTCTACGCTCGATCTCCTGTGTTCCGCCTTTCTCAACGAATGGGTTAAAAAGAATTACGATCTTGTCCCTTCATTGCACAAGGGAGATGAAGGGTTCCGCAGAATAGGCGCTCTTTTTTTTGAGGGCGGCAGAATCAATATTTCCTCCCCGGCCCTGCAGTATCTGCCTCAAAGCATAGGCAACTGGCTTACCGTATTGCACACCGATTTTTCAGCATGGCAGTACCGTTTTATCATCAAGGAACTTGGTTCCAAAGAAGATATCCCCGGTTTCAGCCTTGCCATGGACGTACTGGTGGAAGACAGGGAGGCAAAGACAGGCGCAAAGAGAATTCTCCTCAGGGAAGCGGTAAAGGCCACGGGAAACATCGGGGTGTTAAAGGCCCCGGCGGCTCTTTCCAATTATCTTCCGGAAATCAGGGCCCTCTTTACCAGGAAGATGGTGAATCTTTCCGAAGAACGGCTGATCAATTTTCTGGACGACGCTTCCCGGCTTCTGGCAAAGCTGGGAATTCCTGTCATACTTCCCAAAACCCTCCACCGGGAACTGAAGCCCCGGCTTGTCCTCATGGCAGAAACAAAAAAATCAGGTTCCCTTGTTTCGTATCTCAATCTGGAAAAACTTCTGGACTGGCAATGGCAGATTGCCCTGGGAGACGAAGTAATCAGCCTTAAAGAATTTGAATCTCTCATCAAACAGAAGAAAGGTATCGTAAAATTCCGGGACGCCTTTATCCGCATCGATCCTGCGGAACTTCGTTCCCTGCTTAAAATGGTAAAGGAGGCGCATCCTCCCACGGTGAACGAATTCCTTAAATCCCACCTGGCAGGCGGCAGTGTCCTTTCATTTGATGCGGAAAAGGTAATCGAAAAACTTTTTGAAGAACGGCGTTTCAGTGTTCCCAAAAAACTCAATGCGGATTTAAGGCCCTATCAGATCCGGGGCTTTAACTGGATCTGTTCCCTGCTTTTTTCCGGATTCGGCTGCATCCTGGCCGACGACATGGGGCTGGGAAAAACCGTTCAGGCAATCGCAGTAATGTTGCGGCTGAAAGATGAAGGCCTCCTCAAAAACAGAAGCCTTGTACTCGCTCCGGCGGCCCTCATGGAAAACTGGGAACGGGAACTCGGCCGCTTTGCCCCTTCCCTCAGGGTGTCCCGGTATCACGGCGGCAGCCGGAGCCTTACCGGGAAGGCCGATGTGTTTCTTACCACCTACCAGACCGCGGTGAGGGATTCGTCCAAACTGGCTGCGGAGGCTTTCTCCCTGCTTGTGGCGGACGAGGCCCATCTCCTCAAGAATGAAGAGACCCGCGGTTCAAAAACGGTAAAAAATCTTCACGCCGAATTCCGTCTGGCCTTGTCCGGAACGCCGGTGGAAAACCGCCTTGAGGATATGCGTTCTCTTTTTGATGTCGTCCTTCCCGGATACCTGGGGGCGTCTGACGATTTCAAAAAACGTTTCCGTATTCCCATCGAAATATACAGGCAGAAAGAAATTGCCGATGAACTCCGTTCGATTACATCTCCCTTTCTCCTCCGCCGTCTTAAAACCGACAAGGCGATCATTGCCGACCTTCCGGAAAAGATTGTCAGCGATGAATACGCCGTGCTTGAAAAGGAACAGGCCGCCCTGTACGAAAACGTAGTCGCTTCGGTTCTGGATGTTTCCGCGGAAACAATGGAAGGGCAAAAACGTTCCGCCTTGGTGTTGAAACTTTTAACCGCTCTCAAACAGATCTGCGATCATCCCCGTGTCTATGACAAGGAAAGCCCTGCGGTCTCAGACCTCTCCGGCAAGGCCCGGCTCCTTGTCGCTCTGCTGGAAGAAATCCTTGCCGGGGGAGAGAAAACCTTGATTTTCAGCCAATATGTGGAAACTCTGGAGTGCCTGGAAACAATCATCAGAAATGAACTGGAAGAAGAAGCCCTCGTCTACCACGGAGGCCTCAGCCAGACACAACGCAATGAAACAATAGAAAAGTTCCAGAACGACAATGTCTGCCGCATACTCCTCGTGAGCCTCCGTGCCGGGGGCCTCGGTCTTAACCTCACCTCCGCCAGCCGGGTAATCCACTACGATCTCTGGTACAACCCGGCGGTGGAAAATCAGGCTACCGACCGCGCATTCCGCATCGGACAGAAACGCAATGTCTTTGTCCACCGTTTTATCACCAAAAACAGCTTTGAGGAAAAGATCGAATCCATGCTGAAAAGCAAACAGGAACTGGCCGACATGACCGTTGGTTCAGGTGAATCCTGGCTTGCCCGGATGAGCCACGAGGAACTCAGGGCTCTGTTTGAACGGTAAAGAACATTGAGGCTGTTCCAAAATATCAGATTTTGGAATAAGCTCATGCCACTGGAACCGGCGGGGATCTTCGCCTAGTTTCCTCCCAGTTCGGACAGTGGAATGGGTTTGGGGGAGTTGTTTTCGCCTTCAACCTTTGCAAGTTCTTCCATAAGCTCTCTGCCCCGACGGCTTAATTTGGCGGGTATCTGAACCATCAGCTTGATGTAGAGGTTGCCCCGGCGGCCTCCCGAGGGGACTCCCTCATCCCGGATGCGGAGCATCTTGCCGGTTTGGATGCCCGGCGGGATTTTCACCTTGATGGTCTTGTTGTCCAGGGTGCTTACGTGAATTTCGGCTCCCAGAACAGCCTGTGTTACCGAGATGGGAACGGCGCAATAGAGATCCCAGTCCTGCCGTTCAAAGTATTCATGAGGTTTGACCCGGATAAACACATAGAGATCGCCCGGACTGCCGCCGTTCGGCCCTGTATCACCCTGTTTGGGTATTACAACCCGTTTGCCGTCTTCAACTCCCGCGGGAATGGTCACGTTGATCTTCTGCCGCTTTTTCAGGGTTCCTGTACCGCCGCATTCGCGGCAGGGGCTTTCGATGATGTAACCTTCGCCCCGGCAGTTGGGACAGGTAGACTGAACGGAGAAAAAGCCCTGGCTGTGCCGTACCGCTCCGGAACCCTGACAGGCGGGGCATACCTTACGGCCCGAGCCTGATGAAGCCCCTGTGCCTTTGCAGGCCGGGCAGGAATCGTTACGGCTATACTGAATCTCCACCTTGATACCGAAGATCGCATCCTTGAAGGGGATCTCAATGTCATAACGGAGGTTTGCCCCCCGTTTGACGCCTCCTCCCTCTCCACCGGAACGCCGCGAGCCTCCTCCCATGAACATATCGAAAATATTGGAGAAGTCTCCTCCAAAGATGTCTTCAAAACCGTGGAAAACCTGAGAGTAATCCTGCTGACCGCCCATACCTTCAACACCGGCAAAACCAAACTGATCGTATGCGGATTTTTTCTGGTCGTCTCCCAGAACTTCGTAGGCCTCGGTAGCCTCCTTGAATTTCTCCTCCGCTTCCTTATTCCCCGGATTCTTGTCCGGATGATACTGGATGGCAAGTTTCCGGTATGCCTTCTTTATATCATCCTTGGAGGCGTTTTTCTGTATACCGAGAACTTCGTAATAATCGCGTTTTGCCATTCATTCACCTAATGTTACAGTGCAGATGATGTGTGAACGGAAGCTCACTTGTCGTCTACGACTTCATAGTCTGCATCTTCGGCACTTTTTGTTTCCGGGCCTGAAGCGCCGCCGCCCATGTTCGGGCCGCCTGCCGTTCCCATGTCAGGGCCTGCCGCTCCGCCGGGGCCTCCCTGCTGGGCGCCCTGGTTTTTGTAGATCTCTTCGGCAATCTTGTAGGACACTTGTTTGAGGGCTTCGGTCTTGTCCTTGATCGTTTGAATATTGCCGCCTTCCAGTGCCCGCCTCAGTTCCGCAATGGCTTCTTCCGCCTTGCTTTTGTCTTCGGCGTTTACCTTGTCTCCCAGATCCTTGATGTTCTTTTCGGTAGAGTAGATCATGGAGTCGGCCTCGTTATGGGCTTCCGCCTTCTCCCGCTCTTTTTTGTCTTCTTCGGCGTGGAGTTCCGCTTCCTTCACCATTCTTTCAATATCCGCATCGTTGAGCCCGCTGGAGCTTTCGATACGGATCTTCTGCTCTTTCCCCGTGCCGAGGTCTTTGGCGCTTACATGGACAATACCGTTGGCATCAATGTCGAAGGTAACTTCAATTTGAGGCACACCGCGGGGCGCAGGCGGAATGCCGACCAGATCGAAACGGCCCAGAGTCCGGTTCTGATTAGCCATCTCCCGCTCACCCTGAAGTACCTGAATGGAAACTGCCGTCTGTCCGTCCGCCGCAGTGGAGAAGATCTGACTCTTCCGGGTGGGGATCGTGGTATTCCGTGGTATGAGTTTGGTCATAACGCCGCCAAGGGTTTCAATGCCCAGGGAAAGCGGCGTTACATCGAGCAGCAACACATCCTTCACATCGCCACCGAGAATTCCGCCCTGAATGGCGGCGCCTACGGCTACTGCTTCGTCGGGGTTTACCCCCCTGTTGGGCTCTTTCTTGAAGAGATCCTTTACAATCTGCTGTACCGCGGGAATCCGGGTGGAGCCGCCGACAAGGATAATTTCGTCGATCTGCTCTGCGGTGAGGTTCGCATCTTTCAGGGCCTTGATACAGGGCTCTCTGGAACGGTCAAAGAGATCCTGAACCATCTGTTCAAATTTCGCCCTGGAAAGGCTCTTCTGCAGGTGCTTTGGTCCGCCCTGGTCTGCGGTTATGAAAGGCAGGTTGATATCCGTGGTCTGTACCGCGGAAAGTTCGATTTTTGCCTTCTCCGCCGCCTCCCTGAGCCGTTGCAGGGCCATCCTGTCCTGTCCCAGATCTATGCCCGTATCCTTCTTGAATTCGGCGATGAGCCATTCCTGGATGCGGCGGTCAAAGTCGTCGCCGCCTAGGTGTGTATCGCCGTTGGTGGATTTTACTTCAAAAACCCCTTCGCCCAGTTCCAAAATAGAAATATCAAAGGTGCCGCCCCCAAGGTCATAGACGGCAATGGTTTTCTCTTTCTTCTGATCTTTGTTGAAGCCGAAGGCTAACGAAGCGGCCGTGGGCTCATTGATGATTCGCTTGACCTCAAGACCGGCTATCTTCCCCGCATCCTTTGTGGCCTGCCGCTGAGCATCGTTAAAGTAGGCCGGTACGGTAATGACAGCCTCGGTAACCGTCTCACCCAGATAGTCCTCGGCGGTCTGCTTCATCTTTTGGAGGACGAATGCGGAAATTTCCTGGGGAGCGTACTTTTTGCCGTCGATGTCTATCCGGACATCGTCCCCCTGTTCCGTTACCCTGTAGGGCACAAGCTTCATTTCGTTGCTCACTTCGGAGAAACGCCGGCCCATAAAACGCTTTATCGAGAAAATCGTATTTTCCGGATTGGTGATCATCTGGTTTTTCGCCGGCTGACCGACCACCCGTTCACCCTTACTGGTAAAACCCACGATTGAAGGGGTTGTACGCCCTCCTTCGGAGTTCTGAATTACTACCGGCTCGCCGCCTTCAAGGACGGCCACACAGGAATTTGTCGTTCCCAGATCAATACCAATTATTTTTCCCATTATTTCTAGTCTCCTTATTCGTTTTTATTTTCTTTAGGCATAACAACCTTGACTTTTGCGCTTCGTATGACCCGATCCTTCAGCATATAGCCCTTGATCAGGTCTTGAGCCACCACCGGTTCGGTAATTTCAGCCGATTTTTCCATCATCAGGGCTTCGTGGCGGTTGGGATCGAAAGGTTCCCCTTCCGAATCAAAACGTTTCAGGCCCCATTTGCTTTCCAGTTGGGAAGAAAGGCGCTGTTCAATCATGGAAATACCCTGACAGAGGGTATCAAAATCTGCCGGGCTCTTCTGACCGGTTCCCGCTGCCTGTAGTGCCCGTTCGAAGTCATCGATGATCGGAATAATATCCAGCAGCAGACTTTGGTTGGCAAATTCGATGGAGGTCTGCTTCTCCTGGTTCATCCGTTTGCGGAAATTTTCAAAATCTGCAGCCTTGCGGAGGTACTGATCCTTTGCATCGGCAAGCTGGGCTTCCAGTGCCACAATTTTTTCCTCAGGGGTCAATTCTTTGGCCGGTTTTTCCGCCGCCGTTTCGGCGGGCGCCCCATGTTCCTGAAGGGAGCCATGCAACGAAGCTTCCGGCACACCTTGATCCGTCTGGTCCTCGACGGAATGTTCCGGAGGGGGATTTTTCAGGGTATCGGCAGATTCGGGCGAAACACCGCTTTCAACGGCTTGTGCCTCGCTTGCCGCAGGAGTTTCCTGTCCTGCCGTTCGGGATTCCGGAGAAGAAAATTCCTGTTTTGAGTTTTCATGACGACCACGGCGTGAATGTTTTGACATTAAATCTTCCTGTTAACCTTAAAATCAAACTACTTTTTTGGAATAATGAGCTTATTCCAAAACCCGGTTGATTTTGGAGCGGCTTCTAATAATCATTCACATGTAAGATACTTATTCAGGAAACAAAGGTCAATCAAATTCGATCAAAAGCGCCTATAAAAAGAGCAAAGCCGAAGAAAGTACGGTCCCGTTTTTTCTTTAAATCCAAGGAAGCCGTTCCAAAATTATGATCCTGCCGGATCACCGAATTTTGGAACAGCCTCATTGAATAAACCGGTGCTTCCTTAGAAAAATATATGGCTGAATAACCGGTCGATCAATACCAGGATACCCAGAATTGCCGTATACAAGGCAAATCCCAGAAGGGAACGTTCCCGGACTATCTTTAACATGAGCTTTATCGAAAAGAATCCCACTATTGCCGCTGTAAGAACGCCGGCAGTCAGGGCTGCAGGGCTTATCCCGGTTTCCGGGGCCCCTGTGCCCTTAAGCAGATCCTTTGCCTGCAAAATCAGAGCCCCCAGAATCGCCGGTATGGAGAGCAGGAACGAAAACCGGGCTGCAAAATCCCGGTCAAGACGCCGGAACAGGGCCCCCGACAGGGTTGAGCCCGAACGGGATACCCCGGGAATAATCGCTATTGCCTGCAAGATCCCTATTATCAGGGCATCAATCCAGTTCATTTTCTTTGTTTGAACAAGGTTTAGGCTGTATCTGTGCAGCATTTCCGAGCTGAAGAGCAGAATCGCGGTAATCAGAAAGGCAAAACCCAGAAAACTCCCGGTAAAAAAAACCCTTTCTATGACTTCATCAAAAAGCAGAGCCGCAATTACCGCCGGAATCGTTCCCAGGATGAGATAAGCGGTAAGCGGCTGCACGATCCGTTTCAAAATGACCCGGATATCCTTCCAAAGGACGATAAATACCGCTATCAGGGTACCTCCGTGTACCAGGGTATCAAAAAACAGATTATCCCCGCTAATACCGAATATCCGCTGGAAGAGTACCAGATGTCCGGAGCTTGATACAGGCAGGAATTCGGTAATTCCCTGTACAGCCCCCAAAATGACCGCTTCAAAAATACTCATTGCCGAACTATACTCCTAAGCCCCGCAAAGATCAAAGACATGGAACAGCCCCCTGTATCCAAAAGAGGGTATGAATTGTTCAAATACTGAACAACTTCTTAGATAGTTAATCTTGTATTTTATACATTCTTGTGCTATCGTTCTATTTTATAAAAGCTGTGATTAACGGCGGATTTCGCAAGCCTGTTTCGGCGGCGGCGGGATTTCAGAGGGAAGGGTTTCGGTTAATTTGTGCCAAAGGGCTTTACATAGATTTGTTCAGAAACTTAAGTTTCCGAACAAATCCGCTAAAACACGGTTTTGCAAGGCTTTAGCCTGAAAAACTGCAAGGCTTGCAAGCTAAACGCAGCTTAGCAGATAGCCAACCGGGTTGTTGAACAAGTCTAATGCCCCCTGTTCCAAACTTGTTTACAGGTTTGTTCCGGCTATAATAGCGGTATATGAGGAATGCGGTCAAAATTTTGTTAAAAATTCCAGCTATTTTGACAGTTGGAGGTATTTGGTTCCTTTCGTCCCAGAGTATCTTACCCAAGCCTCCGGGAATTTTCGACTTTGACAAGTTTCAACACCTTTTGGCCTACGGGGTACTGGCTCTGACCATTGCTCCCTGGTTTTCCAGAGAGACCTGGTGTACCGGAAGCTTCGCTGCAGGGTTTCGGGCCGGACTGAGGCGGAGCTCCGTGGAAAAATCCGGGAACATAGGGAGACGCGGCGCTCTGTTGCTTACGTTTGCTCTTGCTTCGGCTTACGGAGTGATTGACGAGATACATCAGTCCTTTGTTCCCGGTCGGACTTGTACTTTACCGGACTGGATAGCCGATACCCTCGGAGCCTTTTTGGGCGCCGTCCTTGTATTCTTTCTTGTAAAGAAAATTTATAAAGTGAGGTTTTCCCAAAACTTCAGTTTTTGGGAAAGCAGCCTTTAAAAATACATTTTCGTAGCCGTAAGGCGAGAAAATGCACGGTTTGTCCGCAAAGTAACCGACTTTGTGGACAGGCGCTAAATAGCAAAAAGTTGAAAAATATGCATAAAAAAGAAGACGGTACAGGATGAAGGGTATCATATTGGCCGGCGGTACCGGTACCAGGCTCTACCCCATCACCAGAGCGGTTTCCAAGCAGATTCTCCCTCTCTATGATAAGCCGATGATCTATTACCCCCTTTCGGTGCTGATGCTGGCGGGTATTCGGGAGGTTCTTATCATCTCCACTCCCCGGGATCTTCCTGTTTTCCGGGAACTTTTTGGTGACGGTGCATGGTTGGGAATGCGTTTTGAATACCGCCTTCAGGAGAGCCCCCGGGGTCTTGCCGATGCATTCATAGTAGGAGCGGACTTTATTGAAAAGGAGAGCTGCGCCCTTGTGCTGGGAGACAATGTATTCTACGGCAGGGATTTTAGCAAAACCCTTCAGGGCGCTGTTTCCAAAATTGAAACGAAGGGTGGCGGAGCCATATTCGGCTACTATGTAAAAGATCCCACGGCTTACGGAGTGGTGGAATTTGATGCTTCAGGCAGGGTTCTCTCCATCGAGGAAAAACCTGCCGTTCCCAGGTCTCACTATGCAGTCCCGGGTCTCTACTTTTACGATGACGCCGTAGTCAATATTGCCAAAAACATAAAACCTTCGGCCCGGGGCGAGATAGAGATCACCGCGGTGAATAATGCCTACCTTTCGGAAGGCCGTCTTTCCGTGGAAGTACTGGGCAGGGGCATGGCATGGCTTGATACCGGTACCTATGACGGTCTTCTGGAGGCTTCAAACTTCATCGAAACCATCCAGAAACGGCAGGGCATGTATGTTTCCTGCATTGAAGAAATCGCCTACAGTAAGGGCTGGATCGGCCGGGAAGATCTTCTGAAACTGGCGGCCTCCTACAAGACCGAATACGGCGTCTATCTTGCCTTTATTGCCGGAGAAAGACTTCTCCCTTCGGTATAAACAAGGGAGGCTGTTCCGAAACCAACCGGATTTTGGAACAAGCTCAAGGAACAGATTTGGCTTTTACCATTACGACTTGCCCCATTGAGGGGCTCTATGAAATTCAACCCAAGGTCTTCGGCGACAGCCGGGGGTATTTTTTTGAGGTCTGGTCTGAGCGGGATTTTGCCGCGGCGGGGATTACAGGGCCCTTTGTTCAGGATAACCAGTCCCGGTCGGTGAGGGGGGTGCTCCGGGGTCTTCACTTCCAGAAGACTCATCCTCAGGGCAAGCTGGTCAGGGCCATCGAAGGGGAGGTCTTTGATGTTGCCGTGGATATCCGTCCCGGTTCCCCCAGTTACGGCAAGTGGCATGCCGTGGTTTTGAGTGGTGAAAAACAGAACCAGTTCTACATTGCGCCGGGTTTTGCCCACGGTTTTCTGGTACTGAGTAAGAGCGCAATTTTTGCCTATAAATGCACGGATTTTTATCACCCTGAAGATGAAGGGGGCATCATCTGGAATGATGCTTCCATTGGTATATCCTGGCCGAATGCGGGGACGGAGTACATACTTTCCGAAAGGGACAGGAAACTTCCGTGCTTTGGCTAATCGGCAACAGGGGCATGCTTGGTACGGAGCTTTCAAAGCTTTTGGAACAGGAGAACATCCCCTATGCCGGAACAGACCGGGAAGTTGACATTACCGATCCTGCGGCGCTTGAGGTCTTTGCCCGGAATGTATGGCCCGGTAAGGGCAGTGCCCGCTGGATCGTCAACTGTGCTGCGTATACTGCGGTAGACAGGGCGGAGGATGAGCAGGAACTCTGCCGCCAGCTCAATACACAGGGGGCCGCCAACATTGCCGCCTGCGCCGCAGGCGCCGGGGCAGGGCTCATCCATATTTCGACAGACTATGTGTTTGACGGCGAAGGGATTCCCGGCGGAGACGGCAAACCCCGTCCCTACCGGGAAGATGACCGCACAAATCCTGCCGGTGTTTATGGCCTTACCAAGCGGGACGGCGAAACAGTCGTAATGGAAAATAATCCCGCTTCTATCATAATTCGTACCGCATGGCTCTATGGGCAATATGGCAGTAACTTTGTTGCAACTATGCTTGCCCTCATGAAGAAACGGGACAGCGTTTCTGTGGTTAATGATCAGTACGGCAGCCCTACATGGGCCCGTGATCTCGCCGGCGTCCTTCTTGAGATAGTAAAGACGGCTGAAAATGGAAGACAGATTCCCTGCGGTATATATCACTATACCAACGAAGGCAGCATTACCTGGTATGATTTTGCAGAAAAGATCCATGAAGAAGCCCGCAGCGCCGGCCTTCTTGCCAAACATTGTACTGTAAAACCCTGTGCCAGCGCCGAATATCCTGCCAGGGTAAAACGGCCCGCATACTCGGTTCTTGATAAAACAAAGATACGAAAGGTCCTGGGACTCCGTATTCCTTCATGGGACGACAGCCTGCGGAACCATTTGACTGCAATCCGGCAGGCTCGAATTGTAAGCCAAGGAGACAGCGTTGCGCACACTTAAAAATATTCTGGTTACCGGCGGTTCAGGCTTTATCGGCAGCAACTTCATACATTTCCTGTTAAATGGCGCAGACGGTTTTGAAGGCCGCATTATCAATGTTGACGCCCTTACCTATGCGGGGAATCCTTTAAGCCTTGCGGACATTGAAGAACAGTTTGGCGCCGCCGCGGGGACGGCGCAGCGTTACTGTTTTGAACACGGTGATATCTGTGACCGGCCTTTCATTGAGGGTATTTTTAAAAAATATGATATCGATACTGTAGTGCATTTTGCCGCAGAGAGCCATGTAGACCGTTCAATACACGGGCCTGAAGCCTTTGTTAAAACCAATGTGATGGGTACTTTTACCCTGCTTGATACCGCACGGAACTTTTGGAAGTCCGAAAAGGATGTGCTTTTCCATCATATCAGTACCGACGAAGTATACGGCTCCCTGGGAGATACAGGCCGCTTTACCGAGGAGACACCCTACGATCCCCGCAGCCCCTATTCCGCCAGCAAGGCCGCAAGCGATCACCTGGTCATGGCATACGGCCACACCTACGGTCTTCCCCTTACCCTGTCAAACTGTTCCAATAACTACGGCCCCCGCCAGTTTCCGGAAAAACTTATCCCCCTTTCGATTCTCAACATCCTGGAAGGAAAAGAACTCCCCGTCTACGGCGACGGCAAAAATATCCGGGATTGGGTGTATGTGGAAGACCACAACCGTGCAGTCTGGGCCGTTATGCGGCAGGGCAAGGCCGGGGAAAAGTACAACATCGGCGGGGAAAACGAGTGGGAGAATATCAGGCTTCTCCATACGCTTATCGACATAGTGTCAAAGAAAGCCGGTCTTGATGCAGAAAAAGTGCGGGCCTCCATTGCTTTTGTCAAAGACCGTCCCGGTCATGACCGGCGCTATGCCATTGATTGTTTCAAAATCAAAAAGGAATTGGCTTGGAAACAGGAAGTGAATTTTGAAGAAGGTCTTTCCCGCACCGTGGACTGGTATCTCGCCAACTCAGGATGGGTCAACGGTATCTGCAGTGGTGAATACCGCCGCTGGATGGAGCAGAACTATGGGGGCGGTAATCATGCGGGGTGCGGTTCAAAGGCATGCGGATATTTCAGATCGTAACTCTTTCAGAGCTTGGCGGCGCACAGGTAATGGCTGCCCACCTTTCAAATGCCCTTGCGGAAAATCATGACGTAACCGTTTTTGCCGGCGAAGGCGACGGGAAGCTTTTTGCACTGCTTGATAAACGGGTAAAATATTTTAAAATTGCTTCGCTGGTAAAGAATATTTCGCCCCTGAACGATATAAAAACGTTCTTCTTTTTTTTTACGCTCTATCGCCGTTGTAAACCGGATATTATTCATCTCCATTCGTCAAAGGCCGGAGTTTTGGGAAGGCTGGCCTTCCCCGGGAACAGGGTTGTCTATACGGTTCATGGCTTTGACTCCATACGCAGGGTCTACAGGAAGTTTTTGCCTCTGGAACGGTATCTTCAAACCAGGTGTAAGGCAATTGTTGCGGTATCTCATTATGATGAAGATAATTTGAAGGCAGAGGGCATCACCCGGAATGTCAGTTGTATTTACAACGGGATACCTGAGCCTTCCGCCGGAAGGCGGGAAACAGTACTGCCGGTTCCGGAGAAATACAAAAAAAGGATACTTTGTATCGCACGGATAAGTAAACAAAAGCGTTTTGATTTATTTTTGGCGACAGCCGCATTATTGCCGGAATATGCGTTTATCTGGATTGGCAACTGGGAAGAAGTGCCGAATGTGCCGGAGAATGTTTTTCTTTTGGGGAATATGCCGGACGCAGGATCTTATAACGGCAATGCCGATGTATTTATGCTGCCCAGCAATTACGAAGGGCTTCCCGTGGTGATAATCGAGGCAATGAGTTATGGCAAACCGGTTGTGGCTTCCGCAGCCGGCGGCATACCTGAACTTGTCGAAGACGGCGTTAACGGATATATACCGGAAAACACCGCGCCCGCTTTTGCGGAAAAGATACAGATGCTTATGAATGATACTACCCTTTACAAAACTCTTGCATATAATTCGCAGGATCGTTTTCGCAGGTTTTTTACCGTTGAAAAAATGACGGACCAATATCTGAAAGTATATTTCTGAGGACCGCATACCATGAGTCTTAAACAAAGGCTAATAAGCCGTCTGCTGGTATTCTTTAAGTACCGGGAACTTTTCTTCCAGCTTGTGTCCCGGGACATTAAACTCAAATACCGCCGGAGTGTCCTGGGCTACCTCTGGAGCATCCTCAATCCCCTCCTGACGATGATTATCATGACTATCGTCTTTTCCGCCATGTTTGCCCGGGGGATGAAGAATTTTTCCGTCTATCTGTTTATAGGCAGCCTTCTTTTTTCCTTCATGGCAGGAGCCGCAAGCCGGGCCATCCCCTCCGTTCTGGGGGCGGCGGGGATCATCAAGAAAGTATACGTCCCCAAATACATCTTTACCCTGGCGGCGGTGACTTCCGAGTTTGTCACCATGCTCTTCTCCCTGGGAGCCCTCCTCCTGGTGATCGTTGTTACCGGGGTACGGTTCTCCTGGCGCTTCATTCTTATCCCCATCCCTATCATTGAACTGTATGTCTTCTCTATAGGCCTGGGTCTTTTCCTTGCCCAGGCGGCGGTTTTTTTTCGCGATACCGAGTATCTCTGGGGGGTATTTTCCACCGCGTGGATGTATCTTACCCCCATCTTCTATCCTGTTTCCATGCTGCCGGATAAGATCCGGTTCGCGATTACCAGCTTTAATCCCCTGTATTTCTATATAGCTCAGTTCCGGTATTTTGTGCTGGGCGGGGAGACCGGCTGGAGAAGGGATGCCCTCTGGGGAGCCGCAGCCGCCATACTGATGCTGGCCGTTGGGCTTGCCGCCTTTGCCCGCGGTAAAAACAAATTCATTCTCTACATGTAGGAGGTCCTTTTTGAAAGAAACTGTTATCCATGTAGAGAATGCCACAGTGCGCTTCAATATTGCTACCGAGCGGGTTGACAGTATCAAAGAGTATTTTGTAAAGAAGGTAAAAGGACAGCTTCACTTTCAGGAATTTTTAGCCCTCAAAGACATCAATCTGGACATAAAACATGGAGAGTCCTGGGGGATAGTAGGAAGCAACGGCGCGGGGAAATCGACACTCTTAAAGCTCATCTGCGGTATCCTGGCCCCTGACCGGGGGAAGGTGGGAACCAACGGATCCATTGCGCCGCTTTTGGAACTTGGCGCCGGGTTTGACCCGGAGCTTACAGCCGGGGAGAATATTTTTCTTGAAGGCGCCCTTCTGGGGCACAGCCGGGAGTTCATGCAGGAACACTATGACGAAATTGTAGAGTTCTCCGAGCTTTGGGAATTTATGAAGATGCCCATCAAAAATTATTCCACAGGAATGCAGGCCCGGATGGGCTTCTCCATAGCAACGCTGGTACAGCCCGACATCATGATAATAGACGAGGTGCTGGCCGTAGGGGACGCCGCGTTTCGGCGGAAATGCGAGAAGCGGATCCGCGAGATGCTGGAAAGGGCGGCAACCTTGCTTTTTGTTTCCCATGATAATGAGATGGTAAAACGGCTCTGTACGAAGGCAATCTGGCTTAAGAAGGGCGAGATTGTCATGACCGGAAACGCCCGGGAAGTGTGCGATGCTTATGCGGAATTCTATCAAAAGAAGGCGGAACAGTATTTAATATGATTTCTATTTTACTGGCCGCATATAACGGAGAAAAGCATATCGCCGAACAAATAGAATCACTGCTTGGACAGACTCAGGATGATTTTAAGCTCTATATCCGTGACGACTGTTCGACCGACGGTACATGGGAGATTATCCGTAACTATGAAAAGCGGTATCTGGGTAAAATAATAGTCAAACAAAACAGCCGTAACAGCGGCAGTTCAAAATATAACTTTATCGGCATGATGATAGACATCAAGGATGATTATATCATGCTCTGCGATCAGGATGATATATGGCTTCCTGATAAGATAGAAAAGACAATTTCAAAATTGAAGGACATGGAAGCCCGGTACGGAAAAGAGAAACCGCTCCTTGTGCATACGGATCTGCGGGTAGTGGATGAAAACCTGAATGTAATTTCGCCCTCATACCGCGAGGCAATGAACGCCGGTTATGAGCGCACAGGGCTGCGGCAGATTCTGATACAGAACGTTACAACCGGTTGTACCGCCGCGTATAACCGGGCCCTGGCGGACTTTATAAGGGCCGAACCCGCATACATGGTGATGCATGACTGGTGGCTTGTGCTGACCGCCGCCGCGTTCGGAAAAATCGGCTATCTGGACGAACAGACAATCCTGTACCGGCAGCACGGAGCCAACGAGATTGGGGCCAATGATGTAAGAACATTCCGGTATAAATTCAACAGGCTTATGCATGGCGGCGAGGTACGGAAGGCGATTAACCAGACCTATGATCAGGCGGCGTCTTTCCAGGAGATGTATCTGAATTTATTAAATGAAGAGCAGCAGGCGCTGTTGTCGGCATACAGGCAGATACCGGCCCATAACAAAATAATGCGCTGCCTCATGATTATACGGCTTGGCGTATTAAAGCATGGGATCGAAAGAAAGATAGCAAACTTTTTGTTTATTTAATTTTATGATGTATGATCTTTTAAATTTTAAAACCCACGGCAATTATGCCGGGAATCTTGTTGCCCTGGAGAAGGGTGAAGAGTTTCCCTTTGACATCAAACGTGTTTACTATATTTGGGGAACAGACAGGGATGCTGTCCGCGGCAGGCATGCCCACCGGAAACTGGAACAGGTTGTTATCTGTACCTCCGGAAGCTGCGATTTTATTTTGGACGATGGAAAAGAACGTGCGACAGTCCATCTGGACAATCCCGCCCAGGGCCTGTATATCAAGGGATGTATCTGGCGGGAGTTTACCAATTTTTCTGCCGACTGTGTTGTCATAGTTTTGGCCAGTGAACATTATGACGAAAGCGATTATATTCGGGATTACCAGACTTTTCTGAATGCAAGGGCGGATCTATGACAGTTAGAGCTTTTTTTGGCAAAGCAAGGCGCAAGATTCTCCGGGTACTTCTGGGGCGTGAATTGTTTTTTCAGCTGACAAATGCTCACAGTAGGCTTGAAGAAATAAATACAAGCTTTCAGCAATCGGTTTTGCAGGGTATCAATACAAATATGGAAGTAATAGATAAAAAACTTTCTCAAATAAGCAAAGCATTAAAAAACGATACATATCAAATAATAAAACACAATTATGAGGCAATTCAGGCGGCAGAAATTAATACCCGAACATTTGACGAATACAAAAAAATATATCGTGGACGAGAAATTGTGCTTTTAGCATCAGGTCCAACTTTAAATTTTTATGAACCGCTTCCTGATGTTATTTCCATAGGTGTCAATACCGCAGTTCTTTATAATAAAGTGAAATTAGATTTCTTATTTGTTCAAGACAAGTTGGTTGCGGAGAAATATGAAAAGGAGA
>JAITLC010000128.1 GCA_031278095.1 Treponema sp.
CCCCCCCCCCCCCCCCCCCCCCCCCCCCCCCCCCCCCCCCCCCCCCCCCCCCCCCCCCCCCCCCCGACACAATATTAGCCTTGGTAAATAAAAGCGCCCTAAAGACCTCTATAAGCGCCGCGGAGGCTGCCCTGGCAGAGGTAACGGTAAGTGCGGACGGAACAGATGTAGCGACAAGTAAAAAATGGGTAAAGCAAGCGGATAAAGACACCTTCAGTACAGCCATAACAGCAGCAAAAACAGTAGACGCCAACGCAGCGGCGACTCAGGACGAAGTATACGCGGCCAGGCTCGCTCTGGACACGGCGGCAAGAGTCTTTACTGCGGCACAAAAGAACGGCACGAATGTACGCGCGGCATTGGCGGAGGCCATAAGCGCGGCCCAGGCCGTCCATGACGCAACGACAGCATCCGCCGACGGATCCGCCGTTTCAAATGCCTCAACATGGGTCTCCTCAACAGATAAAGCTGACTTTGCCGCGGTGATAACTGCCGCCACAGCGGTAAAAGACAACGACAGCGCTACAAGCGAGCAGTTGACTGATGCCCTGACGGCTCTGTCAATCGCGTCAAGCGCCTTTACCGCCGCCCAAAAACCCGGGTACCTCCCTGTCAGCGGCGGCAGGCTTAAGATAAGTCCAATCTACAGGGGTTTTCAGGTTGAGCTTATTGACTTATCCGGTTTAACTCCCAACTACTGGCACTGGATCCTTTGTGACGGCGCTCCCGTTGTGAGTATCGGTGGTGTTACTGATACTGCCGCTATAAAGTACATATTCCAGGGCTCCAAATTTGACGGTGGTTCCCATATCTTTCAGCTTCAAGATACATATGGTGTTTCCCAGGGTACTCCGCTTACCGCCTACGCGGTGGATGTAACCGGCGGTACAGGTACGGATGCTGCGGATCTCTACCATACCAATATTGACGCCGTTAATTTTGCCTTCAACGGTCCCGCCTGGCAGCTTACCAGGAACGCGGCGCCCGTGAAAAACGATGTATTACTGCCGGACTCAGGCTTACAGACCACAAATTCCTGGATACAATTTTATCAGTATAATTCGGAAGAAGCCTATTCCGGGAGTAGCGGCTGGGATGAAGAGACAACTTGGACGGCGATAAATGTATGGCGGTACCTGCTGTATATCGGTGAAATAGCTTTCAGTGACCATGTCGAATACACCTATAATAATGGAGAGAAGTACCGCGTCTATGCGGGCAATGTGGAGCATCAGAGTTATCCGGAGGTGCCGGTCATTCAGGCATCCGGAACCAGTACGCTTACTATTATTACCGATAGTTCCTGGGTAAAGATAGGTCTCTTTAAGGATGCCGCTTGCACACAGCCTATTGACTCAGATGGGTGGATTAGTAATTATGGGTCCTGGCTGGTATATGCCCTGCGTTCGGATCCGGATCTTGCCCCCGGTAAAACCGTATATTACGGCGTTATACTGGATGGCAATAGCGGACCGAAGATCATTCCCATTTCCGGCAAGAGCTTGACAATTGAAGCGGGCAAGTACGATTACCAGAATATAGACTTGGGTACTGTCACCGGCAGCTACCCTTAAGTCTGGATACACAGTAACCCCGGCGTCCGCCGGGGTTTTTTAACCCTACTCCACCGTCACGCTCTTTGCCAGATTCCGCGGCTTGTCCGGGTCAAGACCCCGGAGAACCGAACAGTAATAGGCAAAGAGCTGGGCCGGTATCACCGACAGAATCGGCGAAAAGCCGTCTTCCGTTTTGGGAATGCGGAATACCTCGTCGGCGATACCGTCAAAGTGTTTGCAGTCTTCCCAGGTAATCACCGCCACCGCCGCTCCCCTGGCCTTTACCTGGGTGATGCTGGATTCCATCTTGTCAAAGAGGCTGCTCTGGGTGCAGAGCGCCACTATCAGGGTGGAAGTATCCACCAGCGCAATGGGGCCGTGTTTGATTTCACCCGCGGCAAATGCCTCCGAGTGGGTGTAACTTATCTCTTTGAGCTTCAGCGCGCTTTCAAGGCATGCGGCGTAATCGAAGAGCCGTCCCATGAAGAAGACCTTGTTTTTATTGAACTGCAGGGACGCAAAACGCTGGATATTTGCCTTGCCGGAGAGGATCGTTTCGGCATGGGCGGGAATGGCTTCAAGGGCTTCAATGTACTTTACCATGTCCGTGTCCTGTATGCGGCCCCGCAGTACGCCGAACTTTAAGGCGATAAGATACAGGCATGCAAGCTGGGTGGTAAAGGCCTTGGTACTGGCAACGGCTATCTCAGGCCCTGCCCAGGTGTACATGACAAGGCCGGCTTCCCTGGCCAGGGTGGAACCCGCCACATTGGTAATGGCAATGATTCCGGCGCCTCTCTGTTTTGCCAGGCGCATGGCTGCCAGGGTATCCGCCGTTTCGCCGGACTGACTTATGACAATACATATGTCCTTTGAATCAAAAACGGGATTCCTGTAACGGAATTCACTGGCGGTATCAACATCAACCGGAATGCCCGCATAGCGTTCAAAGGCATATTTGCCGATGACGCCGGCATGCCACGCGGTACCGCAGGCGGTGATCACCACCCGCCCGGCATTTTCTGCGGCCCATGACTTGTTAAAGCCGATCTCCTCCAGATCTATGGAAGCGGCGGCCCCTGTATTCGTCCTGATCCTTGCCCGCAGCGTATCTGTCAGCGCCCTGGGCTGTTCGTGGATCTCCTTGAGCATGAAGTGTTCAAAGCCGCCTTTCTCCGCGGCCGCGGCGTCCCACCGGATTAGGGACACTTCCTTTTCAATCACCTGCCCTTCGCCGTTGTATACTTCCGCACGATCCCGGTACAGCGCCGCAATTTCACCGTCTTCAAGGTAATAAACTTCCCGGGTGTACTCAAGGAGAGCGGGAACGTCGCTGGCGATCAGGTTTTCTCCTTTTCCCAGGCCCACCACGAGAGGGCTTTCCCTGCGTACCGCAATGATTCTGTCGCTTTCCCCCGCGGCAATAATCCCCAGGGCATAGGAACCCTCAAGACGTTTTACCGCCTCCCGGACGGCAGAAAGAATGTCGTCCTTGTAGTAGAAGTTGATCAGGTTTGCAACCACTTCCGTATCGGTTTCACTTTTGAATCCGAGGCCCTTTGAAATAAGCCATTCCTTGAGCCTGCCGTAGTTTTCGATGATTCCGTTGTGGACTACCGCTACCCGGCCTTCCGCATCCGTTTGGGGATGGGAGTTGATGTCCGAAGGTTCTCCGTGAGTGGCCCAGCGGGTGTGGCCTATTCCCGCCATGCCCGGCAGTTTTTCTGCTGAAATTTTTTCTTCAAGTTCCCTGATCCGGCCTTTACTCTTATGCACGGTAAGGCCCTCAGGCCCGAAAAGCGCAATACCCGCCGAGTCGTAACCCCGGTATTCCAGCCGTTTGAGACCGTTGAGAAGAACCGGCAGAGCCTCTTTCCCGCCGATATAGCCGACAATGCCGCACATATTAATACGTTACGATCACCGCATGAAACACCAGCGGTTCTTTCCCGGTGTTTTTGATACCGTGAGAGGCGCCGTTGCCGGCGATGGCGGCGTCTCCCGCGGACACAGGCCTCTCCGTGCCGTTATCATTCACCGTTCCGTTTCCCGAAAGGATCAGGAAATACTCAGTCTCGTTGTTATGCTGATGGTAGCCGATGGAAGCGCCGGGCGGCAGGCTAATCTCGGAAAGCATGCGGATGTTTTTCTCATGTTCGCAGTCTACAAGGCGGGTAAAAGAAACAATCCCCTCCCCATCCCTCATTTTTTCCCTCTGTTCCCTTTTCATGTCCTTTCTGGCGATAATCATGGAAGCCTCCTTCAATATTGCAAAAGCCGGTGAAAAACCAACCGGATTTTGAAACCGGTTCAATTCCATGTTCCATTCTATTAAAAAAATAGAAAACGGGGTAGTATTGAAACATGAATGGATTTGAAAACCGTTCCTTTAGACCCGCCAAACCGTATCTTTCGGGCTCTTCCCCGCGGAGGGAACCATCGGCCTGGGCAAAGCCGGTTTCCCTTGTTCTTGCGATCCTTGCCGGATGCATGGCTTTACTGCTCTGCGCGGGTACCGTTTACGGATTCCTCCGGAACCCCCAATCGGGTCCTCTGTTCAGTCTTGGCGCCCCCGAAGCCGTCCTGCCCGCGCCGGAAAGCGCTGCCCGCAGCAGGACTCCTTCCGGCGCCTGGGGCATGGATGCGGAAGGCCGCTATCCGGAGGGAGTTTTTACGGGAATCGGGCGTCTGCGCATAAGTCTGGAGCCCCAGCCTGCAGCGGCGGTACTTTCGGTGGTGTTCCCCTATCCTCCGGAAGACAGGGCTTTTTCCGGGGAACTGGCCGCCCGGCTGCCGGAACTCAGGCAGATTACCATTGACTATTTCAAAGGTTTTTCGGCGGATGAACTCCGCGGGGCCGACGAAGTCTCCTTAAAAACCGGAATTCTCGCCCGCTACAACCGGCTTCTCAGGCTGGGAAAAATCGAAGCAGTCTACCTCAACGACTTTGTGATACTCGATTGAGATTGTCCAAAACCCGGCCGGTTTCGGAACGGCTTTGGTTAAAAATTCCGGTTATGCGGAAACCGCCGCGGTTTCCGCATGAAACCATTTACCCCGAACAGTGTCTAAATAGAGCCTGTCCGCAAAGTAACCGACTTTATGGACAGACGCTAAATATAGACGCAAAACCGGGAAAGCGGGTATAGTAAAAGATAGACGTTTTTACTGAGGAGCCGCTCATGGCGAATATATCTTCCAATGCTGCCCAGGTAGTTATCGCAATTATACCCATAGTGGGAATTGTGATGAGCGCCTTGGTTGTTTTTTTCTACATCCTGTGGAGCCACCGGCGGAGAACCCTGCTTATCAAGGCAGGACACTATACCCGGCCGGATTTCGACATCCTTGTTTTTAGCCTGCTTGCCGGTTTGCTGCTTACCAGCGTGGGACTTACCCTGACCATTTTTTTGATCATCGTTGCGGGGGCCTCTTACGGACTTCTCGGCGGGCTCATCCCCCTTTCCGCGGGGGGCGGCCTGCTGGTGTTTTATGGAATCAGGAGTCATGCCGCCAAGGCTCATACGGATAACGGAGCCTCATGACACAGGGAGACGATGCGGATGAGCAGATCCTCGTCGGCAGGATTGTCTCGGGGCAGAAAGAGCTTTTCGGTTACCTTGTCGGCCGCCACGAGCAGGCTGTTTTCAGTATGGGGATGAGTTTTTTCCGCAACAGGGACGATGCATCAGATTTTACCCAGGACGTGTTCCTCAAGGTGTACCGGAATCTCCCCAGGTTCGAAGGACGTTCACGTTTTTCGACCTGGTTATACAAAATTGCCTACAACACGGCGGTCAACGGGATTAACCGCCGTAAAGAGTACCTGAGTCTGGCCGAAGAGGAACGTGAAGGGCAGGGTGAAACGCCGGAATCGGCGCTTATCCGCAAAGCCGCCCGGGAATCGGTGCTGGAAGCCCTGAAAGATCTGCCGGAACGGTACCGGATCTGTGTGGATCTCTTCTTTTTTTATGACCGCTCCTATCAGGAGATTGAAGGGATCACCGGTTTTCCGGTGAATACGATTAAATCCCATGTGTTCAGGGCCAAGAAGCTGCTTCGGGAAAAATTGAAGGAGACCGGAAACATAGAAGGGAAAGGGTAGGAATATGAGATGCGACGAGATATTGGATAAGGTTTACGGGTACGGCGGGGAAGAGGAGATCCCTTTCATGTTGCAGCTTAGGATCCGCTTTCATCTGTTTTTCTGCCCCCGGTGCGCCCAGGAAATTGAGCGTTTTGAACTTGCCCGGGAATCCTTGAAGAATGACTTTTTTTATCCGTCTCCCGGGATTAAAGAAGCGGTCATGGCCCGTATTACGGCGGAATTGGAGGCTGAGGAAGCCGGTGAAGGGGATCCCGTGCGGGATAATCCCGGCGGAATCAGTACAAAGGTCTGGAGTTTCACGGGAATTCTGATCTTTATATCTCTGGCAAGCTCCTTTTTGAGCCTCGATTTTGCTGAAGTAGCCGCGGCCGGGGGAATATCCTTCCTTCTGCCCATCGGAATTACCATCGGAGTGGTGATAACCTGTTACGGCGCCCTCTTTATAGGCAGTCATTTGAAGGAATTTTCCGAACGTTTCGGTCTGCATTAGACGCTTGAATTATAATTTGTCCATAAAATGTCAATTTTTGGAACAAGCTCAGTAAACATTGACATCTTTCCATACTCGTCATAAGCTGATCTTATGAATATTTCCACGTATACCGTAAAACCGAAGCTTCCTCCGGCCTTAAAACCCCTGGAAGAAATAGCCAGGAATCTCTGGCTTTCATGGAATTATGACGCGGTTCAGCTTTTTATTAGACTGGACTATGACGCCTGGATGCAGTCGCAGCAGAGCCCCGTCAGGACTCTCGGTATGGCAAATCCTGTACGGCTTGCCCAGATGGCCAAAGATGACTCTTATCTGGCCGCGTTACAGGAAGTGTATGACCGCTTTCTCAGGTACAAGAAGGGCGATACCTGGTATCGGGGCAGCAGGAAGGAAGTGGCGGCCTACTTCTCCATGGAGTACGGCATGGATGTGAGCCTTCCCATCTATTCAGGAGGCCTGGGCATCCTTTCCGGCGATCACATGAAGACTTCTTCCGATATGGGGCTCCCCCTGGTGGGTATCGGGCTCCTCTATCGGCAGGGTTACTTCACCCAGGTGCTCAATGCCGACGGTTTCCAGCAGGAAAGCTATCCGGAAAACGACTGGTATAACATGCCGGTAGAGCGGAAAACCGGCAAGGACGGCCAGCCTCTCAAGATCACCGTGGATCTTGCAGGACGTCAGGCAGTGGCTCAGATCTGGGAAGTAAAGGTAGGCCGCTCTTCCCTGTTCCTGTTGGATACCAATATCGAAGAAAACGAAGCGGATATACGGAATGTTACCTCCGCGCTCTACGGCGGGGATAAGGAAACCCGGATCAGGCAGGAGATTCTCCTCGGTATCGGCGGCATTCGGGCTCTCCGGGCTCTGGGGATCAACCCGGCCGCCACCCACATGAACGAAGGCCATTCCGCATTCCTGGGCCTGGAACGGATACGGGAAATCATGGACGAAAAGGGCTTCAGTTTCGAGGAAGCCTACGAGGCGGTGTGGCCCACCAATATTTTTACTACACACACCCCGGTACCGGCAGGAAATGAACGTTTTGACATTGTCCTGCTTGAAAAATACTTCAAAGCCTGGCCCCAGATTCTGGGGATCTCCTGGAAAGACTTCCTGGCCCTGGGCCGGGAACATCCCAATGACGACCGGGAAAACTTCTGCATGACCGTGCTGGCTTTAAAGCTTGCGGCGTATGCCAACGGCGTGGCCCGGCTCCACGGGATAGTTTCCCGTGAGATGTGGAAGGATCTCTGGCCGGACCTCCCCCTCGATGAGGTGCCTATCCAGCACGTGACCAACGGCGTACACCCTCGTACCTGGATTTCCAGCGGTATGGTGGATCTTCTTGACCGTTACTTTGGCCCCCATTTCCTCGATCAGCCGACGGATCTCAAGATCTGGAATCGTATGGACAGGATAAGCGATGAGGAACTCTGGCGTACCCACGAAAGGCGGCGTGAACGCCTCGTGGCCTTTGCACGGGAGCGGATCCGGGAACAGTACAGGCGTACCGGCGCGGTGGAACGGCGCATGCGTCAGGCGGAAGACGCTCTTTCTCCCTATGCCCTTACCCTCTGTTTTGCCCGGCGTTTTGCCACCTACAAACGCGGTAATCTGCTGCTTCGTGATCCCGAACGGCTTCTCCACCTGATTCGGGACAATGACCGGCCTGTGCAGCTCATCTTCGCCGGAAAGGCTCATCCCAACGATCTTCCCGGCAAGGAACTGATTCGGGAGATCATTCATTTTGCGGAAAAGTATGATGTTACCAGCCGTATCGTCTTCATCGAAAACTACGATATGACCGTGGCCCGTTACCTTACTTCGGGCGGGGACGTATGGCTTAACACACCCCGGCGGCCCATGGAAGCCTCCGGTACCAGCGGCATGAAGGCTGCCATGAACGGTGTCCTTAACTGTTCGATTCTGGATGGCTGGTGGGACGAAGCCTACGATCCGGAACTCGGCTGGGCCATAGGCCAGGGGGAACAGTACAACGACGATACCCTTCAGGATGATATTGAAAGCAAGGCCCTCTATGATATCCTGGAACGGGATCTGGTTCCCCTCTTCTATCAGCGGGGCCGCGACAGTCTGCCCCGTGAGTGGATCAAGCGGATGAAGACCTGTATGAGCACCATAGGCCAGTCCATGTCCAGTCACCGGATGCTCATGGACTATTCCAACAACTATTACTTTCCGGCCCTCAAGAATTACCGCCGTATTGTCAAAGACGAATACGCAGAGTCCAAATCTCTTGCGGCCTATTTCGGCCGTCTCAAGGGAGCCTGGGATGGTATCAAGATAGAAAGGCTCAACAGTAATTCCAAACCGGTCATGCAGCGGGGAGACTCTCTTACCGTTACCGCGTACATCGGGCTGGGGCCGCTTCATCCGGAGGATCTGTTGGTGGAACTCTATTACGGGTCTGTTTCCACCCGGGGCAGCGAGATCAAGAATGCCCGCCGGGCGGAGATGAAGCATACCGGAGTCGATGGAACGAGTAATATCTACCAGATCAGGGTGGAATGCCTGGACACGGGCATGCAGGGCCATACGGTGCGTATCCTGCCGAAACATCCGGCTCTGGTGCATCCCTATAGGACCGGCCTTATCAAGTGGGCATAGAGAAGTACGGGCATGCCGTATTTCCTGTACGGCCCGAAGGGCCGTACAGGTATCTTGATACCATCACAGCCTTTTTTACGGTCATATTGGTAGTGAGCAATGTGGCCTCCTCGGCAAAGATTGTGGATTTGGGTTTTTCTATCTTTGGTATACCCATGGCCTTTGACGGGGGAACTCTGCTTTTCCCCCTTTCCTATGTGTTCGGCGACATACTCACCGAAGTCTACGGTTTCCGCGCTTCCCGCCGGGTAATCTGGACAGGTTTTGCAGCGTTGATCCTCTCCTCCGCTGTATTCTTCCTGCTCCGCCGCCTTCCCGCTTCCCCGGACTGGGAAGCCTATGCGGGGACTGCCGCCTACGACGCAATCCTGGGGGGCATGAGCGCCGGAGGCATTGCCCTGGCAAGCCTTCTGGGATATTGGGCCGGAGAATTTTCCAATTCCGTGGTTTTATCGCGGATTAAGATAGCCATGAAGGGCCGTTTCCTCTGGGCGAGAACCATCGCCTCTACGCTGGTTGGGGAATTTCTTGATAGCCTTGTCTTTGTCCTTGTGGCAAGCATTGCCGGAGTCTTCGGCTGGACACTTTTCGCAAGCCTTCTCTTGACCAACTACTTCCTCAAGTGCTTCATTGAAGTGCTCATGACCCCGCTTACCTATGCTGTAGTATACGCCCTCAAGAAGGCCGAAGGCGTGGATGTCTACGATACGGGAATCCGTTACAGCCCCTTTGCCACAGGCATACGCACGGAAGCCTAGCGGTTTGCTGCCCTTAGCGCATAAAACTCTGAAAAATCGCCGTAGGCGATTTTTTACCCTGCAAACTGCGTAAGGAATCCGGTAATCGGGCTCCCGGAGGCCCTATCCAGTAGTCAGCGTCTGTCCACAAAGCCGGTTACGTTGCGGACAGGGCATTTTAGGGAAGTCTATCCATAATAACATTATGGATAGACACCAGTCAGTTTCTTTACCGACATCAGCATGTTCCGGTAGCTTTCCGCATCCTCCGTGGTAACCTTTCCGGGATCGGTAAAGAGATCGATGAGAAAATAATGCCGGGGGTAATAGTAGTAGAGAACTTTGGTCATACCGATTTCTTCCTGTCCTTCAGGCGCATAGATCATGTTCATTACGGTTAGCTGAAAATCATCTTTAACAAGATCCTGGGTAACGATGGAATCAAGCTGATAATAGACCTTTAGATTCTCCAGATATGTGTCCCGTATATCCACCGGCCCCTGAGCCTCCGTCTGCAGCCCGGTAAAATTCAACTGCGATACTACCAGGACGGCGTTTGCGGCAGGGTCAATGAATTCCCGCACCGGATAATCGCTGAAGGGGGGAATGGGGGGGAAACCGGCGGCCTCTTCCTGCAGTTGGGCAAGCTGCTCCGCGGTAATACTTTGCATGGTATCGGGGATGACGATGCTTATCCCCAGTTCGGGTATCTCAATGCGTCCCGTTTCCGCTTCGGGCTTTTTGTCACAGGAAAAGAGAACAAACAGCAGGGGGAGTAAAACGAATACGGCTTTTTTCACTACTTCATTTCCTGACCGTTCATGGAGGAGAGAACCTCATCCCGGTAGGGAAAGAATTTTTTCGGGGCAATAAAACGGTATCTGCTTCCATCTATCGAAGCATTTAGCGCCAATTCATCATTTTTGATGAGTTCAAGGAACTCTTCACCGGGGAGGGTCGAAGTGATCCGTTGGGTTTTCTTCTGCCCGTCGCTGAAAAGGCTCGAAATACCCCGAAGGGGATATTGTTTTCCCCCGGCTTCAAAGGAAGCGGAGTCAGGGAGGCCCGGGAAAGTCCCTTCTCTCCCTTTTTCAAACATAAAAGAGATGTTACAGATGGCATCGAAGCCCGTTTGATAGCGGTACGTAAAGTCACATTCGGCTTTTATGTTACCCGATTTTTGCTTCCAGATCATCATAGGGAAATAGTACTGCGCGGCCCCTTCTTCGGCCGCAAATCTGATTAGATTGGGCGCTTTGGAAGCGCAGGAGAGAAGCGCAAAATGTATCAACAAAAACAAGAGCAGAAATCTCTTTAGTGTATTCATAGTTTTGGTTTGTGTGCCTTAAAATAAGTATGGGACGGATACCGGCATTACCGCCACCCGCCCCATACCGTGGAAAGGGCTGCCCCAATCCTCTATATCAGCGTTCCTTATTCACCGGTTACGATCGTGGTAATCTTGGTGATGAAGGGATTTCTGTCAATCCGCTGCTCTACAGTGGCAATCCTGGAGACGCCGCCATTGGCCGCTGCCGTAGACAAGCCTTTGTCGCCGGTAACAAAGAGTAAAAACCCATTGGTTCCCATCCTGATAAAGGCGCCGCCGAAGATTCTGTTCTCGGTAGCTTCCCCTACCTTGGAACCTACGGGATTGGCGGTAGCCGCCACGGGAACAGTGATGGATGAACAACCTGCCAGGATGATCAGTACGAGCACTAAAGCGCCAAGAATAATTTTTTTCATATGTTTTCTCCTTATTCGCCGGTAACGATGGCAGTGTATGTATAATCGTTAAAGATTACCGCCCAGTACCTAACGGAACGAAGATCAACCGTCGCAATCTTTGAGATACCGCCATTCTGGGCAGCCTTATAGGCACTGGCATCAATAGAATAGTTGAAGGGGAAAAGGCCGAACCAAATCCGCACCGTCTCGCCCTGTTCTCCAACCTTGGAACCGGTAGCATTGGTCGTTGCGTCTACCGGTTGGATAATTGTAGTGGTACAAGCCATCAGCATAAGTACAGCCAGAACCGCCATAAGCACAAGGGTAATTTTTTTCATCTTCTGCCTCCTTTTATTCACCGGTCACAATGGTAGTGTATTCGATAGCGTACAGGAGATACTTTGTCCGGACATCCGCTGTCGAAATTTTTGTGATACCGCCATTTTTGGCCGCGGTTTGGAGACTGTAGTCAACAAAGCCGCCATAGGTGCCGTTCAATACCAGCATACCCGTCGCCTCACCGACCTTGGAGCCTACCGGATTCTCGGTAAGGTCAAAAGGTTGGGTGATTGCACATCCGGTTATCCCTATGATAACCAGGATCGTCAGAAGAATGAACACATACTTCTTCATGAAATCCTCCATAACTAGGATATTTTTTCTCCGTGCATACGCACGGAGCTATAAAAAAGTCATTATTCAAGTCCAGGACCGTACTTGAATAGACTCCTTTATTTTCCATGCGCCAGATTTAAAACCACCGCCTTTAGGCGGTGACCGTTTAGTGAACCTGTAACGAGAGATAAAAAAATTCGGCGAGAGTTTATATGAAAGCCATATCTGTGTGTATGGGGGGGGGGGGGGGGGGGGTA
>JAITLC010000048.1 GCA_031278095.1 Treponema sp.
TTTGCTCTACCAACTGAGCTAAGGTGGCATGATAGGAATTTTATAACAATATGCGGAAAAAATGTCAATAGAGGCTTTCCAAAACTTCAGCTTTGGAACGGCAACCTTTAAAAATTGCAAGGGCCGGTGAAAAACTTGAAACCGGCTCATACGAAAAACCTGAAATTCAGCCGGATTCTCCGCCGAAGAGAGCCATGGCGAGTTCGGCCTCGGAGATACTTATGCCCAGTTTTGAGGCTATGGTCTCGGCGGAGAAGCCTTGCCGGGCCAGTTCCGAAAAGCGCTCTCTCAGAATACGGGGATCTTCCGGGAGGGAACCATACGGTGAGGCGTTCGGTACAGCTTCGCCCGCTTTCGTTCGCCCGGCCGGTTCACAGGTATTTTCCTGTCCGGCCGGAGGAATTTGATAGTCCGGAGGGACATATTCTTCAACTTTTTCATCCGGAGCAGGGATAATTACCTGTTTTTTCCCCAATTCAGAGTACAGCCGCTCCCCGTCCTGCCGTTTTTCCAGTTCCCGGACATATATTCCGGTACGTTTTTTTATATCCTCAAGAACGGTCTTCATGGACTCAATCCGGCTTTCCACTATTCGGGAGTCCCTTTCGGTCGCCGAATCAATTTCGGCAATGAGCCGGGCGGTTTCCTTACGGTAGTCGGAGAGAAGATCCTCTCCCCGTGAAATTTTATTCATACGGACATGAAAATAGACAAAGGTAAAGGCCCACAGGATGAGACTTGCGGCAGAAAAAATAATGAATAAAACCACGGCTACCCCGAAATATCTATACGGTGACCAAGGGCAGGATCCCAGTTGACGGGCTTCTTTTTCCCTTCCTCTTCTCCGCTTTCCTCTCCATCCTGCCCTGCATTGCTTCCTTCGCCCTCTGCAAAGCTCCGTCCCCTGCTTCTCCCTTCGTTATCTACTTTTTCCGTCCCGTCACCCAACTCCGGGGTAGCATTTACGGACTGTACATTCGCTTCATTTTTTTGCTGGGTCTGAACTGCCTGAATGGCCTGTTGAACCGCCAGTCCCTCCTTCTGGGCGATCTGGGCTTTTCCAACCTTGTCTACCTGGGTAAAAAGAGTCTGCAGATCAATCGGCTGTATAGCCATCGGGAACCTTCTTTAAGTCTTCGCCGGGCTCTTCATACTTTGTTACTCTGATAAGCCCATTTTCCAGTATAAAGGAAACAGCCCGGTACTCGGTTCTCACATCGTCTTTAGCGTCCCGGATGAGTATCTTTACTCCCGGATACACCTTGGACGAGGCGGAAACCCTGCCCCGGGTTTTAAGGCTGTTAAGGAATTCTTCAACCTTCCGGATTCCCTCTGCAGCTTTTTTTATGTCTCCTATGAGTATCTGCCGCCTGTCCATGAGTTCATTCAGGTAGGCTTCCTTGTCCTCAGGAAGACTTTTTCTCTGTTTTTTGATATTGATAAGCGTCTGGATGTTCCGCTGAATATCCTCCAATTCCTTTTCGGCCTTTTCCTTGTTTTCCTTATGCTCGTCCAGTTCCTCTTTGCTTTTGGGATCGAAACCTACTTCGCAGATCGTCTCAGTCCCGCTGGTAGGGCTGCCCAGGATCTTGGCATTGATCTCTTCGCTGGCCCTGAGTCTTCCCCCGACAATATGGGCCCGTTTACCGTGACAGATGATACGCATAAAGGCATCCACCTGAGAATTGATTATTCCGTCGGAGGCTACCACCATGTTCCCCGATTCGACTATTGCGTTTTCAATAAAGCGCGCCCAGATAGATTTTCCTGCACGGACAAGTCCGCCGCTCTTTGCGGTAATACCCTGATGAACGATGATGTCCCCTTCGGCATCCAGTTCCGCCTTCTCCACGGTACCATTTACCTCGATATTTCCGGCAGCTTTTACCGAGAAGCCGTCTTCCACGTTGCCGTTGATTACAACGGTTCCCAGGAAGATGATGTTCCCCGTCTTGAGGTTTACATCCCCGTTTACAGTATATACAGGCTCTACATTGATCTTCCCATTAACCACCACCACCTGACCATTGATATCCGCAATGATAGTGGCGCCATCATCACCTTCGTGGACATTCTTTCCCAGCGGGAGGCTGCATTCCTTTCCGTTTTTCGCGGGAATGACTTTGCCGGTAACGGTTCTGCCCACCCTTCCTGTTTCCGAGGGAATCTTCTTGGCCAAAGGTTGATTTTCCACCACGTTCTGAATGATGTTGAGTTCCTTAAAGTCGATGCGTCCGTTGCTCCCCTCGCGAAGCCGCACCTTGGTTTGATCCGTTTCAAAGTTGTACTGAATGTACGCGTCCCGGCCGTCTACGGGCCTGATCCCTTCGGCGATCAGCACGGGGGTCTTGTATTCAGGCGAATCGGCAAAATCACGGAGAAAATCCTCGTTAACCCCGTACAGCACCCGGTTGTTCCGGAGGTAGGAAAGATAGGTTTCGGCAGAAATATCGCAGCCGCCGGGGCCCGGAGGGCTCACGGTAATAAAGGCCTTCATCTCACCGTCGGAGATTTCCACACTCACCATGCTGTCGTTTACCGGCCTGTGTTCAAAATCTCCAACCCGGACATACACCCCTTCGGCGGCCTTTACCGTTTGTTTTACAAGGGTTTCTTCAATATCCTTTACCTGCCGGGCCCTGAGCGCATCAAGGGCCTGGGATTCCACGGCCTTCCTTCCCGTGCCTCCCGGAGGAGATACCTTGAGGAAGGCGCCTTCCGGTGAAAGATGGACAAAGACCTGACCGTCATAATCTTCATTAATAGCAATATCAAAGTCGAAGTCTCCGCTTTCCTGGCCGGCTTCATTCTTTTCTTTCTTGGCGTGGACCCGCTCATAGGCCTTAATCTTCCATTCTTTCTTTCCGGAGCCCAAAATGCCCTTGAACCCCTTCTCGATAACTTCATATTCCAGACGGCTGATGGGAACATCCAGGAGGGCGGCGGCTTCGGAAACTGCCAGTTCCAGGGTTATCCCGCCGGCCTCCACGGTAGTGATGGTTCTGTCCTGTTCCAATTGGTCTTTGACAATGTGTTGAAGCCGGACAAAATCGACCATGAACTCTCCTACATAATGCCTTTTCTGACATTGGTGAGTTTGGCCCGGAGACGGAGCATGGCCTTGGAATGAAGCTGGGATACACGGGATTCGGTAACTTTCATTACTTCCCCGATTTCTTTAAGGGTAAGATCTTCATACCAATAGAGGACGAGGATCTGTTTTTCTTTTTCAGGAAGTTCCTTGATAGCATCAATGATCACCCGGCGTATCTCGTCTTTTTCTACCATTACATCGGGATGGAGGCTTACCGGCGATTCTATGGTGTCGCCTATGGAATTTTTTTCGTTTTCATCCACCCCCGACCACACCTCATTGAGGGAAACGATCGAAGTAGCGGATATCCTCATGACGGTTTTGGAATACTCTTCATCATCAAGACCCATGGAGGAGGCAATCTCCTGATCCGTAGCGGTTCTGCCCATCTGGGATTCCAGATTGGCTATGGCTTCTTCAAGTTCCTTGGCTTTCTTACGTACCGAGCGGGGTACCCAGTCTATCTGACGCAGTTCATCAAAGATGGCTCCCCGAATCCGGGTAACCGCATAGGTTTTGAATTTAACGCCCCGATCGGGATCGTATTTATCAATGGCGTCAAGAAGCCCGATGGAACCGAAACCCACAAGATCGTCAAATTCCACATTGTGCGGCATCCCTACGGCGACTTTACCGGCAACAAATTTAACCAGAGGTGAGTATTGAATGACAAAAGTCTCCCGTATCTTCTGATCCTTTGTCCGCCGGTATTCCAGCCAGAGCCGCTCTTCGACTTTTTCATCCATGGGCTCTTTACTTGCCATTCCCATCCGTTAATCCTTGTTCAGTTTGGTTCTGATGGCCTGAGCCAGCTCCTTGGGGTTAAAATCGCCGCCCAGGTTCGCGGATTTCCCTGCGGAGCTCCATTTCGGCGTCGAAACAGACGCCGGAGCGCTGTCTACAACACCTTCCTTCATTTCCTTTCCATCGGATGAGAGAAAAGAACCGGCCATTGAATCAATATCCGGCAATACATCCACCGTCTCCACTACTGGAGCAAAATCATCATCCGGCGGAGAGAGCGAAGGCTCTTTTCTATTGGCGGCAACCCTTGGTTTCGGAGCTTCAGCCTCATGAAAAACCGCCTCTTTTACAGTATAATCACCTTTAGCATTTTGATCTACACCTCCAACAAGATCGTCTATATTGCCCACCTCGTCGCCTTCTCCTTCGTCCCGGTACATTTTGGAGATAGCGGCTTCGTCATCCCCGATGATCATGTTAACCCGGCTGCCCATGGTCTGATTATCCCCAATAGGTTCATCCATATCAAAATCGTCTCCCTCCAGAATCTCGGGGACATAGTTTCCAACAAGGAATTGAATGGCGGCGGCCAGGACAAAGAAGACTACCGCAAAGATTAAGGCCCTAAAAAGTACAACAAAAAGGCCCGCTCCGGAAAACAGGCCCACAAGAAGGGAAAGAATGAAGCCGGTAACGGCGGTAATGGCGCAATTTCTTATGTTTACCATAAAAAGTTCCTGTTAACCGCCGAATATCCGGCGCATCATGGCTCCAAAACCCCCGGCTTCCTTGAAGCCGGTATTATCCATCCGGGCAACAATATGCTGCACGCACTGGGAAGCTTTGCAGCGCGGATCGGTAACCATAAAGGGTTTCTGCCTGAGCACTGCCTTGCTCACCTCAGGATCGTCATAGATAAAGCCCAGATAATCCACTTTCAGGTTGAGGAACTGCCCTGCGGTCTTTATCATCCTGTCGGAAACCTTCATGGCGTCCCCTACCCCTTTTACCCGGTTTACTACCAGTTTAAGTCCCATGTTGAGATTTTCATACTCGGTTGCAATGATCTTGATGATGCCATAGGCATCGGTAATGGCGGTCGGTTCCGGGGTGGCGATGATCACGGCGTCGTCTGCGGCGGCGATAAAGTCCAGTACATTACTTGAAACCCCCGCGCTGGTATCAATAATGATGATGTCCGCCGTACTGAGTGTGTCCAACTCGGTGATGAAATTCTGCCGCTCATCTTCCGAAAGGTTGGCAATCTGGGAAAAGCCCGAAGCGCCGGCCACGATGGAGATGCCGTAGGGAGATTCCACCATGATCTCCCGCATGGTTTTCTGCTTACGGATAACATGGTAGAGATTGTATTTGGGAGTCATGTCCAGCATGACATTTACATTGGCAAGTCCCAGATCCGCATCCATAACCACTACCTTTTTTCCCAGCCGGGCATAGGCCAGAGCCATGTTTACCGAAAGGTTAGTCTTCCCTACCCCGCCTTTGCCCGAGGTAACGGTTATTATTCTGGCTTTTTTTGCCGGAGCAGCAGAACTGTTCCGCGTTTCTGACTTTTCCAGACCCATGGCGTCGGCATACCCCTTTGCAGGAGAACGTTTACTTTGAGCCATCATCTTCCTCAGTTCTTCAGCCTGATCTTCCATCATTATCTCCATCGAATCATTTTACTTTCATCACAGGGGAAACGCTTCTCAAGTTTTTCCCGGTTTACGGTAAAGTCGTCAAGACAGCTGAGAAACCTGAGCGCGTGGGCGATCTGTATATCCCGTGGAACTTTCTGTCCGTCTGTAATATAAGATATACTCTTTCCTTTATCGGCAAGTACGCTTATCACATTACCCAGCCTGTATGTTTCATCCAGTTTTGTAATGACTACTGCCTGAAAATTGAAAGGCTCAAACTGCTGCAGGATAATTTCAATGTCGCTTGCCTTGGTAGTAGCCGCAATGACCAGATGCACTTCTGCATGAGGCCCCAGCGCGGAGAGAATCTGATGCATCTCCCCCAGTTTTTTTGAATCACGGGGACTCTTGCCAATGGTGTCGATCAGGATCATATCGGCGCCGGTAGAACTAAGGGCAACAACCTTGCGGAGGTCTTCGTAGTTGTCCACCATCTCTACGGAAATTCCCATATAGTTTCCAAAAGTTTCTATCTGGGCCTTGGCTCCAACCTTAAAAGCATCAATGGTAATGATTTTGATTGCCTGGGGTTTACGGCCCGCCCGGTCGGTACCGTAGAAGGCTGCCAGCTTGGCAATGGTGCTGGTCTTACCCACTCCCGTAGGGCCGACGAGTACCAGGAGCCGGGGACGCCTGTGGAACTGGCTTTCCTCATGGACACTGATCCTCTCTCCGATCCATTCCAGCGCCCTGTCCTGAACCTCTTCGTAATTATCGAGAATTTCCAAGGGCAGTTCCTTCCTGGCCCGTTCCAGGATTGAATTGATAAAGGCAGGAGAAAAATCGTTGCCTTTAAGTACCCCGGCAAGACGCTGGAGCGAAGGATGTTCACCGGCTTTCTCTGAAGTATTGGCAGCGTCAAGTATTTCCTTAATATCGCGCACGTCGCTTAATACCTGCAGAATGGCAGGATCCTTGCCGGCGGAAGCGAGAATCTTCCTCTTTTCTTCCTCATCGGTACCCCTGACTGACTGTCCGGTGGCAGTAACAGTACTGCTGTCGGCCGGGATGCCGGAGGGTATAAAACCGCCTCCCGCGCCTGCGGAAAGAGCGCCTGTATAGCCCTGGTAGGGGACAGGACTTGAACGGCTGCCTGCCATTGCGGAAAAGGGATTATTTCTGCCATCGCTTAAAAGACAATACTTTACTTCCAGCAGCTCTCTGGGAAAGAGACCAAATAAGCCTCCCTCTGTAACAAAGCGCTGTTCCAGTACCTGTACCTTTTTATCTCCAAACCGGCGCCGGATCTTTTTGAAGCAATCATCCAGATCACGTCCCTGTTCCACGTAGGTAAGCATCTGTTTCCTCCCCGCTACTCGATACGGATAGTACCTATGGATTCCACTGTAAAATCTGAAGCGATCTCATGAACCGAAAGAACAGCCAACTGAGGCAGCTCCCGTTCACAGGAAGACCGTACCAGATGCCGTACCGATTCGGAACAGAGCAGCACCGGAACCCAGTGCTGCTGCTGTACTGCCGTTACCGACTTTGAGAGGGCCTTGATCCAGTCCCTGTGTTTTGCCGGATCCATGACGGCGATCAATTCTCCGGAGCTGGTCTCAACTCTGCTTTTCAGAATCTCCTCTTCAAGGCTCTTTTCGATGGTAAGAACCCTGATTCGCCGGTTTTCATCGGCAAACTGGCTGCAGATCTGTCCGGCCAGAGCCTGACGGCATTTCTCCACAAGGAACCAAACCTCCTTGGTAACAGGGGCAAAGTCCGCCATGGCCTCCATGATCGAAACCAGATTCCGTATGGAAACCTGCTCCCGCAGAAGACCCTGCAGCACCTTCTGTATCCGTCCCAGGGGAAGTCCTTCCTTCTGGTTAAGCTGGGTTGCAAGAACGGCTTCCACGACAGCAGGATAATTTTTCTTGAGTTCATCGAGAATCTGCTGGGTCTCCTGATAACCCAAAAGATCCGCCGCATGGTGACGAATAATCGCCTGCAGATGTGTAGCGATAATGGTGGGCGGATCAACCACCGTGTAGCCTGAACGTTCCGCTTCATCCCGCTGGGATTCCTTGACCCACACCGCAGGAAGGCCGAATGCAGGATCTACGGTGTTTTCGCCGGCAATCTCCGCAGTTACCGTTCCCGGATTAATGCAGAGGAAAGAACCGATTCTGATCTTTCCCCGTCCCACATCAACGCCTTTAATCTTGAAACAGTACTCCGAAGGCTCAAGCATAAGACTGTCAATGATTCTGATCTTGGGAATAACCAGTCCCAGTTCCAGCGCAGACTCTCTGCGGACACGTTTGATCCGTTCAAGAAGCTCCACACTGTTATTCTTGTCAACAAGGGGCACAAGGCTGTAGCCGATCTCCAGGGAAATATCGTCCAGGGGCACTATCGGCGGCAGTTCTCCTGTTTCCTCGGCGGATTTTTTTGCTTTTTCTCCAGCCTTTGCCATGGCGGCTCCCGTGCGGGCTTCCCGCTGTTTGGCAGTCCTCAGCCGTGCGGCAAGGAGGAACATAAGTACGGCAAGAGGGATCAGCACATACCAGGGAAAACCGGGAAGGAAGGAAAACAGGAGGAGTACCGAAGCCCCCACCATGTAGATTCGCCATTCCCGTTTGAAGGTATCGGCAATGTCCTTGTCGAGAGCATTGTTGCTCATGGATCGGGCCATCATGATGCCTGTTGCGGTAGAAATAAGAATTGCGGGAAACTGGGTAAGAAGGCCGTCGCCTACGGAGAAGGCAATATAGGTACTTACCGCCGCGGAAAGCGGTTCCCCGTGAACGGCAGAGCCGATGATGATACCTCCCAGAATATTGACCGCCGTAATAAAGATCCCAACCTGAACATTACCCTGAATGAATTTACTGGCGCCGTCCATGCGGCTGTAGAAATCCAGTTCCTGCCTGAGTTCATTTGACTGGGCTTTTGCCTCCTGTTCGGTGATGTAGCCCTGGTTAAGCTGGCTTTCTATGTTCATCTGTTTGGGGTTCATGGAATCCAGGGCAAAGCGGGCAGCCACCTCGGAGATCCTGGTCGCACCCTTGGTGATTACCAGCACCTGGACTGCTATGATAACGATAAAGATCACGAATCCTACAACCAAACCTTCCGTATTTCCCGAACCGACAACAAAGGTGGAAAAGGCCCGGATCATCCGGCCGTCAAAGCGCTCGCCCCGGGTAAGGATAAGCCGTGTGGAAGAAACGTTAAGGGCCAGGCCGAAAACCGTTAACAGAAGCAGCATGGTCGGAAAGACGGTAAAATCGGAGGCCTTTTTGACATAGAGCACCGTAAGGAGGATAACCAGGGCCAGCATCAGGTTCATTGTCATGAACATATCCAGCAATACTGTCGGTATGGGGACTATCATCATCACTACCACCACCACCACAGACAGGGGCATGATAAATTGCTGCAGACCTCCGGCCAAACCGGCCGGCGCAGAATTTTGCACGGGCACATCAGCCATTGTTCATCTCCTCTCTGTTTGTTCCGGCATTATCCGTCCGGCGTCTCTTTTCGTTGATACTCTGAACCATGAGGTATACCTTTGCCACAAGGTTTATATACCTGTTCGGCACCGTATCTCCCACTTCGGCGCTTGTATAAAGCGCTCGCGCAAGGGGCGGCTCTTCCACAACCGGTACGCCGTTATCACGGGCAATCCTGCGGATAAGAAGGGCCTGATCATCCTCCCCCTTGGCGCTGATCATGGGAAAATCCATACGTTCCGCATGGTACTCCAGGGCTACGGCAAAGTGGGTAGGATTGGTGATAACCACATCGGCATCGTGGACATTGCGGATCATCGTATTGGAAAGCATGGCCCGGTAACGGCGCATAATCTGCGCCTGCACCTCAGGATCGCCTTCATAACTTTTCAGTTCTTCCATAAAGGCCTGCCGGGACATTTTCAGGTTTTGCCGGTAGCGGTAGCGCTGGAAAAAGTAATCCGGAATTGAAAGCAGCAACAGCAGCAGTGCGCTGATGATCATCATCCGGGCCGCAAGGGAAGCGATCAGGGTAACGGCATTCCAGAGTTCCACCGTCTGCAGCCGCACAAGTCTTTCCCAATTGCTGTAAATGATAAAAAATGCCACACCGCCGATAACGGCCATCTTGAAAATATTCTTTATAAAATTAAAAATAGCGTCTATCGAAAAAAGAGTGCGTTTGAAATACTGTCCAAAACGGGGAAGAATCCTGGTAAAATCCGGCGCCAGGGGTTTTGTGGTAAAGAGAAAACCAACCTGAATAAGATTGGAAAGCAGGGCTGCCGCAATGGCTGCCGCAAGAATGGGCATGGTAAGACGCACAAAATAATGAAACAGTACCCCGATGATGGCCGCATCTTCCACCGGATCAAGATCCGTGGAGCGGGAAAGGAAAAAACGCAGCATCTCTACACAGGTTTTAATCATAAACGGAGCCATAAAGAAAACCAGCAAAGCAGGAAAAAGCAGTACCAGCGCGCCTATAAGTTCCTGGCTCTTGGCTACCCGGCCTTCTTCCCTGGCCCTGCGGATCGTGGTGTCGGTAGGCTCAAAGGTCCTCCCTTCATCCTCCGCTGCAAACCACTGCAGATCGATCATGTATGCGGCGGATCTCCGGTTTTCATTGTATGCCGTATATTGAGACGCCGAAATCCAAATCCCAAATTTCCCTTCCGCGATCATAGGCCCGCTCCTTCGATCTGCCGGCCGATCTGGGTATACAGGGTTTGAACGCTGCTAAATCCTGTTTCAATGACCCGGGAAAACGCTTCCACCATGAAGGGCATGGTCAAAAAAATCAAAAGAAAGGCAACGGTTATGGAAATGGGGAAGCCTTCGGAGAGAATATTGATCTGAGGCGCCGCCTTTGATATTAATCCTGTCGCCAGCGAAGTAAGGAAAAGCGTTCCCAGGATAGGCATGGAAATGATGATGGCGTCGAGAAAAAGCCGCGTGAGGCCCGAGAGGAGTATGGAGAGAATTTCCTCCCTCCCCGCGATCAACGCAGTAACACTGAGGGACTGGAGGGAACGCCAGAAACCTCCCAGAAAAAGTTCCCTGAATCCGCCAATGGAAAGGAAAACCAGCATTGCTACCAGGTTGAGGTACTGTCCAAGAAGGGGATTTTCCACCTGGGAGAGAGGATCAAAGGTTTCGGAAGCGCCGAAACCCATCTGGAGGGAGAAGAACTGGCCTGCTGTAGAAAAGGCGGAAAATATCACAAGAAGGAAGAACCCCATAATAATGCCAATGATCCCCTCGCCTATAAGGAGGAGCAGAAAACTGATACTGAAGAGATCCTGACCCGGAGGAAGGGACGGAACGGCAGGCATTACCGAAAAAGCAGCAAAACCTGCCAGGGCAATCTTTGCCGTCTGGGGTATTGCATCGGAAGAGAGGAGAGGAGCGGTCTCGATCATTGCCAAAGCCCTGACTGCGATGAGCAGAAACGCAGGACCGTAGTTGAGAATTTCGACAATGATTCTGTCTTCGATCAAGCGCTTACACTCCTTTTAATTTGCCATTGCCGGTATCTGGCGGAAAAGCTGGGTGGTGTATTCTCCCAGGGATGTAAACATCCAGCCTCCCAAAAATGCCAGCACCAGAAGTATCACGATAAGTTTGGGTACAAAAGTAAGAGTCTGTTCCTGGATGGAGGTAGTAGCCTGTATAATGGCTACCACGAGGCCTACCACCAGCGCGGAAATAAGCATGGGGGAGGCCAGCATCAGCACCTGAAAAACGCCGCCCCGCATAAAACCGGTAACATCACCGATACTCAAAATTTCACCTCCCTGCGTCTACAGACACTAATTAGTGTCTGTCCATAAAGTCGGTTACTTTATGGACAGAGCTTGCATTTGCGCATCTTTTTGTACCAAAACGGTGCGCAAAATGCCTGTTTTAAGGTAGTCTGTCTATAATGTGTCTACATTATAGACAGACACTAATTACACAAAAGAACGTACCAGCTGTTCCGTCAAAAGTCCCCAGCCGTCCACCAGTATGAACAGTATCAGCTTGAAAGGCATCGATATCATTACCGGCGGCAGCATGATCATACCCATGGACATGAGCGCGCTCGCCACCACCATGTCTATGACGATAAAGGGTATAAAAAGCAGTATCCCTATCTTGAAGGCCGCGGTAAGTTCATGAAGGATAAAAGCCGGAATGAGCACATAGGTGGGAACATCGGCAAGGGTATTGGGCTTATCCATGCCCCTCATGCTCATGAAGAGCTTGATATTGCCGGTATCATTGCTCATCTGCCTGTACATGAAGAGCCTGAACGGGGCAGACGCTTCATGGAAGGCGGTCTCCACGGAAATCTCCCCTGAGCTGAGGGGCTTAACGGAATTTTCATAGACCTGAGAAAACGTAGGCCACATGATAAAGAGCGTCATAAAGAGAGAAATTCCAAAAATAACCTGATTGGGAGGTACCTGCTGCAGTGACAGAGCCCTCTTGATAAAATCCAGCACGATGGAGATGCGCAAAAAACTTGTCATGAGGATGATGATGCTCGGCGCAAGCGAGAGAACGGTAAGGAGAAGGAGTAGCTGCAGGGAAAAGGCCGCTTCCTGACCGGACTGGGGATTCCGTACCGAAAGATCTATAAAGGGGATGATCGGCCTTTCGGGAGCGGCGGGAAGGGCCATGGTTCCCTCGGCGCTTACGGCAGGGAAAGGCGCCTCCTGAGCGGCAAGCCCTGCTGCGGAAAAGAAGGCCAAACAGAGGAAAAGAGCAAAAAATCTGCGATACCTCATGGCCGCAACTCCCGCAGCCTGTCCCGGCGCCGCCGTATATCCTGGGGACCGGGAACATGACTGTCCATTGCAGCGCCCATCTTGCCGAGCAGAGCCTTAAAGTTGAAGACATTCCTGTTTTGCGGGAAATCATCTCCGGCGGCCAGCATGGCCCCCAGCAGTTCCTGGTCTTCCACCGGCGAAAGCAGATTGACCCCCCCATCGGCAGCGCCTATAAGCCAAGCCTTGGTTCCAACCATGACAATATGTACAAAACGGTTGGAACCGAGGCTGACACTGGACACCAGCCTGAGATAGGGATCCTGCTGCGGCCTTGGCCGTGATGCTTTCTTCAGGAAAAAAACCAGACCGTAGACTGCTGCGGCCGCCAGCGCGAGTACCAGAATCATTCTGAAGATTACAAATACCGAAGACGCTCCACCGGGACTTAATACCGGGGCATCCTCACCGATTACAAGTTCATCTTCCGTCAACACAACTGTGCTTTCAGGCCCCGCGGCCTCCTGTGAATATACGGGACGAACATGAACAGACAAGCTGGCGGCTACAATAACCGCAGTAAAAAATATGCGCGTTTTCAGTTTTTCCCCTCCCAAGTACGAACTGACTATAGACAGTATACAAGATTATTATTTTTTATTCAATCATTATTTTGAAAAAATACAAAAAAAGAGTTTGCAGGATTTTTTTCCAAAAATTACCTGCAAACCCCACCGTTCCTTTTTTGAAAACCGGACTTTATCCTAATCTCAAAAAAATTCTCCTAAGGAAGCTGAGGCTGTTCCAAAATCCGGCGATCCGGCAGGATCATGATCCTGGAACAGGCTCACATAAAACGAAATTTTACCCCATATCGCTCATCCGTTCCATGGGAGAAACAATCTCGGTAACACGGACACCGAAGTTTTCATCGATAACCACTACTTCGCCCTTGGCGATAAGTTTATGGTTGACCAGAATATCCACCGGCTCACCGGCAAGTTTGTCCAGCTCAATAATCGTACCTTCACCCATACCGAGAATCTCTTTGATGAGTTTGCGGGTACGGCCCAGTTCAACGGTCATCTCCATGTAGACATCCATGATAAGACCGATATTGCCCGTTTCCTGCTGGGTTATATGGGGCATCAGGCTGGGGAACTGCACCGGCTGCACATTGGCCTGGCCTCCCATGCCCTGCATACCCATGCCCATATTCGGCATCATGCCGCCCATGTTGGGCATTGCCATACCGCCGCCCATGTTGGGCATGCCCATGGCAGGAGTACCCATGTTCGGCATACCCATGGCAGGAGCGCCCATATTCGGCATCATGCCGCCCATGCCCGGAGCCACGGCTGCAGCGCCTCCCCCGGAAAGCGCTCGTGAAATATCAGCGGCAACGCCGGAACCATAGACCTCCCAAAACTGGTTGGGAGCACCGTCGCCCAGATCAAGCTGATACATTGCCGCAGGAAATTCCCCGCCGGGAAGAGCCGCCGCCGCCTTGGCTATATTGGCGGCCTCGGGCGATATGGAAGCTATGGATTTATTTCCGGTTTTGTCGGTAAGACTGGTGATCTGGGTTCCCACAAGCTGGGAAATCACTTCTCCCAATACCGACATTGCCATTTCATCAAGTTCAATATTCTCTTCCTTGTTCATAAGGGCGGCAATACTCTTTGCCGTAGCCTCGGGAATAAGGAACATATGCTCTCCGGGAAAGCCGGAACTGAAATCCACTTTTACAACCGTTACCATGTCGGGAAGCTGATTGAGAAGGGCGTCCCTGTTGGTACTGCTTACCTGGGGGCCCCTGATTGAAACCTGGGATCCGGTCATCATGGAAAGGTTACTGGACTGGGCATCTACCGTAGAGGCAAGAAAACCCTGTAATGCCTGAACATCCACCGGAGAACCGCCCCCCATGGAAGGAGCCATAGGCGCGGGTGTGGGGCCGCCGCCCAAACTCGATGAATCTACACCTGCTAATAATGCGTCTATCTCATCCTGAGAGAGTGCGCCGTCACTCATAATTCTTCCCCCTCCGAAGCCAGTTCTTCAAATTCATCCTGTTCAAGCTCCGCAATCTTTTTGATAACCTGTACCGCCATTTTTTTGCCGATAACACCGGGACGACACAGAAACTTCTTTTTGGAGCCGATATTGAGCGAATAAGGATCGCCGATCCGGGTATTGTAAAGCCGCACGACATCCCCGACCTGCAGGGAAAGCACATCCCGAACCGGAACATTTATTTTTCCGATTTCGGCTACAACATTAACATCGACGGTTGCGAGCTTCTCCTTTAGCACATTCAGATTTTCCGTGGTAGCATTACGCCGTACAGAGGAATACCAGAACTGGGCGGACAATTTTCCGATGATGGGCTCAATGGTAAGGTAAGGGATACAGAAGTTCATCATCCCTTCAACTTCTCCAACCTTGGTTTCCAGGGTAACAAGAACCACCATTTCCGTAGGGGGAACGATCTGGGCAAACTGGGGATTAGTATCGATCTGCCCCAGCCGGGGCCGGAGGTCTATCACCGTTGTCCACGCTTCCCTCATGTTTCCCAAAATACGGACGATGATGCCTTCCATGACCGATGTTTCAATATCGGTAAGTTCATGCTGGCTTTTGGTAGCGTCCCCCTTGCCGCCGAAGAGGCGGTCAATAATGGAAAAGGTAATGGCGGGGTCTATTTCAAGGATCGCGTTTCCCTTGAGGGGATCCATGTTGATGATAGCCAGCGTAGTAGGGGTAGGAATTGAACGGATAAATTCTTCGTAGGTAAGCTGATCGACCGAAGCAACATGAACATGCACCATGGAACGAAGCTGAGCCGAAAGACTTGTGGTGGTAAGACGGGCAAAGGTCTCGTGCATGATCGAAACGGTACGGATCTGTTCCTTAGAGAATTTATCCGGCCGCTTGAAGTCGTAAATTTTGATCTTGCGGGTATCCGCGGCAGGGCGAAAATCTTCCGGTTCGGTGTCTCCGGCGTTTATAGCGGTAAGAAGCTGATCTATTTCATCCTGTGAAAGTACTTCGGTCATATTCTCATCCTATACCGCTTCAGGCCGAAAAAGCAAGTCAAAAGAGCTTTTTCCAAAAACTGAAGTTTTGGAACAGCTTCAAGGGTCTTTTAATACATCTCCATCACATCCAGTTTATTAAACAAAATGTTGCGTACCTTGGCCGTATCGAGAAAACGGGTATTGAGGATCTCCTTGATGTCCTGTTTGAGCCGGGATTCATTTTCCGGCTTGAGCTCTTCCGCATATTTACCGCTAAAGTAACTGCGCACAAAGTCCCGGAGTTCATATTGCCGGCCTGTGAGTTCCGTCTGGGCTGCCGTATCATTAAGATCGTACTGGATGATCATGTCCACGGTTACCGAATAGACGACGGCAGTATCCCTGGTACGGGTATTGACGGACCCAATGAGGGTGTATGCGGCGTATTCGGGCCGCTTGCCCACATAGGGAGAGGCGGGATCGGTAATCACGGTCTGGCTCTTTCCCCCGCCGCTCATGATCTTGTAGGTGATCAGCGACACGGTAACGATAAAAACAACAGCCCCCAATCCAATAGCGACAAATTTTAGAAGATTTGGCAGTAGAGCGCCGAGACCGGATGCTTTTTTTGGAGCACTCTCAGCGGCCGGCTCCTCACCTGAAAAATCCAGATCATCAGTGTCTGACATTCGTTTCTCCTCTAAGGGATTTTCAAAACCGGTTGTTTTGAAAACGCTCCCTGTTTATAAATGCCCGTCGTCCAGAATGATAATATCCACTCGGCGGTTATAAGCCCGGCCTTCCGGGGTACTGTTATCGGCTATAGGTTTGGTATCTGCAAAACCTGCAACCTGGAAACGCTTCTCCTCTACTCCAATATCGGAAAGATAGCGAAGTACATTTATAGACCGGGCCGTTGAGAGTTCCCAATTCGACTCCCAGGGCCCGTAGGGATCCGTTGTTTCGTCATCCGTGTGGCCTTCTATCCTGATGGGCCGCAGTTTGCCGTTTTTATCCCGTATATCATCGGAAACCAGCAAAGTCCCCAGCCGTAACAGAATATCCCTGGTTTGTTCTATGTTGATTCTGGCGCTTGCCGGGTTAAAAAACGCATCGGAAGCAAGCGTTATTACAAGGCCCCGTTCATCCTGGGTAACGCGTATCTTCTGGGATTTAATTTCCGGGCTAAATATGCTCACCGCCTTGCGGAGCGCCGTTCCCAGAGAACGGCCCCGTTCCATGGAAGGCAGGGACATGACCGTATTCCCCAGATCCGCATTGCGGCCTGCGGAAAGCGTATTGCCTCCGGCCATCATCCCGAGGCCCAATGCATTCATGGAGGCGGCGATCTGTTCCATCTGGGAGCTGGTGGATTCATCGGGATTAAACATGATCACAAAGAAGCAGAGCATGAGAGTAACCATGTCTGAATAGGTGGTCAGCCACTCTTGTCCGGTAGGTCCTTCGACTTCTTTCTTTTTCCGCGCCACTCTTTAATCCTTTACAAGTTCCGCTTCCAGGGTTTTTCTGTCCTGTGGGTTGAGGTATGCGAGGAGCTTCATGGCAAGAATGCGGGTATTATCCCCGGCCTGAATCGAAAGAACGCCTTCGATAATCATCTCCCTCACCGTGCTTTCTTTGGAATCCTGCGACCTGAGTTTCATGACAAAGGGGATCATGAGGAGGTTCGCAACCATGGAGCCGTACAATGTGGTTACCAGAGCAAGGGCCATGTTGGGCCCGATTGAAGCCTTGTCTTCCAGGTTCTGGAGCATTCCTATGAGTCCGACAACCGTACCCAGCATTCCAAGACCGGGAGCCAGTGCGGCCCACTGATTCACCGTGCCTATCTTATCCGCATGGCGGCCCTGCATCTGGGAAAGTTCCAGTTCCATAAGAGAACGGATAATCTCCGCATCGGTTCCGTCTACTACGAGACGGAGCCCCTTCTTCATGAACTCGTCATCGAGATCTTCAAGCTCATCTTCCAATGCCAAAAGGCCCTCACGGCGGGCCTTCTCGGAAAAAGACATCATCTTTTGAATTATACTCTGTTCATTGAATACCGGAATGTTGAAGGTACGGCCGAGTATGCTCCAGATCCCCAGGCCGCCTGCCAGGCTGGTACTGGTAATGAGGGCGAAATATGAACCGAGTACGACCATGAGGAAGGAGGGGAGATCCATGATGGCCAGAATGTTCCCCCCGCCGACAAGGACAGAGAACACCACCATGCCGAAGGCGCCGCCAATTCCGATTATAGTCGATATATCCATAAACCCTAATCTCCGTCCTTAAAGGCGTTAATGCGTCTACGGTACGTTTCTATTCTTTTCAGCACTTCCTGTACTTCTTCCAGTATAACCAAATGTTTATTGGAAAGCATGACCAGGGTGGTATCGGGATTGATCTCTATAGCTTCAATTTGATGGGGATTCACGTAATATTCAACCCCGTCCAGCCTGGTCACCTTAATCATTCACTAACCTCCATTACCGCTTCAGGGTCAACAACTCCTGGAGGAGTTGATCGGCAGTCTGTATTGTCCGGGAGTTAACCTGGAAGCCGCGCTGGGTGATGATCATGTCGGTGAGCTGATCTGCCATGTCCACGTTTGACATCTCCAGACTACCGGCTACGATCTTTCCCTTGCCGGCAATACCGGAGGGCCCGACATTTGCAGGGCCTGAGTTGTTTGAAACCCGGAAGGTATTCTCCCCTGCCTTTTCCAGTCCTCCCTGGTTGGTAAAGCTTGCCATAGCAAGCTGTCCGATGGCCCTGGTGGTACCGTTGGAGTAAATCCCGGTGATAAGCCCCGACTGATCGATCTTGAAGTTTTCAAGATAACCCATCGTGCGGCCGTCCTGGACGACCGCTTTGGAAGAAGAGCTTTCGGAAAACTGCGTGATGGAATTTACCGTGCTGCCCACGGTTCCCAGATTGAGGGTAAATTCCTGGCGGATGGGCACCCCCGGTTCACCGGGAGTCGCCTCAATGACGTTAAAAGCCACATTCATGAGCACCTGACCCGCATTGACAATATTGTTGCCTTCCGTATCGGCCGCCTGAATCAGCGTACCGTTGTTGTCAAAACGTACCCAGAAATCGGTAGGTGCGCCTTCTGCGGGAACTTCTCCGCCGATTCCGACTGCCGTCTGCCGGGGATTTATGTTTTCTTCGGCATCGGGAGCATCGGGATCGGGAGGATCGACGATTACATTGGCTCTCCAGGTATTGTTGTTGGCCTCTTCACCGTTATTTACCTTGGTAAACTCGATCTGAAGAATATGCTCAATACCGAAGCTGTCAAAGATCTCGATCTGCGTGGACCAGGTACTCTCCTTGGTCTGCAGTTCGCTTACCCCTTCGGGAGGCAGCATGGGAGTGCGTTTGTCCAGGTTACAGGCAAAGTTTACTATCTCCGTGGCTTTTGCAGGATCCTTGGAACCTACCGGAACGATGAGATTTTCCACCGGGCGGGACACGTCAATAAACCGGGTTCCCTGAATATCCTGGGCCATCCAGCCCTGAACCTGCATACCGTTGGCGGGGTTCACCATGGTGCCGTCTTCATCGAGACTGAAGGCCCCGGCCCTGGTGTAGAGGGTGTTTGGCCCGTTCTGGAGGATGAAAAAACCGGTTCCCTGTATTGCAAGGTCGGTCTGCACGCCGGTGGTCTGCAGAGACCCCTGAATATGAATCGTATCAATAGAGGCAATGCTCATTCCGAGGCCCACTTCTTTGGGGTTTACGCCGCCCAAATCTTCGGTAGGATGGGAAGCGCCCTGCATCTGCTGATAAAGAATATCCTGAAAGTTTACCCGGTTCCTCTTGAAACCGGTAGTATTAATGTTGGCAATATTGTTACCGATCACATCCATCCTGGTCTGATGGTTCTGAAGGCCCGCAACGCCGGAAAACAATGATCGCATCATAGGCTATACTCCTTATTGTTCATAAATCCTGGTTACTTTTTCCCAGGGATAGTAGGCGCCGTTTACCAGAATTTCCGGAATTTCGCCGCGGTTCACCGCCTTTACGGTTCCCTGAATGATCCGATCCCCGTCGCTAATCTCCACCGGCCGGCCCAAAGCGCTTGAAGCCTCCGAGCCGGAGATGAGCCGGGTGAGTTCCGCAAAGTCATGAGCCATACTTGTCATCTGTTCAAGGCTTGAGAACTGTGCCATCTGAGCGATAAACTCCCTGTCTTCCATGGGAGCCGTAGGATCCTGATATGAAAGCTGGGTGATAAGTAGTTTGAGAAAATCATCTTTGCCCAGATTTTGCTGGGGAGTTTTTCCCTGGTTAATGGTTTTGTTAAACCGGTCATTATCGTTCCTGAGCATCGCTATTTCCAGAGAACTCATTTGTGTCTGTAAATCCATAGGGTTTTGCTCCTGCGTTTTTGGCTATACCAGTACATTCACCTGCATGTCCTGCCAAATGACAGAACCCGCAGAATTTATACGGTTTTCTCCAGCCGATTCGTAACGCAAGGCGGCTGCCTGAGCGTGAAAGAGGGAACTCGCTTCTTCCCCCTGCCCCTCTCCACCGGCCTCTCCTGCGCCGTTTCCGGCCAGAGACATTTCCAGGTTTGCCGTATCGTAGCCGGATTCCCTGAATGCCTCTTCCAGTGCATGAATCTCCTGGGTGAAGGCCCGGAAGGCCTCTTCGCTTTCCACAATGATTCTGCCTGTTATCTTGTTTTCGGACATTTCAAGACGTATCTTAACATTGCCCAGAGATTCTGGCTTCAGGGAAAGCCGGAGGCTCCCTGCATTGTCGTCCCGGAGCACCAGATGGGCCTGCCTGACAATATCGCCGTTGAGGTTCTGGTGGAGTTCCCGGGCCAGAAATTCGCTGAGGGATTGGGCTGAACGGCCTTCCCGGCTTGAGACTAACTCTCCCGCGGAGGCCGTCTCCCGGGACGCAGGCGGCATTCCGTCTCCCCGGAATTCAAGTGGTACGTCAGAAGAGTTATCCGTTGCCTTTAGCGAATTCTGAAAAGCCCTGGCGGAATCGGCATTGGTTTTTTCGTCAAGGCTCCGCAGATCCTGTACTTCCACCGCAGCCTTGCCCTGCCGTTTTTCCCGGCTTTCTGCGGCCTTGCCGGGACGAGTCTTGTCCCGGCCGATGATATCCACGAGCCCGGCCTTGCCTTCTCCTGAAAAGCGGAAAAGTTCCGGCCCCCTGGCCCGGCGGGCCATTCCCTCAGGGGGGGAGTATTCTCCGGCATCGTCTTTAGTCCTGACCAGGGAAGAATCGGACTTCTTTCCATTGGGTTTAGAGACGGGGTAAGCTGTTTCCTGTACCGGAACGGAAGCGGGATTGACGGCAATGGGGTTTATGAGCGGATCACCCTCCGGCCGGTTTCCGGCTTTCCGGCTCTGAAGCAGACCGGATTCCCCGCTTCCGGCAGCCTTTATTCCGTCTTCCGTTTCCTCAACGGAGACCTCCCCGGACACTTCCCGGAAAGATTCCGTTTCATTTTCCCCGGGCCCTTCGCGGGGCAACGGAAGTTCTGTGGGGAACATTTCTTCCCCGGAATCTTTACTATCCGAAGAACGTGTGAGCGCGGGCTTCTTCTTTTCCACGGCAGCTTCGGCTTCAGCCTTTTCTGAACCGAAACCGGCCTTTCCCGAATTTCGGCGGAGACTTTCCGCTTTGACGGCGGCGCCTTCGGCCTCCCTGGTTTCAGTCTGTCCTGTTTGTACTGTTTTGGTATTAACGGCAGTGAGCCCGGCAAGGATCTTTGCAAAGACGCCCAGGGCGCCTCCCTTCTTTTCCTTTCTGGACTTTATCGCTCCTGCCCGGGACGAAGATTCCACGGAATGTTCCGGAGCTTTGGCTTCTTCGGTCCCTGTATGCATTTCAACGTGGGATGATATGTGAATCAAATCCCGGCCTCCAGTTTTTCATATTTCGGAGAACCGGGAATTTTGCCCTATAGATGTCCGCTTTAGGGACGTCCGGCCATTTTCCGCTGCAATTCCGCCGCCCGTGCCGCACCTTCGGTGTCTTCGGCCATAAGCGACAGCCAGTAGGATACAATGGAAGTAGTCCCTTCGGCCCGGGCAATTTCCTCGGTCTTCCTGAAAACGTCGATGATGTCCTGGTCATCCATGGCGAATATGATGCCCACCGCTCGCTCCGGAGGCATACCCGTCAAATACCGGGCGTTCTGCTCAACGTTCCTCTCTTTATTATCGGTTTCCTCCACCCCGGCATTTATGGAATTCTCCCTGTCATCAAGCGCTTTCTGTCTTTCTTCAAGTTCCTGGGCCATCTGCTCAATCTCGCCGTAGCGGCCGGTCAATTCTTCTTCCCGGTTATCAAGCTCCCTGTCCCGGAGTTCCAGGGCCTCAAGCCGTATCGAGAGGCGTTCCGCATCGATATTGAGGAGTTCGTCGTCACCGGTTTTGGGCTGAGAGCGCCCTTCCCTGCCGATCAAACGGTACACGGGAGCTATAACGGTCTTTACATCAATGAGCCCCAGGTAATCAAACCAGACCAAGCCTCCGCCGGCCATGGCAATTATAAGCAAGAGCAATACAATCACACGACCCAAGATAAAATCCCCCTTGTCAAAGCGGAATTTTGACCGCTTTTTTCCAATAAACCGAAAGATGCGCAAATGCAAGGTCTGTCCGCAAAGTAACCGACTTTACGGACAGACACTATATACTATATCGGACAAGGCTGCTCCAAAATCCAGTGATCCGTCAGGATCATAATTTTGGAACAGCCTCAGTTAGCTCTAGGGAAGCACTGATTTATTCAATCGAGAACAAATCAGTACTGCTTTAATGCGGTATGTGCGCAATGAAATGAGCACATACACAGGGAAACGCTGATTGGCGTCATTTAATCAGTGTTCCCCTAAAAAAACCTCGCTCCCAACAACTCAATCCGTGCCTTGATATAGTCCAGCCTGTCCTGATTCAGTACCGAACGGCGGTAAGGGCTGTTTTCAAGATACTCTACCGGATAATGGCCCCGGCGGATGAACTTTCTCTCATGACCCTCGGCAAACCAGTAAACCAGCGCTATGGATCTGTCATCCAATTCTATGGCGTCGATCCCCTTGCGGCCTATCGCCGAACCGGAATTGAAGAGACAGGGCACCGGCATTTCATTGCCGTAGAGACTCTGCCGCAGTACATCCTGCCTCTCCTTGCGTTTGAGCTTCCTTAAATCCCCAAGGAGGGCGGCCACTTCGTCTTCAATTTTATGCTTTTCCTCCCCTTCCGAGAAAGGGTAATCCCGGCAGAGCCGTTCAATCTCGTACTTGATATAGTCAAAACGTCCCAGAGACTCAAAAAGCGCCCGATGGGTATGGCCGATAATCGAAATACAATTGTTTTTTATGGAGAAATTATAGGATTTTTTTTCGACCGAAAAACGCCGGTAGGGACTGCGGGCGCTGGAAATGTTTTTGATACCGAAAGGTTTGAGAATATACCGGACTCCTGTCCTGAGCAGGCTGTTGTAATTCGTATAGATTCGGGAACTCTGGTGGCCGTGGTAGATATAGATGGGGATTATCCCCTTTACCCGGATAAAGTTGGTAAGGCTGTAGGGATAATTCCGCTCGAAGATAAGATCCTCGTCGTGGTTGCCCAGGTTTTTGTAGAGTCTGCCTTCGGCATTGAAACGGTCAAAGATCTGATAGAGCCTAATCCAGCGTTCCCGAATCTGGGTAAGATGAAAACGCTGCAATTCTTCAATATCACCGTTCAGTATCAGGGTCCAGCCCGCGGGAAAGTAGTAATCTTCCAGCGCCTTTATGAGAAGTTCCCCGTTAGCGGCAAGATCGTCCCGCTTGCCTGCCCCCATGTGAAGATCACTCAGGATGAGCAGGCGGCCCTTTTCTGCAAGATCCAGATCCGTACCGGCATTGGAATGAGAATTTACCATGCGTCCATCCGGACCGGGGACATAAGGAAATAGGTTATACGACGCCGCTTTCGGCATCTTGTGCATTTCTTCAAAAAAAGAGTTAACCATAACGTTTCACTTATCATTATATATCATGTGAGCTTGTTCTAAAACCCGGTTGGTTTCGGAACAGCCTCATGCAATTGAGGGTTTCGTCCCACGGCGCCACTCAAGTCTCTCCGGAGACGGGAACAGGTTTCTTCCCCAGCTTCAAAAACCCCAGGAGGAGGCCGGAGAGCAAGCTTCCTGCCGCAATGGCAAGCAGATAGTGGAACGCATCATTGACTCCGCCGGGAATGAGTATGGCAAAGATACCTCCGTGGGGAACCATGAGCTTGCAGTTAAAACTCATTGAAAGGGCACCCGCCAGGGCGGAACCTGCGATAAAGGAAGGAATACTCCTGAAGGGATCGGCGACGGCAAAGGGTATTGCCCCTTCACTGTTAAAGACCAGGCCCAAAACAAAGGCGATGCCCCCCGCTTTCCGTTCCGCAGGATTGAAACGGGAACGGAAGAGGAAACTCGCCAGAGCGGCTCCCAGGGGCGGGGTCATGCCTCCGGCCATAACCGCGGCCATAGGGCCCGATACCCCGGAACCGAGAAGTCCCAGAGCAAAGGCAAAGGCAATCTTGTTGACGGGCCCTCCCAGATCCAGAGCCATCATACAGCCCAGAAGAATGCCGAGACCGGCGGAACTGAAACCCCGGAGACTGTTAAGGAACAGAGTAAGCCTGCCGTGAAGAGCGGCAAGAGGGAGACCTGCCATAAAATAGAGGAAAAAACCGGTGATGAAGGTTCCGGCAACAGGCAGAATGAGTACCGGCTTGAGACCTCCAAAACTTTTCGGCAGTCTGAGGAACCGGTTGAGGTAATAGACGGTAAATCCCGCTATAAATCCGCCGAAGATTCCTCCCCAGAAGCCTGTTTTCATGACATTACAGAGGATACCGCCTATTATCCCCGGCGCTATACCGGGCCTGCCGGAAATGGAACGGGCAATAAATCCTGCCAGAATTGGGGTCATAAGACTAAAACCCTGGTTTCCCAAGATAAGCAGAAACTGACTGAGCCTTCCCTCCGCTTCGATACCCCCAAGTCCATAGGCCAGAGCCGTACATAGCCCGCCGATTACGGCAAAGGGAAGCATAAAGGAGACGCCGGTCATCAGGTGCCGGTAAAAATTGAAATTCGTCCTTAAACCTGATTCCCCCCGGTTTTTATCACGGAAATTCAGCCATACCGGCAAAACCGCATTGAGAACCAGCGCCATTGATACCCGCCGCTCTTCGGGTTTGGCCGGTTCCTGAAAAACAGCATCGTTTGCCGCACGGCGGAGAAGATTATTCCCCGAGACGATTGCCTCTTTGGCGCTGGTTTCCAGAACCCATTTCCCCGCAAAACGGGAACGGTCTACCACCCGGTCGGCGGCAATCAGAACCAGATCGGCTGCCTGGATTTCCTCTTTCGTAAGAGGACTGCCTGTTCCTGCCGCCCCCTGGGTCTCTATCCGAAGAGCGATATTCATCTCTCTTGCAGCCAGTTCCAGACTTTCGGCCGCCATAAAGGTATGGGCAATACCGGTAGGACAGGCGGTTACCACGACAAAAAAAGGCAAGATTGAAGTTTCACTGCCTGCTTCGTTCAAAAGTAATCCCCTTTTGCTGTTTTTAACGGAATAAAGGTTCCCCTCCGGCAAGAATCTTGACTATGACTTCGGCGTCAGGTGTATTTTTAATTTTTTCCATCGCTTGATCATTCTGAAGCACTCTGACCAGCCTGCGCATCAGTTCCAGATGGGTATCCCCGCCGGCCGCAATGGCTATGACAATGCTTGCCCGCTCTCCGTCCCCCCAATCCACTCCACCCGGGATCTGCAATACGGCAAAACCGTCTTTATGAACCCGGATCTTGTCGGCTGCCATGCCGTGCGGAATAGCCAAACCCTTGTCCAGATAGGTTGAATTGACACTTTCCCGTTTAAGCATGCTCTCCGCATAATCGGGCGCCACGCAGCCGGCCAGGGCAAGCATGTTACAGGCTTCCCTGACAGCCTCTTCCTTTGTAGCGAATGAAGTTCCCTGTTTGACCAGAATTTCCGGTTTTTGTTCCATTTTTTCCACTCGAAGCTGTTCCAAGATCCGGTGATCCGGCAGGATCATAATTTTGGAACTTAGGAAAACCGGGTTTTAGACTGATTTCCCAAGAGCTTGTTCCGGAACACGCTCACTCTACTTCAAAATATATCACAAAACCGGAGGAAAACCTATAGTTTTTCTCCGTTCCTCAATTTCATCCCAAACGGCGGCTATCTCAACCTTTTACATTTCATCTCCATTGAGATTGGCTTTTACCAGTCGCCGGCAAACAGTATCTCCGGTTCCAGCATAAATCCTGTTGCCGCCTTGACCCGCACCGTCACTTCGCCGATAAGAGAACGTATATCCGCGGAAGAGGCATTGCCTTTATTAATGATGATATTCCCATGGAAAGGGGCCACCTGAGCGCCGCCGGCTGCAAAACCCCGCAGCCCCAGTTCGTCGATGATCTTCCCCGTGGGTTTTCCAAATTCCCGGTTGTTTTTGAAGACGGAACCTGCCGAGGGGTAGCGGTAGTGCCCCTTCTCCTCCCTATCCCTGCGGTACCCCTCCATCTCCCGCCGGATCTCCGCCCCGGGCCGGGGTCTGAATGCGAAGCGTCCGGATAAGATCAGGGCATCCCGGCCCTGGAAGGGGCTCTTCTTGTAGCCGAAGTCCGCAGTGTTAAAGGGAATCAACCGTCTTTGGGGAAGGGAACCTTTACCTCCGCTTCGTTGCGGCCCGGCGGCATGTTCCACTCCCGGAGAAAATTCGAGAATTTCAGTTTCCACAAGCACATCGGAAACCGACTTTCCGTAGCAGCGGGCGTTCATCCACAGTGCCCCGCCGATGCTCCCCGGCATACCCGCCAGAAACTCAAGTCCGGAAAGCCCCAGCGCAGCGGCAGCCTCGACAGCCTCATCCGCCGCCGTTCCCGCGTAAAAAACCATGCTTTCGCCATCCGTCTCCTGCCGCCACCCGAAGCCCGCAGAAAACTTCGCTTTCCGTTCGATTGAATTTTTAGGATTAATATTCTTCCAGCCTGCCGTATCCAGCACTATGCCCCGGATTCCCCTGTCTGCAACAAGGATATTGGCCCCGCTCCCAAGAATGAATACCGGAATTCCGGCAGCCCGGGCATCCTCGAACAGGACAGCCGCATAGCCGGGAAAAGAATCTCCCTGCGGCCGTACCCAGACATCCGCAGGGCCGCCTGTCCTGAAGGTTGTATGAAGGGACATAGGTTCGTCATAACGGACATCAATCTGACAAGGACATTTCTGGGAACATGTGTCGATTATTCGCTCAGACAGGGCACGGCGGCTCATGGTTCATATATATCACAAAAATGGGAGGCGGTCACCGGATTTGTCAACAATTCTTAGTTTACCGCGAAGGGCACGAGCAGGGACTCAGGCAGACGCGCCGCCTGAGGGTCTTGCCGGATCATTGCCGGCAGGCTTAATCCGGCTGCCAGTCCATGTCCTTGTCCAGGGGGTATAGGGGACGGCGCAGCTTTTTGTAGGGGATGGTTTCCAGGATCTCGTTGGAACAGCCCCGGGAAGTTGCCATGATGGCCCGCCCGGCGATGTTCCTAAAGCAGGGCTCCAGGTAGCCAAGTTTTACCACCACCAACGGGTACTCCGCCGCGTTGATGCCCAGGGCGGGGAGCAGGCCTCCGTCCCCAAAGCCGATGTGTTTTGAGGTAACGCTGATGAGGATATTACGGCAGCTCAGCAGGGCCAGAACCGAATGGTAGGGGCCGTAATCGGAGACGATTTTTTTTACCCCTACCCGCAGGGGAATCTTTTTCCCGTTGATCTTATCCCAGTTGCCCCCCAGGGTAATGTCAAGCTCCGCCCCCTCCCCGGCCTTGAGACAGGCCGCCGCCGCCGGCTCGTCGTAGAACCCGGAGTAGAGCAGGGGGCCGGGAAGCCGGTCCGTCTGATCCATCGCGGCAAGGATCGCTTCCAGCAGTTCCGTAGCGTCCCCCGCGGCCCCCGCCGTGGGATTGTCCCCCGAATCGGACACAAAGACCGGCTGTTCCCCCCTTTGGACGGCGGCAAAGGCCGCTGCTATGGCTTCTGTAGAGTTGTAATACTCCGTGTGGAAATTGAATTCCCCCCGGCGGCGCCAGAATTCCTCCGCCAGTTCCCGGGCCGCCCGATCCGCAACGGCCTTATCTTCCTCAAAGGCGGAAACCAGGACGGTAACCGCGTTGTACTCGCAGTCCGCCCAGGGGAAACCCAGGAGCAGGGAAGCCGCCAGCATGGCGGGCCGGGCCGGAGCCGGTTTTTCCAGCTCCCGGCAGGCCGCGATAAGGGAAGACATAGGTTCCGCGGCGGTCTCCGATTTTTCCCCGGCGATCATCATGGGAACGCGTACCCGGGCGGTGTAGAGCTTCTTCCCCGTGTTCAGGGTTTTCAACAGCATTTCCGCGGCAAGCACGCCGGTTTCATAGCTGTCGGTGTGGGGGGCGGTCTTGTAAGCGGCAAAGGCATCAACGGCTTCCAACAGGGCCGGCGTGATGGCGGCGTGCATGTCCAGGGCCGCGGTAAAGGGGACGCGGGGAAGAATCTCCCGCAGGGCGCCGCAGAGATCCTCCTCGGCGCATATATCCCCCTCCACCTTCATGGAGCCGTGGAGGGCCAGGCAGACGCCGTGGACGGGCCCCTGTTTCAGGGCTTCCCGGGCCCGGTCCAGCAATTCTGCCTTTATCTTCCGGTAAAACGAGGCGGAGACAACCCCGTTGGGTACCGCCCTTGCCAGCACGGTGGGCACAATCTCCGCCCCGCCCTTCTTCAGGGTTTCGGCGATCCCCGCGGAGGAATGGCGGGAAAATACGCTGTTTTCGGCGATTCCGCCCCCCCGGAACACGGCAAAGTCGTCTTCCCCCGTGATGATGGGGTTAAAGGAATTGGATTCGTGGCTAAAGCCGCCGGTTAAAATACGCATACATTACTCCTTCAACGGTTATTCCTTCAACTTCCCGCTCACCATAAAACAGAATTCTACACCTTGTCCGGCCCGTAGTCAAACACGCACCGCCGGGCACCGGAAATTCAAAGTATCAATAAATAGCAGGAAAAATATAGACCACAAACCTCACGAACCACACGACCGGGAATAAGATAGCTGCCGCCGGGACATAAACAAAGCCTTCTTTTCCCTTGTTTTTCTACACTGCAAGGGGAATGCGGTACGGGCATGAAGATCGTACAGACCGACGGGGCAGGTGTCTAACAAGCCATTATAAGTGACCAAAAAACATTTATCCGGTAATTTTCCCCGGTTTTCCGGGGGATATTCAGAAAAGCTGAAAATCTGTCCTTGAGGACGGAAATTTCAGGAGATAAAAGCCCCAAAGTGGAGGTTTTTGTGAAAAATAAAAATTTTGTTCTTGCGGGAACGCTCGTCATGGCGGCGTTTTTCGTTTCGTACGCAACTTCTATACCAATTTCCGTCAACCATCCGCCCATGATGGATACAAGCGTATCGAGCGGCTGGTGATCAGGCCCTTCGAAGGGTCGGAGGGCCGGGAACAAGTTGCCGAGGCGCTGACGGTCATCTTTAGGGATAAAATCAACGGGACGAACACGTTTAAGGTGGTAGAGTATGCCGGATATACGCCGAATACAGGTATGGCCGACGCTGTTTTAACAGGGATGGTTACCGGTTATACGGTAAAAGACGGATCCCATCAAGAGCAACGCGTCCAGAAGACGAGTGAGGGCGAGAGCATCAATGTCCGGGTGACGGTCTATGACCGGGAGGTGTCTCTCGAGTTTACATACCGCATCATAAACGATCGGGACGGGACGGTTGTCCGCAACGGTGAAAGAAAAATATCGCAGACGGTGTCGAATAGTAATGAAAACCCGGACAACCCGCAGTCAGGCTTGTCTCTGGCCAAGACTGCCGCCGAAAAAGCGCTAATTGGCTTTAACCGCGGGGTAGTGTCCTGGACATCCACGGAACGCCTGAAACTGGAAAAGGAGACATCCAAGGACAAGGCGATCAAGGCCAGGGCGAAAGAGGCCGATGCCCTGATAAAGGCGGGAAATGTGAAAGCGGCCCAGGAAGCCTACGCTAAAATTTACGCGGAAACGGGCAGCCGGCCGGCGGGTTACAACGCGGCCATTTTGGCGCAGCCCCCGGACGGTCTGGACGCGGCGATTTCCCTCATGTCCAGTCTCGTAAACGCCACAGGGTATACCAAAGCCCGTACGGAGCTGGCCCGCCCGGAAGGGTTCCGCGGCGAAAACGCTGCGGCGGCGGCGAACCAAACCGGCACGTCCGCCCGGGAACTGGCCATCAGAAGGGTGTCGAACGGACTCATCAACGTGCTTCCGGCAGGTTCGCGTGTTTCCTTGCTCAACGTATCCACATCTGAAACCGATACAGTTGACGTTGTCATCCGGGAAATAGCGGACTCCCTCATAGCCGCGGGGACTATAACTGTTCTGGACCGGCAGAATTTGCAGGTCATAGAAGCGGAAAAGCAATATCAGTCTTCAGGAGCGGTAAGTGACGATGCGTATGTGAATATCGGCAAAATGCTGGGGGTGGAAACCATCGTAACTTTTTCTATCACCGGTTCGGCCAGTCAGCGTAAACTTACTGTAAGGTGCTTGAGCGTTGAAACCGGCTCGGTTATCTATAGCGATTCGACGGATATATAAGTGTAACGGTACCATTCAGGGCGGAAGACGGGCAGAAAAAACATCTTCCGCCTTTTTTCATCAGGCTGAGATGCCTGCATCTTAATGGCATTATCCCGCATCCTGCGACGTCCATGGGACAGGGATAAGCGGCGCCGCAGGCGTACACGCAAAGCTCCCGGTACATTCATTAGTCTAAAAGACCAGGCAAGAGAAACTAACCGTAACAGCGCATAAGGCGAAAATGGAATATTCAGGTTTCCCTATTATCCCTTCCCTCTGCGGCTTTTTTGCCGTGCGGTTAAAATCCCTTCGATCCTTGGTAGTTCCCGGGGATTTGAATGTAAACGCCGATGCCCTGCCGGCCGCCGTTTGGTTTTTTGTTGTTGATTTTTTCCGCGTTTTTGCGTATTGTTTCAAAAATGGCCTTTACCCTCTACAATACCATGGGACGGGAGCTGCAGCCCCTTGAACCGGTTAATCCCGGTAAAATCGGGTTTTACGGCTGCGGTCCCACGGTTTATAACTATGCCCATATCGGGAATCTCAGGGCCTACGTACTCCATGATATTCTTGTCCGCTCTCTGCGCCGTTCTGGTTTCGAGGTAAACCATGTCATGAACATCACCGATGTGGGTCATCTGTCGGGGGATAACGACGAAGGGGACGACAAGATGCTCAAATCCGCCGGGGAACGGGGAAAGAGTGTTCTTGAGCTTGCCGATTTTTACACGAAGGCCTTCTTTGCCGATACTGAACGGATGAACATTACCCGCCCTTCTCTGGTTTGCAGGGCCACGGAACATATAGATGACATGATCGCCCTGATTCAGCGGATTGAAGCGGCGGGTTTTACCTATAGCGCCGGGGGAAATCTCTACTTCGACATTTCAAAATTCCCCTCCTATGGCGATTTGGCCCGGCTCAGGATGGAAGATCTCAAGGCCGGCGCCCGTACCGGGGTGGACGAAAACAAACGCAACCATGCTGATTTTGTGCTCTGGTTTACCAGGAGTAAGTTTGAAAATCAGGCTCTGATCTGGGACAGTCCCTGGGGAAGGGGTTATCCCGGCTGGCATATCGAGTGTTCCGCCATGAGCATCAAGTATCTGGGTGAACAGTTCGACATTCATGCCGGAGGTATCGACCACATCCCCATTCACCACACCAACGAAATAGCGCAGAGCGAGGCTGCCACAGGGAAGCATCCCTGGGTTAAATACTGGATTCATAATGAATTTCTCGTGCTGGACAAGGGAAAGATGTCCAAGTCTTCAGGCTCGTTTCTCACGCTTCAGAGCCTTGTGGACAGGGGTTACGATCCCCTGGACTACCGTTATTTTCTGTTGGGCGGACACTATCGCAGTCAGCTTCAGTTCTCCTGGGAGAGCCTTGAAGGGGCGAAAAATGCCAGAAGATCTCTCACGGAGCGTGTTTTGAGTCTTGCCAACCTTGAAAAATCAACCGGACAAAAAACGAAGTGTTCTGCGGAAAGGGCCGGCGGGATTCTCCCTTCTCCAAAGGATCTTTCGGAGCCGGTAAAAGAACGGACGGACAGGTTCAACACGGCGCTGGAGGAGGATCTTTCAACTCCCCGTGCCCTGGCGGAACTATGGGGCCTCCTTCGGGATAATTCAGCTCCGGTTTCCGAGGTTCTCTGCGCTGTTTTTGACATGGATCGGGTGCTGGGTCTGAAGCTTGAAGAGGGAATTGCCGAAAAAAAAGGAGGAACAGGAGAGGATGAGGCGCTTGCGGCGGAAATTGAAGGGCTTATTGCAGAGCGGGCCGCTGCAAAAAAGGCAAAGGATTTCGCCAGGGCGGATAGTATACGGACAAGGCTCAGGGAACGGGGTATACTCCTCGAAGACAGCCCTTCGGGAACAAGCTGGCGCCGGGAATCTTAACTTGTTCGATACCCAACCGGGTTATCGAACATGAAACTCCGTTTCATGCGGATAGCTCAAGCGCGAAAAAATGTAACAATTGGGGCAGATACTTGTTATCAAAGATAAGTAGAGAGGACGATGGGCAGCAGGAACGGAAAATACCCCGCGGGCAGATGCCCATGGAGGAGTTCCGCCGGTTATATGATACCTGTTTTCCCATTCTTTACCGGGTGGCCTATAGAATTGCCGCCAGTGAAGAAGCTGCAGAAGACCTCTGTCAGGAGGCTTTTTTCCGGCTCTATGAAAAGAACATGGTTTTCCCCTCCTCCGAGGAGGCAAAATATTGGCTTATCCGGGTGGTTAAAAATGCCTCCCTGAACTATGCAAAACGTAAAGAACGGGAACGGAAAGCATACCAGCGGGCTTTTCGGGAAGACAGCCGGAAGGTGGAAACCGGTGAAGGCGATCTTATCAAAAAGGAAACCTTGACTGAAGTTCAGGAAGCGCTGGAAAAACTTCCCGAAAATTTAAGAATAGTATTGATCTTAAAGGAGTATGGCGGACTTAATTACAAAGAAATAGGCCGTGCCCTGGGAATCAGCGAAGGAAATGTAAAGGTGCGGGTATTCAGAGCCCGGGAACGTTTATCCGGGCTTTTGGTAGAGGAAAAGGAGCCGGAGTCTGATTCTGCCAAATCAAATTCTGCGGAATCCGATCCCGGCAAGGAGGGAAGAGATGTGCCCTGATCATCAAATTCTTTCAATTTTTACAGATGGGGAGCTTCCTTCCCCTTGGAAAGAAAAGCTTGTTTCCCACCTGGAGTCCTGCCCCCGTTGCAGGAAACGTATTGAAAGTTATCAAAGCCTCTCCGTGCGTTTAACAACTCCTTCTCCCGAAACGGCCCGGGAACAGGTCTGGAATACTCTCAACAGCCGGATCGCCTGTTCAAAAGAACGGAGGGTTTACCGGGCAAACAGTTTCTGGAGGCAGCGTATCTCGATACCTCTTCCGGCGGCGGCAGCGGCGGCAGCCGGACTCATTGCCCTGATCACCCTGCTTGCGGCCCGGCAGCCTGCCGTACAGCCTGTTCCGGCCATAGCTGCCGCGGGAAGTATCGAAGGCAGTCTCAATGAAACGATCCCTGTTACCAATATGGGAGAAGTATTGCAATACCTGGGCAACCATGACAACATGGATTTTGTAATTCTGAAACTCCCCGAAAGCCGGAATTTCAGTTCCGCCGGGGAGCCGACTATCCTTAAAGCCGCCGATTACCGGAGAAGCGCCCCTTGAACCTCAACCGGAACCGAGGCCATCGGAGTAGGTGTGCCGTCAATGTTCCCTTCTTGATGATGCGGAAAGGTTTTATCGGTGGTTTCCTGCTTCTGATGGCCGGAACAACGCTTACGGCCCAGGATTCGGGTCTGGAGGAAATTCTCCCTGCGCTTAAGGAGAAGGCGGTGGTAATCGACATGATTGCCCGGATTCTGGAGGATGGCCGGGAAGAGGTCTGGAATTCGGTCAATTCGAAAGTCACGATTCCCGGCAGACCTGTCGGCCTTAAAATGGTCGGGGCAAATATTATCATTGCGGTCCAGTTCACCCCCTATATTCAGCCGGGACGAAAGAGTTTCCTGGTAGCTCAGGGGCAGATATGGATTGAAATGCCCGGTGAAGGGATGCGTTACTTTACCAGCATTCAGACCATTCCCCTGGAATTCGGGGAAGAGGTTCTTTTCTTTCCTCTGGGGGAGAAGCAGCCCCATGATGACGCCCTTATTGAAATAAAACTGGCTCTGCGGCCCTATGCGGAGGAGCAGATGGTGAAGGAATCCCATTGAGGAGAGTCCTCACAAGTATTTTTTTCTCCTTTTTTTTTCTCTCCTGTTCAGAAAAAGCTCCCCGTATCGGGTATATTGACCCTCCTATCGGGGTAATAGGTCAGCTTCTCAACATATATGGCGAAGGTTTCGGTAAAGAACAGGCCGAATCCTACATCACCATAGCGGGCTCTTCCCCTACCAGCGCCTCCTATATCCGGTGGCAGGATGATCTAATCAGCCTCAGGGTACCGGAATTCGGGGAATCCGGGCTGATCTACGTCTATGTGGACGGGAAAAGGAGTAACGGCGTCCTTTTTTCCAACAGGGTTGCCATTCCCCGGTCTGTTCAGGGCGGAGAATCGGGCCTTGCCCCCCGGATTGTTTCGGTAAGTCCTGAACCGGTCTCCATCGGTTCCCTTCTTAGTATTCAGGGCAGTGGTTTCGGTAATTCCCGTGAACGAAGCGGGATCTTCTTTTCCTGGACGGCTGAGAGTTCCCCCTCGGCCCCGGCGGAAGTACAAAAAAACGAAGAAATTGAGGTTTCGGAAAGCGAAGGGGGCTATGAATACTGGAGTGAAAGGGAGATCAGGGTTCGTGTACCCGACGGGGCGGTAAGCGGAAACCTGGAACTGAGGAGTCCCAGGGGGAATTCCCGGCCTGTTTTCCTTGAGCTTGCACGGGGGCCGGGAACCAAAGCCTTCAGAGACAAACGGAGCTATACAATTTCCTATACGGTAGATGTTTCCGTGCAGGAGGCGTCCGGGTCCAACAGCCTCTACCTCTGGATACCTCAGCCGGTTTCTTCGGCATCCCAGAGAAATGTATTGCTCCTCAACCGGAACCGGGAACCTTTTGTGGAAAATTACCGGGGAACAAGCCTCTTTCAGCTTCAGGAGCAGAGTCCCGGCAAGACGGTTTCCATCACCCAGAGCTATCAGGTGGAAGTCTTTGCCCAGGAAACCGTCATCAATGCCCAGCAGATAAGGCAGGAGAACAATGCGTCTTCCCGCTATTCTATGCCTTCCCCCCTGATCCCTTCGGATGATGAACAGATAAAGAAAACCGCCGATAGTATTGTTGGAAGGGAAAAAAATCCCTATATGAAGGCCAAGCGGATCTACGAATGGATGCTCAAGGAAATCCGTATTCTGAACGGTTCTTCCCGTACAGGAGGGGCGCTTGAAGCCCTGCAAACGAAGAGCGCCGATGCGTACCAGGCAAGTCTTCTCTTCTGCGCCCTTGCCCGTGCGGCAGGTATTCCTGCCATACCTGATGCCGGCGTCCTGATTCTGCACAACCGGGGAAGCCAGCGTCACTATTGGGCGGAATTCTGGATAGACGGTTTCGGCTGGGTTCCGGTAGACTCCGCACTTGGCGCCGGAGCGGCGCCTTCGGCCTTCACGCTGAGGGAAAATCCCGCATCCTGGTACTTCGGCAACCTGGACAACATGAGGATCTGTTTTTCCCGGGATCAGACGATACTCTCCCCCATGGATCCCCGGGGGCGTTCGGCAGTCCGCAACCGGGATTATGCCATGCAGAACCTCTGGGAGGAAGCATCGGGGGGACTTGAGTCGTATTCATCCCTCTGGGGAGACATCACGATTACAGGAGCCTACGTACAGTAGGGTTCTTGCAAAACCAACCGGGTTTTGAAACAGGCTCATGTGTCTACATTATAGACAGACTCTAATTAGAGGAGTGGATATGGTTACGGTCATCTCTTTGGGGGGGTCTATCGTGGCCCCCGATACGGTTGATACGGCGTTTCTGAAGGATTTTACGGCTCTGATCCGCAGATTCCTTGAGGAAGACGAAAAGAGGCGCTTTATATTCGTTACCGGCGGCGGCGGGCCTGCCAGGGTTTGGCAGCAGGCATACCGGGCCGCGGGAGGAGAGAGCGATGAAGAAGCGGACTGGATCGGCATCATGGCCACACGGCTCAATGCCCAGCTTATCCGGGCGGTAATGGCCGAGTGGTGCGGCCAGCCGGTTGTTACAGACCCTACCCAGGCAGGGCCTCTCTCCGACCGGGTACTGGTGGCTTCCGGCTGGAAACCGGGCTTTTCCTCCGATTACGATGCGGTACTGCTGGCGGAACGTTTCCAGGCGGATATGGTGATAAACCTCTCCAACATTGAACGGGTCTACACCGGCGATCCCCGGAAAAATCCCGATGCAAAGCCCATAGACAAGATATCCTGGGCGGATTTCCGAACTATGGTAGGGGAAGAATGGATCCCCGGCAAGAACGTGCCTTTTGACCCCGTGGCCAGCCGCCATGCGGCCAAAATCGGCATCAAGGTTATATGCGCCGCAGGGAAGAATCTCCCCAACCTTGAAAAGCTCCTCCGCGGCGAAGAATTCCTGGGAACGGTAATAGGGTAAAAACTCAGGCGCAGGCAGGTGCATACGCCTTTATGGAATTCCTGTACAATGATGGTGTAGAATAGATTTATGGTGGAGCCGTCGTATGGCGGCGATAGTATAACTTCCTTGAATCTCGCGGCTCGGAGAGACGTATGCGTATCGTCATTGTCGGAGCGGGTCTTGTCGGTACCCAGTTGGCCCGCCATCTGATACAGGAAAAACACGATGTTTCCCTGATAGAGTCCAATGAGGAGCGGGCCCGTCATGCTTCCAACCGTTTGGACTGCCTTGTCCTCCATGATGAAGGCAACAAACTCTCCGCGCTGAAAGAGGCCGGCATTGCCAAAGCCGATGCCCTGGTCTGCGTTACCGGTTCCGATGAAGTAAATATGATCACCTGCAGTCTTGCCGCATCCCGCTATCCTGAACTTTTAAAAATAGCCAGGGTAAGAAATGATGATTATGTCCGTCTGAATCAAACCGGGGAGGAAACCCATACACACGCTGCCGAAGGCAGTGTCGTACAACCAAGTTCCTTACACTCGCGGCCCGAAGGAACGCGTGTGCCGGAACGCGTACTGGATATCGATCACTTTGTGCATCCCGATGTTGAATCTTCCCAGGCGGTTCTAAGCGCCCTGGCCCACGGAGCCGTCGGCAACATTCTGGCCTTTACGGGTACTCCCTATGAATTGGGTTCCATTGATATAGCCGCGGGAAGTTCTTTTGACGGACTCAGGCTAACCGATTACCGCTCCCTTGTAGAAGGGGAAAGCCTCGTTACCCTGGTGGAACGGAGGGGGGAAAGCCTTCTTCCAAAAGGTTCCACCACACTGGTCAAGGATGACCGTATCCACATTCTGGCCCGGGAAGCGGAGATGGATCATATCTTCAGGCTTGCAGGGCGTACCGAAAAACCCCTGCGGAGAATAGGCATCGTGGGCGGCGGCCGGGCAGGAGCCCTCATTGCCGGCGGACTTTTGGATCGGGATCCTGAATTCGGGAAGAGAGGGAAGCTTTTCTCCCTGTTCAAATCCTTTATACCCAAAAACGGCCGCCGTGTGGTAATCATCGAGCAGAACTACGGGGTTTGCAAGGATCTTGCCGCCCGTTTCCCCGAAGCATTGATCCTTAACGAGGATATTTCCGATGAAAGTTTCATTGCCGAAGAGCGGATCGGAGATCTCGACCTCATCATTACCGCTACCGCCAACCAGGAACTCAATATAATAGTCGCCATTTATCTTAAATCCCGCGGGGTCAGGCGGGCTATCGTCCTGGTAACAAGCTCCGGCTACGAGGCCATAGCCCGCCAGCTTGGGGTGGACGTGGTAATCCCCATGAAAACGGTGGTGGTGGATTCGATCCTCTCCCGCCTTCTGGGGGGCGGGATCAGGGGAGTCCACCGGCTTGGGGACGGGAGTATCGGCATCATCGAGATAGAGATTGGGCCCGATTCTCCGGCTGTGGAGAAACCGATTACGGCCTTCAGACTCTCAGGCGGAGGCCTTGTGATGCTGGTCAACCGGGGGATCGGTTCCTTTATTCCCCTGGGGGATTATATGTTCAAGGCCGGGGACAAGATCGCCCTGATAGCCAAGAACGGTAATGAAGCGGAAATCGAAAAATTCTTCGGCCCCTCAAAATGAAAGGCGAAAGAATTTGAGCGGCGCTGCGTTTAGCGGAACCGGCCGTAATTCCAGGGGATTTTTTCCGGTATGTCTGGCCTGGTTTTTTGCCTGCCTTTTGGGGGCCCTCCCCTATTTTCTCTCCGGCGTCCTGCCCCGTTTTATTGATGCGTTTTTCGAGAGTGTTTCGGGTTTCACCACCACCGGCGCTACGCTTATTGCCGATGTGGAAAGCATGCCGCGGCCTGTGCTTTTCTGGCGGGGTCTGACCCACTGGCTTGGGGGCATGGGTATCATCGTCCTCACCATGGCGATTTTCCCCCTTCCGGGAGGAACGGGTTTCCAGCTTGTGAATGCCGAAACCGCGGGAAGCGAAAACGGCAAACTTACCCCGAAAATCGCCTCCACCGCAAAAAATTTCTCTCTCGTTTATACCGGCTTCACCGTTCTGCTTGCCGTGTTGCTTCTGATCGGCGGGATGGACTGGTTTGATGCGGTATTCCATGCCTTTTCCATCATTGCCACCGGAGGCTTCAGTTCCCGGAACAACGGCATTGCCGCATGGCATTCTCCGTTTATTGAGTGGGTCTGCATCATTTTCATGATCCTGGCGGGCTTCAATTTCAAGCTCCTCTGGCGGCTTCTCCGGGGGAAGTACCGGGAAGTCTTGCGCAACAGCGAAGCCAGGGCCTACGGCCTGGTTATTCTCGTTTCGGCAGGTTTCTGCGCCTTTGCCCTGTACAATGCAGGCGGCATGCCGTGGGGACAGAGCATACGCCAGTCCCTGTTTCAAAGCGTATCACTGCTTTCCAGTACCGGCCTTGCCGTAACGGATCAAACACTATGGCCTCCGCCGGCTCAGGCGCTTCTCTTCTTTGTCATGTTTCTGGGAGGTTGTTCATCCTCCACCGCAGGCGGGATCAAGATTGTCCGTCATGTGATCCTCTTCAAACAGGCAGGCAGCGAGATTAAAAAACTGCTCAATCCCAGAGGGGTTTTCAGCATCCGCCTCAACGGCAGGGCAGGCCGCAAGGATATGGTCTACGGGGTTGCCGGTTTTGTATTTCTCTATCTGGCCCTTGTGTTTGCCGCATTCCTGCTCCTCTGTGCATCCGGTCTGGATATATTCACTTCCCTCAACCTGGCGCTCCTGACCCAGGGGAACATCGGGCGCGGCCTCGGGCAAAGTGATTTCGGCCCGCTTATATACGGGCTGCCGGCACTGATCAAGGGGGGACTCTGTTTTACCATGATCGCCGGACGGCTGGAACTATGGGCTGTCTTTGCGTTGTTCTCCCGGGATTTCAGGCGGATCTGATATGAAATTACGTAAACCGCTAAAAAAATCCGGAGGTTTTTTACAGAAATTCGCCCTCATCCGTTTGCTGCTGATCGTCATTGGAATAGCGACCTTCTTTATGATCCCCGCGCTGATCATGGCCCTGGCTCTGGGGGAAGAAGCGCGGGCCTTCATACTTCCCATGGGGATAATGGCGATCCTGGTTCTGCCGGTAATGTTCCTCTTCCGTACCGGTCCCCTCCGCCTGAGCCCCAGGGAAGGTTTTCTGCTGGTGTTTTTAACCTGGGTATTCTTAAGCTTCCTGGGGGCCCTTCCCTACTACCTTTCCCCCTGCAATATCAGTTTTACCGATGCGGTTTTTGAAAGCGCCTGTGCCTTCGCCACCACCGGGGCAACTACCTTCGATGACATAGAGGCCCTGCCCCGTTCCCTTCTCCTCTGGCGGAGTCTCTCCTACTGGTTCAGCGGCATGGGGATAATCCTCCTCTCCGGGGCCCTCATGCCCCTCTTCGGGATTGGATGTTTCCAGCTTATCAAGGCGGAAACGCCGGGCCTGGAAAAGGAAAAACTCAGCCCCCGGATAACCGACACCGCAAAGTTCCTCTGGTTCGCCTATCTGATTCTTACCTTTACCCTTGCCCTGCTCTACCGGCTGGGAGGCATGGAATGGTTCGATGCGGTCTGCCACGGACTAAGCATTGTGGCCACAGGCGGCGTAAGTACCAAAAATTCAGGGCTTGCCTTCTACAATTCGCCGTTTATTGATGGAGTTTCCACGCTTTTCATGCTTCTTGCGGCCCTGAACTTTAACATGTACTACCGGCTTTTCAGAGGAAAATTCCGGGACATTCTCCAAAATACCGAAGGGAGAGTCTATGCGGGCATCTTTATCGTTGCCGCGGGTATCATCACCTGTACCCTTGTTCCCGTGTACGGCTCCTTCCGGGAAGCCCTGCGCCATGCCTCCTACCAGGCCGCCTCGATTCTCAGCACCACGGGAAACGCAGCCGCGGATTACGAAACATGGCCCCTCCTGGCCCAGGGTATCCTCTTTTGCCTCATGCTTGTAGGCGGATGTTCCGGCTCTACTGCCGGCGGCATCAAGGTGATCCGCCATGTCGTGCTTTTCAAGCAGGCGGGAAACGAAATACGGCGTGTCCTCTATCCGCAGGGGGTTTTCAGCATCAGACTTAACAAAAAAGTAGGCCGCAAGGATGTGGTCTACAGCGTGGCCGGTTTCATCTTTCTCTACATGCTTGTAGCGGCAGTCACCACGCTTATTACCGCAGTATCGGGGGTGGAACTCTTCTCCGCCTTCAGCGCCTCCCTCTCTATTTTGGGCAACATGGGCCTGGGTTTCGGCGCGGTGGGTCCCTCCCATAACTACGGCGGTTTTGCGAATCATATCAAGTGGCTCTTCTCCCTTGTGATGATCGCAGGCAGGCTGGAACTGTGGACAGTATTTGTATTGTTTACCCCCGAATACTGGCGGAGGTGAAAAAGACAGGACTTGTTCAATGACCCGGCCGGTTATCTGTGCGGTACTGCCGGCGGAATGTCTCCGGGCGGATAGGTGATAAACCTCCCCAATCTTGAAAAGTTCCTCCGCGGCGAAGAATTTCCGGGAACGGTGATAGGGTAAAAAACTCAGACGGCAGTAGTAGACACTGACCACACGGACAAACGGTGATACATGTTAAATTGCCGGCGCTATTGCGGTTAAAAAAAAATTCACGCGGCGCTTGACAAAAAACAGACGCCGTAATAGAGTTAATATTGTCCATTTCAACGGAAGAAGGTGGGAAGCCTTCGCTGTCACGCAACTGTAAACGGGAAGATCCGCCGTAAGACGGCCATTGGCGTAAAGCCGAGAAGGCCGGCGGAAAAGTGCCCGTGAGTCAGGAGACGTTGGTGGGCGTACAGTTTGTTTTCGTGGCCCTCGATGAGGGGCCGGGAGAAACCGTGTATTTTTTCGCATCGGTGTTCGGTAAAAGAAGTCTCAATGTCCGGGCGGACTATCCCGTAAGGGACAAGGTCTGTTGCGGGGGGGGGGGGGGGGGGGGGGGGGGGGGGGGGGGGGGGGGGGGGGGGGGGGGGGGGGGGAGGGGGGGGGGGGCGCGGGCCGGGGGGGGGGGGGGGGGG
>JAITLC010000018.1 GCA_031278095.1 Treponema sp.
CATCTCCACTGCACCGCTTCAATTCAAGCCGCCGCCGGCCCCGTTTCTCTATTTCTTCAATTAAAGCGATCGCAGCCTTTTGTTGACGGGGAAGCATTTTTTCTGTGGTAATTAGCACATAAGAATATCGTCAATATTTTCAACACCCTTCTTGTGTTCAATCTGTACAATCTTTACCAATGCCTTATCAATGGAATCCAGATACTCTTTATCACTGATAAGGCCATAACGGTTGGCCCGCCGGAGGCCAAAACCCCGTTTCCCGTCCGGCGGATAGACACAGGCTTCCACGGCGTACCGGGCCTCCCGGGCAGTACAGATCATCGGGAAGATGATGCCATCGGGACCCATTTCGGCAACCGGTTTAATAAAACAAGCCTCACCGGCAACCACACGCACAAAAGCTCCGGCTCCCGCGCCGTTTATCGCCGCAATATGATTGAGTATCTCCTCTTTATCAAAGGAACCATGCTCGCCGTCTATCCAGATGTACTCATAACCAAAAGAGACCATGGCTTCCGCCATAGCTGGATTGGGGAGAAAAATATGTCCCCCCAAAACAGTTTCCCCGTTTTTTACCCGTTCTTTCCACTGGCTGCCGAAAGTTTTCACTTGCGCATCTCTCTTTTTAGGTTTTACCGGGAAACTCTTAAACGCCAGAAGGCAATTCGTTCACGGCGCCAGGTGTAGGTCAGGAGTATTTCATTTTCCCCGGCAATAATCGCGGGGTAAGAATATTCCCCGCTTTCGTTTTCCAGGACGAATATCTCTTTCCATGTTTTTCCATTGTCATCGGAGCATGAAAGAGTTAGCGGTGTACGGGAACCCCAGTCCCAGCCAACAGGATTAGAAACCAGTACCAGTTCGCCGCCATCAAGTTTTACCAGGTCAATTCCGCTGTTGTTATTCGGAAGGCCCGTATTATAGGCGCAACACCATGTCTTGCCGCCATCGGTACTGTCACTGCGAAAGATAGCCGCGCTGGTGGATCGCATGAACCCGTGAATATGTCCCGGTCTTGATTCCCACAGCGCAGGCTGGATAAGCCCCTTGCCGTAACACATCTTGGGATCATAGGCAAAATGCCTTGCCCGCTTGTCAACGCGGCGTACCGGGATAAAGGGACCCAGTTCCCAAGTTTCTCCGCCGTCCCTGGAAATATCTACAAAGGAATCCCAGATATCCACCCCTGAAGGCTCAGTCGAACCGGGCGCGGCAATACTTCCATCGGAAAGGAGTATACATTTATTTTTTGCCGGACCGCGGTCAAGCATACCCTCCCTGATCATTTGCCTTGGCTCGGAGAACGTTTTTCCACCGTCATCGGAATACTTTACCATGGTCTTCCATTCGGGAATGGTTTTGGCGTCTTTATAGAAAAGAAGCACCCTTCCATCAGGACGCCGGAAAAGAGTTGGATTCCATTGGGGAACGCACCATCGATCGGCGGCAACAAAGGGCCTCTGCCAGCCGTCTCCGGTACGGCGGGCCATCCAAATGGCCACATCCGGGTTACCTTCCCAACTGCCGCCGAACCATGCCGCCAGAATATCGCCCTTATCCACGGAGACCAGGGTTGACGCGTGGCAGCTCTCGAAATCCCTGTCTTCTTCAAAGATGTACTCTTTTTTACTCTCGCTTATGGTAATCATCGGTATTCCCCCTTTTAAAAACCGGGAGGGCCTCTTGTGAAATCCTCCCGATCTCGGTTCATGACAAAAATTTATTTAAAAGCCGCATTTGCCGTGTTGTAAATGTCCTCCAGTTCCCTGGCGCCTAATCTGACCGCCTCGGCAATCACTTTGTCCCAATTATCAATGGGCTCCTTCCCCAGGATATACTTGTCGTACTCCTGATCCAGGTAGGTATTCAATGCCAGTTTAAGTTCATTGCTCCTCTCAAGCTGGGCTTTGGTAAGAGGAGGAGGCGCCCAGGGGGATTCCAGGGCGTTACCGGGCTTGTGTTCCTCCTGAACCAGATTCCAGTAGTTCTCAGTCTGCCCTGCCCAGCTTCCTATTATCTTGTAGACTTCGATAAGGCACTTCGAATTTCCCCCGATAGGAGAGAAAACATTACAAGTGATCCCCGCGTCAGAGAAAAATGCGTAATACACAGAGGGCTGACCGAGGAAACGGTTTACGTATTCAGGGATGTATTCAGCTTTACCCTGGGCATTGTAGCGAAAGGTGAGCCCCTCTTTCCCGTAGTTGGTGATATCCCGGCCTTCGTCACTGTAAAGCCAGTCTATGAACTTTATCACCTGATCGGGATCCTTGATATCCGCCCGTAGAGCGATAACATCGGGTCGTAAATCATCGGTGTAGGATATGGCCCGCCGCTGACCATAGGAGTTGGTCATGAAGGAAATGGCTTCCAGCGTGGCGTCAGGTGTGGTTTGCCTTAAAACATTTGTGTAGTCTATATTAAAACTTGTGTTATCATTGTAGAAAAACGACTGCCCGCTGTTGAGACGCGAACGGAAAACATCATTGGTATCTATAGCATAATCGGGATTGAGAACTCCGCGGCGGTAGGCATCGGCAAAGAATTTAAGTACCGTTTTGAATTCCGGCGTTGCGGGGCCGCAGATGTATTTGCCCTGCTTCCTGTCATAGTATAGAACGCTGCTCTGATCATACTCAGGAGTACCAAAACCGGAGCCAAGCATATAGGCGGTTGTTGAAAAAAGCTGTTTTG
>JAITLC010000031.1 GCA_031278095.1 Treponema sp.
AGTTTCTGAACAACAACCGCTTAAAAACAGCAAAAAACGCGGATTTTGTCAAAAATATGCGTTTTTTGGAAGACTTGTGAGAGAACCAACCGGGTTCTTGAACAAGTCTAATGCCTTAAACTCTTCTTTTTGGTTGCTTTTTCAATGTCTCACCGCGCTTTGTTGTTAAAACGGCGGTTCTATGCTAGTATCCCTACAGCAATGAAATTGCGGTTTCGTCTCCCCTGCGTGGAATTGCGGCATACAGCAAAGCGCAAGGGATAGAAGCGGAATAGATTTTGACAGGCAAAGCCTGTCAAAATCTATTATAGCGGATAGCCCGGTCCTGCCGCAAAGCGGCGGGATGCGCCCAAATTCCAAAAATCCGCAGGTTTAATCGCGTCTGGATACTGGGAGCCTGTTGCACTTGCAAAAATCTCCGATTAATGGGTTCCTTGTGTTAGCATTGGTTCCGGTTTCAAAGGCGTATTCAAGGGGGGCAAAACACCATTATGAGCCAGTTGTTGATACAGATCATCACCGGCGTCAACGCAATCGTCAGTATCGGCGTATTGTTTATGATTCTGGCAAACTGGGGACAGCCCCGCATGAAATATTTGGCCTCTCTTGCTATAGTCTTTGCCATTAATGCCATCGGATATTACCTGGAAGTAAACGCCGGAACCCTGGAAGCGGCGATGGTTGCCTATAAGATACAGTATTGCGCGGGCAATTATATAGGTCCTTTCGCGTCCTTATTCGTTTTTGAGTATTCAGACCGGCCTGTGCGGAAATGGCCGGTCCGTCTGGCGATATTCGTAATTCCGGTTTTTATCACCCTGCTGGTGTTTATTAATCCGGCTTTGTACATATCGGATATTACCTTTTCGCCTCTGGGACCCGCGTCACGGGAAGAAATTTTACGGTTGGATTTCAAGTCCGGCGGCTTTTATATTGTTAATTTTATTTACGGATTCACCACCGCCTTATTTAGCAGTATTTTTATTGTTGTATGGTTTCTCCGCACCAACCGCCGGGGCATATTTCACGGTATTATCTTCCTCGGAATGGTCATCCTGCCCTTCGTCTGCAAGCTGTTATGGTGGCTCGGTTTTTTTCCCGAGATTGATTTCTTTTATATATGCAGCACGTTCATGATCCTCGTACTCTATTTTTATATCATGCGCTACCGTCAGATTGAATGGTTCAGCCTGGGCCGGGACGCCATCATGGAACGTCTTGGGGACGCGGTAATGGTGGTGAATTCCGAACGGGTGATCATCAACGTCAATTCCATTTTTTTTCATTTTTTTCCCGGTTTTCCCTATGTTGAAAACCGGACAACCCTGGCTGATTTCCTCAACTATCTCAAAGGCCATACCCTAACCCCCCCGCCCCAATCCCTGTTTGACGATATTGATCCGGCGTTGCAGGATTTTTATGAATTTACCGTGATTCCCGATCCGGGGCAGGCCGGTGAGCAGCGGACCTATACCTTGACATGGCAGACCATCAGGACGAAAAAACGGTTCCTGGGCCAGGTGATAATCCTGAGCGACGTGAGCGCGTTCCGTACCATGATCAAGGAAGTCATCAAGCTGAAGCAGCGGGCGGAGGAGGCTTCCAGGTCCAAGAGCGAATTCCTGGCTACCGTAAGCCATGAGATACGCACCCCGCTCAACGCCATTATAGGCCTTTCGGAAATTCAGCTTCAAAACGATCTGTCTCCGGAAGCCCGGGAAACCATGGAAAAAATATACGCCTCCGGGTCGGGACTTTTGAGCATCATCAACGACATTCTGGATATTTCGAAAATCGAAACCGGAAACCTTGAACTTATCCCGGTGTACTATTCCGTTCCAAGCCTCGTCAATGATACGGTTCAGCTTAACATCATCAGAATCGGTTCCAAGCCGATTACGTTTGAACTGGATATTGACGAGTCCGTTCCCATGAAGCTCTGGGGCGATGAAAAACGGGTCCGCCAGATCCTGAACAACCTTCTTTCCAACGCCTTTAAGTATACCCGTGAAGGAACCGTGTCGTTACAGATAGAATGGACCGCCGGGTACAATTCGGGGAAGATGACTTTTAAGGTGAAGGATACAGGCCAGGGCATTAAGCGTGAAGACATGGGGAAACTTTTTTCCCAATACGGCCAGCTCAACGCCAGGGCGAACCGGAATATAGAAGGAACCGGCCTCGGTCTTTCTATTACAAAAAATCTCGTGGAACTCATGAACGGGGCCATTGAAGTGGAAAGCGAATTCGGCAAGGGCAGCACCTTTACCGTTACCATATACCAGGAAGTGAAGGATCCTGTTCCCATAGGAAGTAAAATCGCCGAAAGCCTCAAACAATTCCGCTATACCGAACGCCGGGCGGAACGCGAGAAGAGCCGTCCCAAAAGGCAGTATCCGGGCGGAAGGGTCCTGGTGGTAGATGACGTTGAAACCAATCTGTATGTCGCCCGGGGGCTGTTGCAGCCCTACGGCCTGACCGTTGACTGTGTAAAAAGCGGCCAGGAAGCGATTGCCAACATCTTTTCGAATGCCTCCTTCTACAATATCGTATTCATGGACCACATGATGCCCGGCATGGACGGTATAGAAACCACCCGTATCATACGGGATCGCCGCTCCGAATATACCGAATCCCTTCCCGTTATCGCCCTTACCGCCAACGCCATTGTGGGAATGAGGGAGATGTTCCTGGAAAACGGCTTTAACGACTACCTTTCCAAGCCCATAGAACGGTCCAACCTGGATGAAATTTTGTTCAAATGGATGCCGGATTCGGCTGTTTTTCAGGACGGGCCGTTTACCGGCGCGTCCGCTGAGGCCTCCGGTGAATTTAAAGCATACGACGCCGCGGCGCCGCAGCCCCCCGCGGACAAGCCGCATATTCACGAAATTCCGCCCATTGAGGGGGTGGATATGGAGCAGGGGATCGTGATGACCGGCGGTTCTCCCGAATTATACCGCGACATTCTTGCCCTTTATTGTAAAGACGTGGCGGGACGCCTGGCCCTCCTGAGCGAAATCCCCCGGCCGGAAAAATTGTTGGACTTTGCCACCCATGTTCATGCCATAAAAAGCGCTTCCGCCAACATAGGGGCCGAAGAAATGCGCAACCGCGCCGCCGGGCTTGAGATGGCGGCGAAAAGCGGGGACCTCCTGTTCATAGAACTCCGTCTTGGGGCCTTTGCCTCGGAACTCGGCGCCCTGCTCACCCGCATTCAAAACGCCCTGTACCCTTCCGGCCTTCCGGACTGCGGGAGCCTTTCCTTCCTGACGGATCCCGAACGGGAAGCTCTGGGACGGCTCCGGAAAGCCCTGGAGACTCAGGAGATCCGGCTCATAGAAAACGCGATCAGGGAAATCAAGGCAGGTAATCCCTCCCCGGCCTTACAACGGATTCTGGACGATATTACCGGCAACATTCTGGTGTCGGAATTTGCCGAAGCCGCCGCCATTATAGGGAACCTCTAAAAACTTCAGTTTTTAGAAATTTTCGTAACCCCCATAGACAGCCTGCCGGAAGGCGGCGGGGATTAGGCCAAATACCGGGCTGTCCGTATCAGTAATTTTACATTAGAGTTGAGCCTGTCCCAAAACTAATTGACTGTGCGCTCACGCGCACGGTTTTGGACCAGGCTCTTGCAGTTTTTCAGGCTTTCAGCCTTGCAAAACTGCGAATTTCAAGGTTGCTTTCCCAAAACTGAAGTTTTGGGAAAGCCTCAGTTGTTTAGAAATTTCAGTTTCTAAACAACAACCGTT
>JAITLC010000061.1 GCA_031278095.1 Treponema sp.
TGCTGTTTATTGAATGTCTTATCGCAATGTATATTATAAATAAATTTGTCGCCGTTGAAAAAATTGAATATTAGGTTGATAACGTGATAAAAAAAATAAAATCCTGTACAGTTTATATCTGCCTTGCATTTTTCTCATTTATATCAGTATATCCTCTTGTCTGGATGGTATTTAATTCATTCAAAACCAATGATGAAATTTTTGTTACAAACCGGTTTGGCATCCCGCATTCTTTTAGCCCGGTTAATTATATAAAGGCAATATCAATGTTCGATTTGTTGTTATATTTCAGGAACAGTTTTATAATATGTATTGTTGCAATTACAATAACAGTTGTTTGCGCGGTTCTGTTTTCATATGCAACGGCAAGAATGGAATTTCCTCTTGCAAAAAAGCTTCAGGCGTTTATGACAATCGGCATGTTTATTCCCATTCAAATCATCATTATACCCTTAGTTATACTCATTCGGGATTTTCGCCTGCAAAATTCACTTTTTGCGCTTATAATTCCTTATGCTGTTTTTCAATTGTCATTTTCCACTCTTGTTCTTTATGGTTTTTTTAGAGGAATACCCCATGAACTCGAAGAGGCGGCATATATCGACGGCGCAGGTATTTTCAGGACGTTTTTTTCGGTGATTCTTCCTCTGGTCAAATCTCCTGTTTCGACTTTGATAATATTTAATTTCTTAAGCTGTTTTAATGAATACTATGTTGCAAATATTGTGATTACAAATAACGCACAGAGGACTCTTCCCCTGGGATTAATTTACTTCAAGGGACAATTTACTACCGATTGGGGTGGAATGGCGGCAATGATGGTACTTGCGAGTGTTCCGGTATTGGTTATATATTTTATTTTCAGTGAACAGGTTGAAAAAGCGATGACGCTGGATGCCGCCTTGAAAGGTTAGGGTAAATAGTATACCTTAAAATATAATGCAAGGAGAAATAAGATGGCGATTGAAAAGATAAAGGTTGGATTGATCGGGTCAGGTACGATAAGCTGGACATATCTGCAGAACATGACGGAACTTTTTGGAATTCTTGATGTTGTCGGTTGTTCCGATATTGTGCCTGGGCGAAGCGCGGAGCGTGCCAAAGAATTCGGCATTAAGCAAATGACTAATGAGGAAATTTACGCCGACAGTGAAATCCGGATTGTTGTGAACACTACATATCCCGGAGCGCACTATGAAGTGAATGAAAAAGCGCTTCTAGCGGGTAAACATGTTCATGTTGAAAAAATGATGACCGCAACGTATGAAGATGCTGTTAAACTATATGAACTTGCCAAAGATAATGGCCTGCGGCTTAGTTGTGCGCCGGACACTTTTTTGGGCGCGGCGTATCAGACTGCAAGAAAAATTCTTGATGCGGGTTTAATAGGGAAACCGGTATTTGCGGAAGGACTTGTAATCAGGGGTTATAAGGCAGATTTCCCCGGTACCATTTACAGACCAAAAGGCATGTGGGGAACGGGAAGTACGGCGCCCGCCGATTTGGGAGGCTATTATTTATCCGCGTTGGTGCATCTCCTGGGGCCCATTGCGCGAGTCGCGGGTTTTGGGCAATTACACGGAGTGGCATATACCAATACAAAAAATCCCCGTTATGGGGAATTTATCGAAGCAGAAGAGAATACCAGTATTACCGCATCGATGGAGTTTGTAAGCGGTGTTCTGGGAAGTCTCACCGTATCAGGTGATTGTTTTGGTGAAACTCCGCGCCTTGAAATTTATGGCACAGAGGGACGCATTGTGTGTCCCGATCCCAATACGTATACGGGGCCTCTTTACCTCCAGCGTGCGGGAAGCAATAAATTGATGGAAATACCGCTTTCACATGATTACAACTCTTACAACAAGGGCGAATGCCCTGACAGGAAACGTTCCTGGCCTGATCCGTTTTGGGCCGAGAGCAGGAGGGGGCTGGGGGTTACGGATCTGGCATGGGCTATCACGAATGACAGACCGCACCGGTGCAGTGCGGAATTGGGGCTTCATGCGATTGAATTTATTCACGGTGTTGAATTATCGTGTAAGCAGAATATCATCTATCAAATGAAAAGCCGCCCCGCACAGTCTGCTCCTCTTCCTTCGGGATTTTTGGGCGGAGAGGCGGAAAAAGCGTTTGATACAAAATAGACGGTAAGGAGTATCTTTATGAAAAAAGGGTTTCAACAATGGACGGTTCGGGATTTAATAAAAACTAAAGCCGGCGCATTGGAAATTTTTAAAAAAACGAAAGAAATGGGTTACGATTCCATACAGGGCTATTATGTTGAGGGTGTTTTTGGATTTGAGGATTACAAGAACATGATTCTGGAGGCAGGGCTTGAAAATTGTTCATCAGGCGGCAGTTTTGAAGAGATGAGAAAAGGCGCGGAAGGCATAAAAAAGGCCGTCTACGAGGCGCACTGTCTTGGAAGCGACCTTGTTGCATTGGGTACTTTGCCAAAAGAATACCGGGAAAGCAGGGAAGGCTATAAGAAATATGCCGCTGAGGTGAACATAATCGCAGGGGACCTAAAAAAAGAAGGCCTCAAGATGGTATATCATCCTCATGCTATAGAATTTTTCTCGTTCGGAGGCGGCTTAAAAGGGATGGACATTATCTTCGAAGAAACCGACCCTGACGGATTTTGGTTTTGCCTTGACACACACTGGCTTGTTGCGGGCGGAGTTGATCCGCTTGAATGGATACGTAAAACGCGGGGACGGGGACGGCTCATTCATTTCAAAGATTATGCCATTGTGAAAGCCGCAGTCGACGGTATCGAGGAAGTTCACAGACAATTTGCCGAAGTCGGTGAAGGGAATCTCAACTGGCCCGGCATTATTGCCGCCTGCAGGGAAACCGGTATTGAACACGCAATAGTGGAACAGGATATTTGTTCCGGAGATCCTCTCGACAGCCTAAAAACAAGCATTGACAATATGAGAGCGTTTAAGGTGTAGACCTCATGTAACCCCTTCTTTTCCAAGAGCCGGTTCCAAAACTCAGGTTTGTTCGGAACAAGCCCATTTTTCTGCTTTTTGTGAAAATATACTTGACAGTCGTGGTATAACGATAGTATATTATATTTGTTAATCGTTATAGTATATCACATAGAGGAGAGTTGTTATGTGGAAAAGTGAGCTTTTTTGGGTTTTGGCGGTGTTTGTAGTTTTATTCGTCAGTTCCTGTTCAACCCTGACCGTGAGGGACATCGGAGACCTGGCGCGGGACATGGGACGGCATAACTCTTTCAAATATATCAACAGCAAAACGCTGTCCGAATCCTGGTTCGGCGCAGCCGCCGAAACAATGGACGAACCTGCAGTCTATATTGTCCTTTCCGATACCGGCAGCCCGGCAAGCAAGCTTATCTCCATGTTTACAAAAAAACGCTATAACCATGTTTCCCTTGCCCTTGACGCGGGCCTTGAAACGCTGGTGAGTTATAACAATGGCAGGGGCAGAGGCAAGCCCGGCCTGAATCCCGAGAGGATTGAGGATCTTAACCTGAAACCGGACGCTTCCATAGCCGTTTACCAGCTTGCCGCACGGCCTGAACAGAAGCAAGCCATCATCGGCCGTATAGAACGGATCAATCGTGAGGGTAACGCCTACAATCTCCTTGGACTTGTTACAAAACAGTCATTTCAACCCAATATCATGTTTTGTTCGCAGTTTGTGTACACTATGCTGGATGAGGCAGGGCTGGACTACTTTGAAATGCAGAATTCCCGGGTACAACCTGAGGATTTTGTTGACCGGAACAGCGCCGGTTACCTGGCCTTTATGTATGAGGAACAGTTGAATGTCCCGACTCTGACGCCGGCAAACATGCCGCCGAAAAATTTTTTGCCATAATTATTGACAGCCATAGTATTTTGTCACCTGAAGTATTTCTGTATGCAGGACCGAAGCCGGTTACTTTATGGACAGACCTTGCATTTGCGCATCTTTTTGTACCAAAACGATGCGCAAAATGCCTGTTTTAAGGTAGTCTGTCTATATGTGTCTACATTATAGACAGACTCTATTTAGCAAAACTATCCCCGTTTAAGGCCATTCAACTCCTACATCCACATCGCCTCCTATGCTGTCCGGTTCCGTTTCCGGAGGGGAAAAAGCCGGCGGAGAGACATTCACCGGCGGAGAAGTGGAATCGCCTCCGGTATTTTGCAGTTCCGGAATGACAGGTGTTAAAAGCGTTGTGGCCGTTTCAAAAGGCGATACGATCCTGTTTTCACTTTCATCGACATATGTCCATTCTCCCTGGTCTACATATACCGTCTGTCCGTTGACGCCGGAATATTGAACCTGTCCGCTTTCAACTGTCAGATTTACGGTATCAAATTCAAAAACCGTACCCCGTACCGAAGCAGTTGCTATGGGCGCGCGCATGGTTAAACCGATTCTTCCCTTTGCCGCAGGTTTTACCTCAGCCCGAACACGTCCGGTTTGGAGATATAATTTCACTTCTTCGGTGTCTTCCTGCTGTACTATCTCTTCCAGCGTGAGCCGGGTCAGGGGACGGATGATGAGGCTTGAATTTTCCAGTGAAACATGGGCGCTGCTTCTAAAGCCGGTTGAAATAACCGTATCCTTCCCGACTACCATGCCTGCCTCCGCAGGTTTCCAGGTGACGGAACCCGGCTCCTGTACCTCAACCGTACCGGAAATTGAAAGAAATTGAGCCTGCCCTGTTCTTTCCTGTGAAAAAACATTCTGTCCATTGATAAAAAATACGGCACACACAAAACATAAAGCTGTTTTTTTCATACATCCTCCATAATTTCCTAAAATGAAATAACCGCTTCCAATGAAACGCGGTACTTACTATCTGCGTCGTCCCTGAATACTCTGCCTGTTTTCGGCAGAAAAACTCCGGCTCCTGCGGTGAAGGTCATATCGGAGAAAGGTACCCAGGTTAACGCTCCGTAGATTTCTCCGCCGAGAAGCGGCGATTTTGAAAGATCGTCCATGCCGGAATCGAAAAAGCTTATTTCATCGGTTCTAAAGTAATAGACGGCGGAAAGCTCAGCCGACAGGGCGCTCCACAGACGGGTAATATATGCGCCTTCGATGAGGGCGATTCCTGTCAGCGAAGGATTGAGTACCCGGCCCTGGCTCTGGGCGGTAATGGGAAGAAAAGCAACAACAGTGTCATTCCATGCACCGGAAGAAAAACGCCCGCCTAGGCTCAGGCTGTCCTGCAATGCGGTAGGGAGCAGCCAGGAGATTGAAGCCAGCGCGGCAAATGCCGTGCCCGTTTCGTCTTCCGAATTTTCAAACAGCTCAAACACCCCGCCGCTTTCCGTGTAAAAACCGTTTCCCAGGGGAATACTAAATTTTGCTTCAAGGTATTGGGAGTGTAGGGCGATATAATCATTCTCCCCTATGCCGTTCAGGTCAAATTGTCCAATGCCGCTGAGGGACAGGGTATTCCGCCTGCCAAGGAGCCCGGTTTGTTCCCAATGTACACCCGCCACAATCCGCCGGGAAGCAAAATAGATATCATCATCGGCAAAATTATCTTTATCCTTTTGGCTCATGATGATCTTTGCGCTTTCTTTATAGAGAAGCCCTGTATAGAAAATTCCGGCCCGGAAGCGGCCTCCTCCGATAGTAAAAGCCGCGGAAGCGCCGTCAAAAAGTCCGTTGAAACTAAACGGAAGACTTCCCTGAACGGGAAAGCGGCCCAGATCAAGACGCAGATTGGAAGGGAAATTGTAGATATATTCAAACCGGTACAATTCCCCCAGGGGTTTCCATTCTTTATTTTTCAGCTTTATGGAAAATCCTCCGGAAAGGTAGAGCTCAGATCTGCTGTCCAGGGACGAGGAAAACCAAGGAATCGCCGTTCCGGTATATTCAAAAGCGCCGTATGATTCTTCACCGTCTGTGAATACAGGCGTTTGCCGGAGTATCAGGCCGAAATCAAGAGCCGCGCCCGGTAAAGCGGAACAGAGAAATAGCGCTGCAAAAAAACGGCCCGGTCTATTCAAGTTCAAATTCTCCTTCGTACTGCTCCATATCTTCCGCGCTGCTGGAAAGCCCTTTTATTTGGTTTGCATCGTCCTGCAGGGAACCGGATACATCTTCCAGAAACTGCCGCTGCGAATCTTCTTTGGCTAAGACAGCGTCGAGTCCGCTATGAGCCATTACCCCGCCCAGTATGTGCAGAAACGTTTTTCCGTCAGGGCGCAGAGCCGGATCGGTTTTTCCCCGGATAAGCCGCAAATACACCAGTTCCCGGTAGGCATAGCGGGGACCGGGAAAGAGCCGGTACATAAACCCGCCTGAAATATTGAAGGCACCCGTCAGGAGGAAGGACAGTCCGCCAAAGCTTGCAGGTTCCGCCGCTTCCGCTTTTTTTTGGAGCCATCCCTGCTCTTTGGCATACCGGAACGCGGCATCCGGATTTTCAGGCGGTATTGCCATTGCGGAGGCCAGGGTAAACCATGCGGCCTGGGAATAGGTAATTTCCTCCGCGTTCAATACCTGATCCATCTCCGCCGCGGTCTGCGCGGCCGCGGGCCGGGTGGAGAACAGGGCGGCGGAGAAGACCAGCAGGGCGAGGAAGGTTTTCTTCATTCTCCGCTCTCCGGAATCTCCGGGTACGCTAAAAGATCGTCGAGGTCTGGGGGCGGCGACTTCTGCCAGGACAGGACCGGGTAGTCGTAGCCGGAAATGAACTTCCAATTGCCGCCGGCGTCGAAGTTCCAGTTGAGAGAGGTGGAGCCGGGACCGTACACCGCGCCCGGCGACGGGCCCTTAAAATGCGCACGGGCATAGGTGGTGTTATCCCCGTCGAGATCCGGGTCAGGTGTCTGAGAAGGGCCAGTAATCCTCATATCAGCGGCGGAGAAGTTGGATCTGAACGTAGGAGTCCAAACGGCATACCCTGCAATACCGTGGAGGGAGATACCGGATGAATAGTACCCTTCTATGTCATTCAAGGCCGCGCAGTACTCAATAGGCTCCTGAGAGTGATATCCGACGATACCCCCTATATAGGCGGTGACAGCGCCTCCTGCGACAGTACCCAGGGCATAGCATTGCGAAAGAAGGTCGTCGTCGCCTATTATATCTCCCGCAATCCCTCCTGCACGGACTTCGGACTCTCCGCCGGCATCCACCTTGGTCCAGGCATAGGAGCGTTCAATACTATTGCTCCTTCCCGCTATACCGCCCACAGTGACAGAATCCCCTCCCGCTCCAACATTACCCGAAGCGTAACAGTCTCTAATCGCGCCGGTGAACATCTCGCCAACTATACCCCCTATAAAACCCTCAGTACTACCAAATCCATAGGCCAATCCGGCAAAGGAGCTTTTTTCGATAATTCCGCCGCCGCCGCCGGTCCTGCTATGATTTCCCCCGGCCACGCCGCCGACGATAACCCGGCCCGTGTTCATCTCCCCCCGGATATCGGCACGGACATGAGAGGAACGGATAACGCTGTCATTGTGATTTTCCCCGGCAATTCCGCCGAGATAGAGGGAGACGTTCTCATCGGAAGTAAAAACGAGGGACCCGGAAACGCTGATTTTATCAAAAACCGAACCGTTATAGGCATAACCGGCAAGAGCGCCCACATAGATATTAGTTGTTGTCCCGGTAAGTTCCAACGGATCGAAAGGGGTAGATACAGATGGATTCCGCATCGGAGTAGTTCCCAAATTACAATGTACCTTGAGATTTTCTACCTTCGCCCGGTCGGTATAGCCGAAAAGTCCCAGGTATCCGGCGGAGTAATCCGCGAAACCACTGATGATAATCCTATGCCCATTGCCGTAAAATTCGGCTTTAAAAGGGTTTGTACTATCAGGACCTATGGGCGTCCAGGGCTGGGTTAAGACTATGTCCCGTTCCAGATGGAATCTTTTGGAGCCGTCTATGGCAAAATCCGTTCCTATACGCCGGAGTTCCGCTTCGGAGCGGATATAAATATCGGTAAGACCTGCCTCATAAGCCGGATCGGTATACATTTTGATGGTTACAGACTGATGTTCCCCCGCACGTATGGTAACCGTTTCGCTGCCTGTTCCGACCACAGTTGCATAGGCCGTATCACCCGGAGCGTACGCCTTCGCCTCAATAGTCCATGTCCCTTCTTCAAGGCTGACGCTGGCAGTTCCGCTTGCATCCCTGGTAATGGTTTCAGCGGCGCCCGAGAATGTCAGCCGGTATTTCAGGCTCCCTATAAAATCATCTGGCAAAACCGAACGGCTGCCGCCGGGATTGCCGCCTGCGCTAGTACCGCTTAAAAGCACGGTGAGATTGCCCACCCCATCCTCCGGCCCCGCAGGAAAATCACAGGAAGACAATACTAATACACTTGCTATGAACAATGCCGCGGAAAATAAATTGCTAATTTGTTTTTTTACCAAAATCATAATTATCCTCTTATATTAAGAATATATACCACCGAAAAGGATTTATCACCTTCCATTTTGGAAGGTAAGCATTATTTTTTAAATAGAGTTGGGGCTGTCCGAAAGTAACCAAGTTCCCGGCCGGCCCCGGCAAGACGTTTCCAAATTCATCCCTTCCCAAACCGGGGTAAACATACTAGACTGATTTCATGCACAAGGAATTTATTCCGTATGATATTGTCCGGAACAATGCCCTAAAGCTGGCCCACAGGATATACAAGGACGACTTTGTTCCTGACGTTATCTATGTGTCTCTCCGGGGCGGGGCCTATCTGGGAAACGTTATCAGCGAATACTTCAAGATAGTCCGGCAGAATGGCAGACCCGTCTACTATGCCGCGGTCGTGGCCCGTTCCTATTCTGATGTGTTGAAGTCGGACAAGATCACCGTGGAAGGCTGGACGTATTCTCCGGAACACCTCCGCACCGGGGACAAGGTGCTTCTGGTGGACGATATCTACGATTCGGGAATTACGATTAACCATCTCGCGGAGATCATCATGGAACGGGGTATTCCCCGCCACGATCTCAAGGTTGCAGTCCACGATTACAAGTATTTTTACGATAAACCGGATCAGTTCCCCGTACAGCCCGATTACTGGTGCCGTAAACACGATCTTTCCGTAACCGATGAGAGTTACTGGATACACTATATGAGCCACGAACTTGTGGGCCTTACCGATGAAGAACTGGAGAACAGGTACTATGCCCAGGATCAGGAACTCCATGAGGTGTTGAGACTGATCAACGAAAAGCCGTAGGGCGGCCGATGGAGCGTATCTGCGGCATTGACGAGGCGGGCCGGGGCCCTCTGGCAGGGCCTGTCTGCGCCGCGGCCGCGGTTCTGCCTCCGGATTTTCCCACGGAAACGCTTAACGATTCAAAAAAACTCTCCGAGTCCCGGCGGGAAGAGGCCTGTATCCTGATCATGGAGGAGGCCCTTGCCTGGGGCGTAGGGTGGGCTTCCAATGTGGAAATCGACAGGATCAATATACTTAAGGCAAGCCTTCTCGCCATGGAACGCGCCTTTGAAGCCCTCATGCTGCAGAACCCGGCCGCCGAGCTCTCGAAGCTCAGCATAATCGTGGACGGCAACAAGGCGCCTGCGCTTCCCGTCCCCTGTCAAACCATGGTCAAGGCGGACGCCCAAATCCCCGCGGTTATGGCCGCCTCGATCCTCGCCAAAACCTGCCGGGACAGGCTCATGCTTCGGTATTCCTGGCTCTACCCCCGGTACGGATACGAAAGCCATAAGGGGTACCCCACCAGGGCCCACTACGAAAAAATCCGCCTTTACGGGCCTTCCCCCATTCAGCGCATGAGTTTCCGGTATCTGTAAAAGGCACAAGGGAAGCGCCGATTTATTCGTGTTGAGGGGTTTAATACCTCGTCCCTTTAGGGCGAGGTTGTTGATTCAGATCGAGAATAAATCAGTCTTTTTTTGCTCTTCTAACCACCCGCGGCCTATGGAGCGGCTTTTTCTCGCCGGAGGCTTCAGACGGGCGCTCCGGCCGGCTTTTTTTTACGATTACATTCTTATTCTTTTCCCGGACATTTTTTTCCAGAACCTTGAGGGATTCGTCAAAACCCCGCAGGAATTCGGGGAGATCTTCCGCAAAAAGGATTACCGACTGACGGTCAAAGCCCCCGGTTTCCTTGTTTTTGCTCTCCACGATGTTGAGGTAGAGATCCCCCAGCCGGTTTTCCTTGACGTTAAAGAAATAGGTTCTCTTCGGTAATGCGACTTTTGTGGAAAATATTTCACCCCGGATACCCATGTTATACTCCTTCCGCTTCTTTTACCATTCTCCGCTGCCATTCTATGAGTTCCCGCTCAATCCGGGGATCACTGCCTTCCGCATCCGCCATAACTCTGAATACCGGTTCCGTGGCGGAACCGCGCATCCATATTGAGGCCACCGGAAAATCATCACTATTCAAAAAATAGATCTTGAGACCGCCGCTGCCTGCTTCGCTGAAACGGGCAAGACGTCTCTTCTCTTCCATACCACTATAGGCCGCCGCTTCCCATCTTGCAATGCCGTAACGTCCTTTCAATTCATCTTTCTTCGCTTCCCAGTCCCGGAGGAATATCTTCTGGTACTTTTCCTTTAAAACGCCGTGATCTGCGGTCTTTACCCGGAGTTGGGCTTCCGGAGCCGCCGTTGCTGTGGTGACAAAGGCGGGAAGGCTGGCGAGAATGTCCGCAAGGCTGAAGTCGTGATGGTAGAGTTCCCTCTGATCGGAAAGATTGCACCAGATTTCAAAGAGACCCTGCTTGTTTCCATTCCCCCGTAAAGAGAAAAGCTTTACCAGGGAGAGGATCGTGTTGAGCGGATCCCGTACCGCGGCCGGGTGGGTGATATTCCCGCCGTTGGAACCTTCCCCCAGTATCCGTACCTTGTAACCCTGTGTACGCAGAAGGCGCGCCAGTCCTACTACATTGGCTTCTCCCACCTCGGCCCGGAAGACGGACACATCGAAGGCTCTGGCAATCCGATCTATTCTGAGTGAAGTGGGATCGTTTACCGCCACCGCCGCCTTGTCGAGCGCGTTCCCGCTGCTGTCGTAACGGAGTTCTCCGGTATAGACCAGATGGGCCAGTTCCGCAATAAGGGCCAGCGCAAAAACTTCCTGGGCCTCAAGGGGCCGCGCCTTCTCCCCGTCCCGAATCACCAGGTTTCCCCGGTCTCCGTCACAATCGGGCACATAACCCAGGGCAAAGGCCGGGTCTTCGCGGCCGCACTCTTCCAGAAAAAGCCTGCATGGATCCAGGGATTCCCCCTCGGGCACTATTTTGTGAACTATGATGCCCGGTATATCATTCATGGCCTTGAAGCGTATCCCCAACTGTTCAAGAAAATCCCGATCGATGGAACAGGTTCTCGCCGAACCGTTAAAGTCGGCGGCAATACCCAGGGGCCTTTTTTTGATCTCTTCCTTCAACTCTTCAATGACAGGCTCTCCCCCGGCTACAATACGGGTAAAATCCAGATAAGCCTTCAGGGCTTCCGTTTTCATTTCCGCTGTCCTGTCTGAGTCTTCTCCCGCCATCTCTCCTGAGGCGAATATGTTTTCCGGTTTGAGGGGGATCCCTTTTCCGGAAAACAGAGCCTCAACCCCTCCGGCAAGCCGGCCTGCAAGTTTGGCGTTTTCCGTTCCCGGAATAACTCCGCCGTCCGCAAAGCCGAATTTGATACCGTTATGCCCCACGGGGTTGTGGCTTGCCGAGATGTAGATGAATCCGATGGGCCTTTCGCCCTCTTTTTCCGCTAGAAACCGGGTATAGGCCATAATTTCGGGGGCCGCGGAAACTCCCAGGAAACACAGCTCACAGGCGAGACTCCTCCGAATGGATTCCGCAAGGGCAGGACCTGTAGGCCGGGTATCAAAACCCAGAACGATGAGCGCCTTCCCGTTTTTATTTCTCTCTTCAAGATATTCCGCAAATACCCGCGCCGCTGCCGCCGCAACAAGGAGATGCGGCCCGGAAACATCAGGCTCCCTGCTTTCCTCATCCCCGGAAGCCGCAAAAACCCCCCGCCAGCCGGATGCGGAAAGAATCATTGCATCCAAAACTTTTAGCGTTTCTTCAACGCGTATGTTTTTTTC
>JAITLC010000026.1 GCA_031278095.1 Treponema sp.
TGAAAGCCCTCAAAAAGATGCGCAGCCACGCGGAAGAACTTCGCAGTATCTGCGTAGAAGCCATGTGAGAGCGGGAGTTTTCCTGTGCATTTATGCCGCGGCCGCTTCCCTGCGGCTTGGGCATACAAATATGATTGCGGTTATCCTGGGGGATATATCCAACCCCCATTTCAGTATCATGATGAAGGAAATTGAAAACCGCGCCAGGGCGGATGGATACGGTTCTTTCCTGATGAATACCAACGAAGATCTGAAGACCGAGCGGGAAGCCATACAATCGGCGCTTAACAAAAACGTTGACGGAATTATCATCTGCCCTTCCCAGCAGAACGATTCCAATGTCCGTTACCTCCTCGATATACAGATTCCCTTTGTGCAGATAGGCCGTCATTTTGATCTGCCCGGCGCCAGCTATGTGATCTGTAACGATGAACTTGGAGGGTATCAGGCCGCAAAATATCTCCTGGATAAGGGACACAGGGATATAGCCATGCTGACAGGTCCTTCGTATATCTCCAGCGCCAAGGAGCGCCAGGCCGGTTACCGCCGGGCGCTCAAGGAACGGGGCGTTAAATACCGTTCCCGCCTGGTGCGGGAATCGTCTCTTATTGACTGTTCCAGCGTAATTGAGGATATGCTCGGGGAAAAACTGCGTTTTACGGCCCTGTTCGCTTTCAGTGACATGCTTGCCTGGGAGGCTTGGACCTCTTTGCGTAAATTTGGCATCCGGGTTCCGGAAGATTGTTCCCTTGTGGGCTTTGACAATATTCAGTCCCGTTTTTCAATCCCCTTCAGGCTGACAACCATCAGCTCTTACAAGGCGAAGATGTCCACCACCGCGGTTGAAAGCCTACTCTCAATAATAAGGAATGAAAAATATTTAACTGGAAAGACCGGAATCGTCATCGATACCGAACTTGTTGAAGGTGAAACGGTGAAGCCCCTGATTCCCGAAGGTAGCCGGTAATTTCGTGGTACTTTCCGGCGCATCAACTCCCTACGCAACAGGCTGCTAGTTTACCACTCTTTTGGTTTAAAATCTTTTGGCGACTCAAGCAAACGGACATCTTCACCGGTTAATTCAAGAACAAAAAAACCGTTTTGCTCCGCATATTCCCGTACCTCAGGATTTACCACCGCCACCGCTATTGCCCCGAATAATTTTTTCCCTTTGCTTTCCGCCGGCGGGTATTTACGGGTTAACTGCATCCGTTTTATATGCTCGTCCACTTTTTCCGTATTATCCAGCCACCGTTTGACTTCCGTCACCATACATACGGTCGTATCGGAAAGCAGAATATCTATCTCCCCGCGCTGCCGGTTCGTATCGTCATATATGGGGACACGTCCAAACGTCCGTTTGAGGTTATAATGGTATGCGTCAAACTTCTCACCAAGATGAGAGGCAAAAAGTGTTTCGACTAGTTCCCCCATAGACTGGTTGAGTCCGCCGACATTAGAGGCTACCCGGTCAACCTTTTCCGCCATCTTGTTGACATTTTCAGTTGTTTTGTCAACTTTTTCACCCAGTGTATCAATTCGAGTCCGGGTTTCCATTAAAGCCGCCCAAACCGCGGGAAAATCAAGGCTTTTGCCCCATTCAGCCGCCTGTTCAGCCGTCATTTCCGTCATAAAAAGCCTCCACTCCATTTCCATTATACGGCACTAGCAAAAAAAGCGCAAAAATCCACAAGTGCAACAGGCTGCTAGCTCCCTATCCCCAATTCCTCTACCTTTTTGGCTCCCATCTCGCGGAGAATGAATTTCTGTATCTTGCCTGAGGAAGTAAGGGGGAAGCTGTCCACGAAGAACACGTACTTGGGGATCTTGAAGCGGCTGATCTTGCCCCGGCAGAAGTCCCTGATGTCTTCTTCGGTTATGGCTGCGTCTTTGTGGAGTATGACAAAGGCGCCCACTTCTTCGCCGTATTTTTTGCTGGCTATGCCCACAACCTGCACGTCTTTGATACCGGGCATGGTGTAGAGGAAGTCTTCGATTTCTTTGGGATAGACGTTTTCTCCTCCCCGGATGATCATGTCCTTGATACGGCCGGTAACGTGGAAGTAGCCGTTCTGATCCTTTACCCCGAGATCCCCCGAATGGAGCCAGCCCTTTTCGTCGATGCACTTGGCGGTTTCTTCGGGCATTTTGTAGTAGCCCTTCATGGTGTTGTAGCCCCGGCAGCAGAATTCGCCGTGAACGCCGCCGGGGCATTCTTCGCCGGTCTCGGGGTCCCGGATGGTAACTTCCACGCCCGGCAGTTCCCGGCCAACGGTTTCGACTTTGGCCTCCAGGCTGTCGTCGTAGCGGGTCTGGGTCATCACCGGCGAAGACTCGGTGAGCCCGTAGCAGATGGTAACTTCCTTCATGTGCATAAGATCGATGACCTGGCGCATGGCTTCGATTGGGCAGGGCGAACCGGCCATGATGCCGGTGCGGAGGCTGGAAAGATCGAACATCTTGAACATGGGGTGGTTAAGCTCGGCGATGAACATGGTAGGAACGCCGTAGACCGCCGTACATTTCGCCTTCTGGATGGTCGCCAGCACCAGGAGGGGATCGAACCACTCAAGCATGGCGGCGGTGGAACCGTGGGTGAGTATGGCCATCATCCCCAGCACAAGGCCGAAGCAGTGAAAGAGGGGCACCGGGAGGCAGACGATGTCCTTTTCGGTGAACCGCATGTTATCGCCTATGCCCAGGCCGTTGTTGAGTATGTTCCGGTGGGTGAGCATGACGCCCTTGGGGAAGCCCGTGGTACCGGAGGTGTACTGCATGTTCACCACGTCGTTGCGGTCCAGGGCGGCCTCTATTGCCGCGAGTTCCGCGCCGTCTGTGTGCTGCCCCAGGAGGAGGACTTCATTAAAAGAGTACATGCCCCGGTGCTTCTGCTGGCCCACGTAGATAACGCTTTTGATGAAGGGGAATTTCTTGCAATTTAAAAGGCCCCTGGGCGAGGTCTTGAGTTCCGGCGCCAGTTCATACACCATGGACACATAGTCCGAATCGCGCCAGCCGTCGATGATGCAAAGACAGGCAAGATCCGACTGCTTCATGAGGTACTCAAGCTCGTGGCTCTTGTAGCCCGTGTTGACGGTAACGAAGATCATGCCCGCCCTGGCGCAGGCAAAGAGCAGGGTGTTCCAGTCCGGCACATTGGTGGCCCAGCAGCCCACATGGTCGCCTTTCTTGAGCCCCAGGGCGAGGAGGCCCCTTGCCAGCTCGTCCACCCGTCTGTCAAATTCCGCGTAGGTAAAACAGAGATCCCTGTCCGCGTAAACGATAAAATCATGTTCCGGCTGTTTTTGCGCCGTCTCCCTCAGCACCTGGCTCAGAGTCTTTTCTATGTAGTCCATAATTTTCTATTCCTTGAGCTTGTTCCAATCACGCGGGCGTGTAAATAACCGCCAGAATCCGCACCGGCCTGCCATCGGAAGAAAAAACCCGGTGGGGCACGATGGAATCGTAATAAACCGAATCACCCTCATGGAGCACATCGGACATGGCCCCGTATTCCAGGGCGAGGTTCCCGGAAAGCACATGGATGAATTCCTCTCCCTCATGGGTTGATTTTGCCTGTTCCGCGTGAGCTTCAATCTCGACAATAAAGGGCTCCATGTGGCGGCCGTTTTTGTCGGCGGCCAGGGCCTTAAAGGTCAGCCCCTGATGGCCGGCCTTCCCCGCTTCCCCGTTGGGAATCCCCGTAATAAATCTGGCCGCGTCTCCCGCTGTTCCGGCCCTGGTGATGACCGGCCCCAGTTCCTCGTGGTCGTCCAGGAGGGTTCCAAGCCGTACTCCCAGAGCCCTTGAAATCTTTACCAGAGGGGCAAGATCGGGGATAAGCCCCTCCTCTTCAATCTGACGGATCAGTTCCACCGGCAGGCCGCTTCTTTCGGCCAGGGTTTCACGGGTAACCGAATAGGTATTGCATAATTCGGTGATTCTTTCACCGGGACTGTGCTTTACTGACATGGACTCTCCCTGTTTCATAAAAAGTTAGGCTTATTATAGCCTGTTGACGAAAAGAGGTCTATTGGTCAAAATGTATATAGATGGGTGAAAATAGAAAAAATTTGCGATACCGTACTCTTGCCCGCGCCCGAATCGAGGGAATCTCCGGGGGTGAGACACTGTTGAAAGATCTCAGTATCACCGGGTGCTGTGTGGAATCCACGATGTATGAGGGGATCAAACCCAATACCAGGTATAAAATTGAAATCATGCCCGAAGCCGCCTCCAATATCGGCGATTTTGAGCTTCTGGCAGAATCCAAATGGTTTCGTACCTCAGGATATTCCTGTGAAATCGGCTTTGCCATTCTTGAATCTCCGAAAGGCCGTTCGTTTCAGCGTTATGTGGATTATCTTTCCTGGCGGTCCGAAGCCGGAGTCTCCCCGGGTTCCGCGCTGGTATGAGGCTTAGGAGCCTGCTGCACTTGCAGGTTTTTGGGGGGTTATGCACGAAGCGCAACAAACTGCTGGTCCTCTCCCGGAGGGGAACTTCGGCCTTCGGTCTCAGCGGCGGGTTCCGGCCAGGGTGTATCAGCCGGTTCCCGGTTTTGAGGATCATCTGAAGAAGGAATTGGGGGCCGGGATCGAATTTCTGGGCCCTCTTTTTTTTGTTCCCCTCGCGGAAATTCCGGATGCTTCCGGTTCGGGTTCCGGCGGCCCCGGATGTTCCCTCCCGTTTTGGCATCAGAACGCCTGGCTCAATCCCGTCAAAATCGAATTCGATTCCATAGGCCAGGCCGCCG
>JAITLC010000100.1 GCA_031278095.1 Treponema sp.
GGCATGGCGTTGACATAGCGCTGCATGTACCTGATGGAACTGGCGTAATCATCCAGGTAGAAGTACGCTTCCCCCATGGTTTCAACGATGCGGAATTCATCGGCAAAAAGACGAAGGCCCCGCTCCCCCCAGGTGATTACATCGGCATATTTGCGCTGCCGCTGGAGCGCCCATGTGAGGACCGTGTACGTTTCCCTGGTAGCGGTGTTCCCTGAGATTTCATCAGTACAGATCCGTACCGCTTCATCGTAGTAGCCTTCCGCTTCCTGAACGCGGTTCCGGGATTCAAGGTCCCTGCCGGTGTGGTAGTTCTGCAGGGCGTCAGGCCGGGCCGCACCGGTCTGGGAAAAGCCCGGGACAGAGACGAGGAGGAAAAAAATAAGTGCCGGAATGGCGCATTGCATAACCTTACTATGCCCTTAGATGGAGATTTTTTTCAATGGATAATGTTCATTGACAGGCGCCTCCATCCGGCGCTGTCCGGCGTGATGGCAAAACAGCTTATTCATCGCCTATTTCCAGGTGTTTGACTGCCGGCAGGGCGGCTCCCAGACCCTGGAGGTCTCCGTACATGCCTGATATGTTTTTCATGAACCGTTCTATCTGTTTTTCCCGCTTGGCCCAGGACCGCTCCTGGATCCTCCGCTCCGCTTCAAGATCGCCATGCATTTCTATATAAGCCTCTAACATGGATTCGACCCGCTGCTTAAACTGGGTTCCTGTAAGGTAATCGAAAACAAGCTCGGCCTTTCCCGCCTTGCCTTCGCCGGCTATTTTAACCTGCGCCACTGCCTTGAGGTTTTCCCTCAACACCACCGCCAGAGCCGGGGCGTACCTGACATCGGTTACCCAGACCCCGTCAATAAAGGCAAAGCCGGAAACTTCGGACGGCAGGGCTTCCGAGGCAATCACCGCGATTTCCGCCCGGATGTTCCGCATGTCTTCTTTTAATTTGGGTATCCACGAGGAAGACCAGTTTTTGGTTCGTTTGAGTTCCCAGACAATCCTGCCCGCTTCCCTGCCGGAAGAAAGCTTTACAGTCTGGATGATATCCCCGCCTTTCTTCCCGGTTTCTACGGGCGCAACGGCATCGTCGGGGAAATATTCGCCCAGGATCTGTTCCATTTCCAGTTCCAGCACCTCACCCTGAAGCTGCATGGAGCCCTGTTCGGCCTTTTTCTGGCCTTCTTTCATCTTGTCATTCAGGTCCGCGATGATCTTTTCCTTTTCCCTGAGCTTTAGGCGGTATTCTTCTTCTACCTGGGCCTGGGCCCGGGAAAAGCTGTTTTTGATTTCCGCTGTGAGTTTTTCCTGGTATTCCATTTCCAGGGAATGGCGGGACTCTTCCAGATCCCGTTCCCGCTTGAGGAGATCCGCTTCCTTTTTACGGTAACCGGAAAGGCGCTTGTTGGCTTCTTCGATTTCCTCGTTTTTTACCGCCAGTTCCTCGTTCATCTGCCTGCGGGCCTTTTCCTGGGCTTCCGTGCGTATGCGCTGGTATTCTTCGTCCCGCTCCTTTTCCAACCGCTCGGCGGTTTTCTTTTCCGCCTCTTTCCGTACCAGGACCAGTTCGTCCTCCTGGGATTTTTTCAGAGTTTCGATCTGCCTGTCGTACTGCTCCTGGAGTTGGGCGCCTATCTGTCCTGCGATTACCTTGGTAAGGGGGAATTCCTTGCCGCAGAAGGGGCACCTGATGCCGCCGTCCGGGTTGTTCATGGCTTCGTTCATACTGAATACTACCATAAAAGAGATTTTTTCTCTATTCTCGTTTTAGCTGTAGTCTACGCCGAATTCCGCCCAGCGGACCCGCCCGGCTCTGACAGCATCCCGAAGCCTTTTTTCCTGATCGTTTAAGGAACGGGAAGCGCCGCTTTTTACTTCCAGGAAAATAACTTCCTCAATTTCTTTTTCGTTCATTCCTTTAAAAACAATGAAGTCTACAGGCTTCCCGATAAAGCGGCAGTCCCCGGGGTCAAAGGGGAAGCCCGGCAGCAGAGGTGCCATTTGTTCCGAAACCAGGCCTCCCAGAACCGCCCGGGACTGCCTGAGCCGGGTTTTGACAATTTCCTCAAGGCGACCGCTTTCCCATTCGGCCCGTTCCTGCTTCCGCCCCTGGGAAAGCCCGATTTTCCGTCCTACCAGAAGAAAGAGAAAGCAAAACGCCAGTACCACACAGAGAAGGGCGATAGTTTGGGGGCTGAGAAATTCCATGATACATCGTTGCATGATAAGGTAGATTTGTAAACCACTGGCGTTTTTTACAGAAAAACGGCGATCAACAAACGTTGTATGCCCTGTTCACAAAAAGACCGTCAAGGTTCGGGAAGGGATCTTCCTGAAGCCTTTTGTCCGGTGTAATCCCGCTCATGATCCAGCCGATGAGATCTGCAAGAACGCCGAAATCACTAGCGGAATGCTCGTGGCCGCCGTTCCGGTAGTTGGCAAGGATGCGGTCAGCGGCGCCGAGGAAACGGTAGACCTCCCTGGCTGCCATAAGGGTAGCGTGGCTTCCCGGCGGATTGGCCCAGAAGTCGAGGAGGCCGTCAGTCTGAAGAAAATACCTGGGGGCAACAAGGGCTTTCAGGTAATGCTGATCAAAAGGTATACGCCCCTCATGATCCCGAAATTCCATCATACCTTTTCCCATCCAGTTGGGGAAATTGGCGAGAAGGTCCGAAAGGAATTCGCTCCTGCTGTTCCGGTTTGACTCATCCCCAAGATGATAGCGCCAGCAGCCGGCGCCTCCTGCTCCGCTGCAGTTGGGATTCACGATCAAAGGCCGTTCGTCAACAGCGCCAGCCACAAGCACGGCCTTCCCTCCCCGTGAATGCCCGGTAATGGCAATGCAGCGCGGATCCACAAAGGGTAGGGTTTCAAGAACATCAATGGAACGGCTGAAGCCCCAGGCCCAGCCGGCAAGGCTTCCCGCTTCAATACCCGGGAAGAGACGGTACAACGGCGATTTTAGCACCTCGCTGGTATCATCAACATCCTTCACAATAGCGGTCCTGTTGAACTGGGCGGCGATAATATCCCGGCGGTTAAGGTTTTCGATCACCTGCTCTGTAAGACAGCGCCAGCAGCCGTCGCCTTCAAGGATGACAGGGAATTGTTTTCCTTCGTTTCCGTGAAACTTTAAAGGAATAAAAAGCTTCAGTTCAAAGCTGAGGTCCCTGCCGCCGGAGCGGGCAATTACCCGGTAGACATGCAGGCCCGGACCGGCTGAGAGAAGTTCCCCTTCGGTCGAATCAGGCTTGGGCGGCATGCCGCCGTAACCCGTACCGATGGCGAGTCTTTCAAGCTCTTCCCGCCGCGCCTTCCAGTCTTCATGGGACGCAACTTTTTTACCGCTTTCCATAAGGAAAAGATCAGGCAAATTCTGCAATACAGTTCCTTTCATGTTTTATGCTCCTTCGATGCCATTTTGGAACGCTTCTGCCGGTTTAGTCAAGTTTTCGCGCGGACCCGGACTTTAGTCTGCATACACAGTTATTCCCTGCGGCCCGTAAAAATCGTCCGGGCTGTGCAAGTTCCAAAACATTATTTACTTCCTATTCAATTACATTTCTTATCTGTTCCGCAAGGCTCTTGCCACCTTTCTTAATCGTGGCGAGCAAGAACAGGGCTTTGCCCTTTGACAGCCTGGCCCATATCTCGCCGATGTTTGCTTTTTCTTTGGTGTCCGGGGTTTCGGCAAGATGGGCGCCCTTGTACTCTACTACCAGCAGGCGTCCATCGGTAAGCTGCGCGATAAAATCGGGATAGAAAAAATCCGTGGATGTGGGAAGCCTGAGCGAGGCGGAATGCCGTGATACATTGCGAAGCCAAAACCGCACCGCCGGTTCTGAGTCTATGGCCCTGGCGCATTGAAACTCTTCCCCGCCCTCGCCGCCGTCTATGAGGGGGATTTTGTTATTGCCTAAATAGTGTTTGGTAAACCGGTAACTGCCCTGGTAGTATAATTGGCCTTCATACATATTTTCCGAAAACGTAAACGGCGTTTTGAAGTCCAGGGTTTTGCGGGTTTCATTCTGAAAAAACTCAAATGCTTTGGTTTTCACATTCTGCCGGGCTGCGGTTATTTTTGCCAGAAGTTTATTCATCAGGGCGTATTTGGCGATCATCAAACTGGCAAGGGTGATTTTGCGCGTCTCCGTAAGGTATTCAATATTCCGGCGCAGCCATTCCAGCATTTGCGGCTGCGATATATCGGGCTGCTGTAATTTGCGGTCAAGCCAGTAAACAAGATTGGAGGGCGTCCATACGTCTGTATCGGCAAGACGGGGCAGAAAGGGATCGTTCCCCGCATAGCGGTACGTGAGGCGGTTTCCGTCTATGTCAATATAAAAGCCCTTTCCGGTTTCTTCAATGTTGAATTCGTCCTTCTCAAGCCGGGACGCGGCGTAGTCGATGATGTTCCAGTCAAAATTTTCAAAAATGATTTCAGGGGCGGCAAACAACAATTCGCCCTGGGCGGCTCCCGAATAGGGAGCTTCAAACATGAGGCGGGGAGCGGTAAAGGGAACGCCTTTTGAGGCGGGGGACGGCTCTTTGCCGGTTTTTTTGTAGGCCGCGAATTTCCATTTCAGATCGGCGGC
>JAITLC010000107.1 GCA_031278095.1 Treponema sp.
CTAACACTACACCCTCCCCGCGCCCGCCCGCCCCCCCCCCCCCCCCCCCCAAACATGTTGTATTATAAGAAGTTAACATGCTTTTTTAAGCCTTACGTCCCTTATTTCGGGAATTCACACCCAAAACTATTCTTGCCCGGAAGATACAATACCCGGTATTCCTAGCTTCTGTCAAGAGGCCGCACACGATTCCTCATGTAAAAACCTTACCGAAGGAAACGAATTCCTCAAGGTAAAAATCTTACCCTGGAGCCCGTTTTACCCTCTCAAGAGGGATCGCATTGCCTCATAATTAGAATTTGTCTATAATGCAGACACATTATAGACAGACTACCTTAAAACAGGCATTTTACGCACCGTTTTGGTACAAAAAGATGCGCAAAATGCAAGGTCTGTCCATAAAGTAACCGGCTACACTAATTAATCCGGTCGAAAAGGGGCGGTTGCCCAGAAACAAAAACCTAGCCGAAACCAGGCCGTTCCGGCCCGACCATCTTCCTTAAAGGAAGGCTGTTTCACTTTGACCTTTTCCCGGTTTGTTTCCGGGAGCCGTGCAACTGCCTTGTTCAAACGGCAGTTCAATTCGACAGGGTTTTGCCCGGCTTTCCTGCACCGTAGTTCGGCTTTGCACTCAGGAGAAACATCAGGCGATTCCGTCAGCCGTTCATACGGTGACCGGGATTCCTTTTCGTAGACCTTCCGGCAGCGCCCATCCGCCTGTTTTTCTTTGGCAACAAGGCGGAAGGAGGGCATCCAATAGGTGTAAAGCGGGCACAGAAAGCGGTACACCTCCCGTCAACTGATTAATCCTCACAAGGGTTCAGGCCGTGAACAACTGCTCTCAGGCTCGTAGTATTTCCCCGATGCCGATGCGTCATGGAAGCCGTGCATCACATCCAGCACATGGTAGGCCATCTCCCCGTTCGCACGGTGAGGCCGCCCTTCCCCTATCGCTTCAGCCATGTCCGTTATCCCCAGCCCCCTGGAATTTTCAGCGTACTCGCCCAGCAGCGGTATTTCCGACCACTCCTCCTCACGGTAACGTTTCACATATACCGGGCCGCCGAAGGTGTTCGGATCAGGCACTCGCAGCGTTCCCTCGCTGCCGTAGATCTCCACCCAGGGCAGCGTATGGGAGTATACGTCAAAACTCGTGATGATCGTTCCCACTACACCGCTGGCAAAGTCCATCACCCCGGCAATATGCGTGGGTACCTCCACATCGATCACCGTTCCGTTCAACGGTTCGCTGGTAATAGTCCTGGTGTCAAAGGTCTTTTTGGCAGAACCCGACACCCGCACGACAGGCCCCAGCAGATTCACCAGACATGTAAGATAGTAGGGGCCCATATCAAACATGGGGCCGCCGCCTGCCTTGTAGTAGAAAGCAGGCCCCGGATGCCAGTGTTCGTGTCCGTGGTTGGCCATACATGCGGTGGCGGCTACCGGTTTCCCGATCCAGCCGTCGTCAATGAGCTTGCGGCAGGTCTGGATTCCCGCTCCCAGAAAGGTGTCGGGGGAATTTCCTACCCGCAGGTTCTTTTCTGCGGCAAGCGTCAACACTTCTTTGGCTTCTTCCCGTTTGACGCAGAGAGGCTTTTCCGAATAGACATGCTTACCTGCCTTTACTGCCGCCAGGGCAACCGCATAGTGATTATACGGCTCCGTGATATTGAGAATAATGTCCGTTTCAGAACCGGAAATCAGATCCTCCGTCTTTTTAATGTAGGGAATTTTGTACTGCTCACTGGCCTTAACTGCCTTCTCTTCAATCAGATCCGTCACTGCAGTTACCTTTACCCGCTTACCGAACATACCGGTCAGATTGGTCAGATAAATCCCGCTGATGTTCCCGCATCCCACGATACCAATACGTTGTACGCTCATATTCACTCCTTATGTTAATTAGTGTCTGCCCGCAAAGTCGGTTGCATTGCGGACAGGCCATTTTAAGGAAGTCTGTCCATAATATGTCTACATTATGGACAGACACTAATTAATACATGGGTTTTGGGGTTTTCCAGTCCTCCGCGGAAAGCCCCTTTTCCCTGGCGATACGTTTGCTGTCAGCGGCCCAGAGGAGTCCCCGCTTCATCAACTCCCAGGCTTCAGGAATATTGAAGACATCATCGTGATGGCCCAGGGCGTTGTAGAATACCCGGCCGTACCCCCATTTCCGGCACCAAACCTGGGGGACATCCACTTCGCCGTTGGCCGAATGGTACCACCTGGTGGTCGGGAACCGAGTAGTGGCGAGCACCTCGTTCGCCGGGTCTACGTGGAGGTAGTACTGTTCCGAAGCGAGCTCGAAGTCGTTGATACCCTCGGTAATGGGGTTGGACTTGCTTATGATGTTAACCTTGTACCTGGTACCGTCGCCCCCGGGATGGGAGACCCAGTTGGCCCCGGTAAGACACTGGTATTCGACACTCTTCCTGAAGGCATCGCACATGCCGCCGTGATTTCCCGCAACACCGAGACCCCCGCCGACCGCCTCGAGGAAGGGTTCAAAGAAACCATACCCCAGCTCATCATTGCACATGGTCCAAACCGGAACAAACAGATCCAGTTCATTAAGCCGGTCTTTGTCCTTAAAAACATCCAGCTTCTCTTCAACGGCAACCTCAAAGTCCTCCGATTCGAGGAACTTCTTAAACCGTGCGGTCACCAGTTTAGGTTCATGCCCGTCCCAGCCGCCGCAGAGAATCAACACCTTTCGACTCATTATACATACCCCCCTGAATGAAATTATTATAGTAGAGTTGTTCAGAAACAGTTTCTGAACAACTTCCTCTAAAAAAACGCAGTTTTACAAGCTTGTAAAACTGCAAGACTTGCGAGACAACCGACCGGGTTGTTGAACAAATCCAGTATACCAGTATATCTGAAACAAGCGATTCGGTATAGTATCCGGTAAACCCGCCGCTAGTGTCCAGACATCATTGAGATAGCGGGTACGAATTGAGGAAGATACCTCAATAGCCGCACTGGTTACATTAAAGTGAGGCTTGAATGCGGCCTCCTCAAAGAAATCCGGCAGATAACCGTAGAAGCAATGCCAGATACCGGGACATGGACCCTGGTTATCAACGAGGAAACCCGGCAAAAGTTGGGGCTTGCCATTGAGGAAGCATCGCAATCTACCCCGGCTGACGGCAAGACAGATACCTATGATGTAACGGAGGGGGTAAGAATTCAGTGGAAAAAACGAAGAGTCATACTCCCCGTAGTAGTGGTTCCCGGCGCAAAAGATATACTCCTCGGCGCGTTACCCCTTGAGGCGATGGACTTGATGGTCGATCCGGTACATGAACAACCGGTTGGGGTTCACGGCGATCAGCCCCCGCGCGTTCTCTATGCACTATAAATCTTACAGTCACCGTTTCCGGCGGTATCCGTGTTGCGGAACAGGGAGTCATGGTTAGAATTTAACGCGGCGCAGCACGCGCCATGAGGCCGCCGCTTCAAAATGCGTATGGTCTCATGAGCTTGTTCCGAAACCCGGCGGCTTCGGAACAAGCTCTTATCTTAAAATTTCCCGCTTCGTTATTTCAAAAATTTTACATTGATCCCTGAATAATCGTTATCGATCTTGAGGGAATCGAGAATCTGCGAAATCTGTCCCCGGTGATGGGTGTTGTGGGTCTCAAGTGACTGCAGCATAAAATAGAGAGGTACTGCGGCAGGTTTGCCGCCGTACCAGTCAAGCTTGACCGGAGAGGAAAAATCCTTGTCTATGAGGGCTTCGGTAAAACCTACATAGGCTTTGTCCGTAGTCTTCATGGCGGCAACGATTTTCTTCCAGCCCTCCTCATCAATCTTGCCCTGGGGGATTTCGATTTTTTTCAGAGGCGCAAGGGCTTTCTGTGCTTCCGCATTGCCGCTTACTGCCTGAGCAAAAAGGCCGAGGAAGTAAGAAGTCCCGCCGGCGATGTGAGAAACAAGGCCCGCAAGGCTCTTGTAATAACTCTTGCGGTTTTTTACCCTTTCGGCATGTTCCATCTTGCCCAAAATGGAGATGATCTTCCCATCCGCCTCCTGGTTATATTTTGCAAAATTGACAAAAATCTCTTTCACGATTAGTCCCTCTATTTGATGAAGAAACGCAGAACGAATATCACAAACAGTACCCAGGCCACTATGGTAATATCCTTGAGCTTGCCGGTAACGATCTTGAGGACTACATAGGAGATAACTCCATACACAATACCTTCCGCAATGCTGTAGGCGAATGGCATCATGACGATGGCAAGGAATGCGGGTATGCCTTCCGTGGGATCAGAGAAATCAATATCCACCACCGGCCGCATCATGAGGAAGCCGACAAAGATCAGGGCGGGAGCGGTAGCCGCACCGGGAATAAGAAGGAAGAGGGGCGAAAACAGCAGAGCCAGCAGGAACAGAACACCTGTTGACAGAGCAGTAAGGCCCGTGCGTCCGCCTGCGGCAACGCCTGCAGTGGATTCTACATAACTGGTAACCGTAGAGGTACCCAGGGCGGCGCCCGCCACTGTTCCTATCGCATCGGCAAGAAGAGCCTGTTTGACCCGGGGAATCTCACCGTCTTTGTTGATCAACCCTGCCTGGGTGGAAACTCCGACCAGAGTACCAACAGTGTCAAAGATATCCACAAAGAGGAAGGTAAAGAAAACGGTAAAAAACTGAAAGCTTGCAATCGAAGAAAAATCAAACTGGAAGAGAAGAGGAGGAGCAGGATGACCGATGGGGGACCAGCCTTCGGGAACAGCGGTAACTCCCAGGGGAATACCGATGATGGTGGTCAAAAGTATTCCGATCAGAATTGCGCCCGGTACCTTCAGCGTATAGAACACGATGATAATGATAAGCCCCAAAAGCGCCAGAAGCGGCGCGCCGGAACCAAGGTTCCCCAGACCCACGATGGTACCGCTGTCGCCTACCACGATGCCCGCATTGGCAAAACCAATCAAGGCAATAAAGAGGCCGATACCAACCGCTACGGCCTTTTTAAGATTTGCCGGAATTGCCTTAATAATCGCTTCCCGGACATTAAAGAGGGAAAGAATGACGAAGAGAATGCCTTCCAGGAAGACTGCCGTCAAGGCAATCTGCCAGGAATACCCCATGCCGAAAACGACGGTAAAGGTAAAGAAGGCGTTGAGCCCCATGCCCGGCGCCAGAGCTATGGGCAGATTAGCTGCAAACGCCATGACCAAAGTGGCGATGGCGCTGGCAATGGCCGTTGCGGTAAAGACCGCTCCCGGCGTCATGCCGTCCCCGATACTCCCCAGCATGTTGGGATTGACAATCAAGATGTATGCCATAGTGAGGAAGGTGGTGAGCCCCGCGACAAGCTCCCGTTGCACCGTCGTGCCGTGTTCCGTGAGTTTGAACAATTTTTCCATTTTAACCTCCGATATTATTTCGAATAGAGGGCTAAAGCCTCATATTTAGTGTGAAGGAGTTCGTGAGCCTTATGCCCGTTGGGTTCTCCCAGAAATTCCCTGTACACCTGCTGGATAAAGGGATTCTGATGGGAACAGCGGAGCCGGCTCTTCTCATCGTCCGTATAGATACCGGCAGTACGCTGTTTGCGAATCTCATCGGTACAACCGTAGGGTTGCCCGCCGCCGCCGATACAGCCGCCCCGGCAGGCCATGACCTCCACAAAGTGGTAGGGGGTTTCCTCACCGGCGGCTTTGGCTGCCCGTATCTTGTCCAGGACTGCGGCGATATTCCCCATCTGATGGGCCACCGCGATGCGGATCTTTGTACCGTTCCGGAAGTCAACTTCCGCTTCCTTGACACCCTCAAGGCCCCGGACAGGTTTAAAGTTTACGTCTCCCAGATCCCTCTTGGTAACAAGGAAGAATGCGGAACGGACAGCGGCTTCCATGACGCCCCCGGTAACGCCGAAGATTGTACCCGCGCCGGTGTAGGGACCCAGGGGATTGTCGGCTTCCTCATCCTCAAGTTTGAGAATCTCGATGCCGGCCTGCTTGATCATCCTGGCAAGTTCCCTGGTGGTAATGGAGATATCCACATCGTAACCGTGACCGGCGCTCTTCATGTCGTCATTCCGGTGCGTTTCCCATTTCTTGGCGGTACAGGGCATTACGGAAACAGAATAGATCTTGTCCGGATTGACATTGGCCTTTCCCGCCCAGTAAGTCTTGATCATGGCGCCCATCATTTGCTGGGGACTCTTTGCCGTCGAGAAGTTGGGAATCATGTCGCTGTAATACTTCTCCATATAGTCTACCCAGGCAGGACAACAGCTTGTGATAAGGGGAATCTCACCGCCCTGGGTGAGCCGTTTCACCAACTCCGAACCCTCTTCCATGATGGTGAGATCCGCGGAGAAGTTGGTATCAAAGACCGTCTTGAATCCCAGACGCCGCAGGGCGGCGTAGATCTTTTTGGTAAAGACCGTTCCGGGAGGCAGGCCGAATTCTTCCGCGAGAGCAACCCGGACTGCCGGAGCGATCTGCACCACAGCGTGGGTTTCGGGATCCAGCAGGGCCTTCCACACCCCGGGAGTGTCATCCCGTTCGTAGATGGCCCCGACCGGGCAGTGAGCCGCGCACTGACCGCACTTGATACAGGGGCTTTCCCCCAGGGGAGTATCCGCGGCGCTGGCAATGCGGCCTTTGATGCCGCGGCCCAGGAATTCAAGAGCCCAGACATTCTGCATCTCCTGACAGACCTTTACGCAACGACCGCAGCGGATGCACTTTTCCGGATTGAGCACGATGGCAGGGTTACTATCGTCGATGGGAAGCCCGTTGGCAATGTGTCTGAAAGGCAGTTCCCGGATGCCGAATTCGGCAGCCAGACTCTGCAACTCGCAATTCCCGTTCCGGGGACACTGGAGACAGTCGGCCGGGTGGTTACTAAGAATAAGTTCCAGCACCGTGCGCCGGGTAGCGATAATCTCCGGATCGTGGGTGACGATATCCATGTTCTCCGCCACCTGGGTGGTACAGGCCCGTGCCATACGGGGAGAGCCGGGGCCGGCGGTACGCACAATGCAGATACCGCAGGAAGCCCAGGGAGGCAGATCCGGATTGTAGCAGAGGGTGGGAATCTTTACATTCACCAATTCTGCCGCTTCCAGGATCGTCATATCATCTTCAACCTGAAGAGGCTTGCCGTTTATCTTTATGTTAACCATGGTTTTTCACTCCTCCGCTTATTTCTTGGAAATTGCGCCGAATTTACAGGTCTTGAAGCATTCACCGCACTTGAGACAGGCAGCCTGATCGATACGATAAGGCGGCCGCTTCTTGTCCGGATACTTGGAAGCGTCTTCCACGGTGATACAATTTGCCGGGCATTTTTTGGAACACGCACCGCAACCGATACACTTGACGGAATCAATCGTGAAGCGTACAAGCTTCTTACACTTGCCCGAACGGCAGCTTTTGTCATTGATGTGTTCCAGGTATTCTTCCCGGAAATTCTTGATGGTAGACAGGACAGGATTGGGAGCGGTCTGCCCCAGGGCGCAGAGAGAAGCCTTGGACATGGCCTTGCCGATGGTGTCAAGTTTTTCCAGGTCGCTTTCTTCTCCGTTGCCGTTGGCAATTTTTTCCAGCAGATTGAGGAGCTGGGTAGTACCGATACGGCAGGGAGAACACTTACCGCAACTCTCGTCCACGCAGAACTCCATGTAGAAACGGGCCACATCCACCACACAGTCGTCTTCGTCCATGACGATCATACCGCCTGAACCCATCATGGATCCGTTGGCGGTAAGACTTTCGTAGTCGATGGGTGTATCCAGCACCTTTTCGGTGAGAATGCCGCCCGAAGGGCCGCCGGTCTGCACACCCTTGAACTGCTTGCCGTTCTTGATGCCGCCGCCGATCTCGAAAACGATCTCCCGGAGGGTGGTTCCCATGGGAACTTCCACAAGACCCGAATTCTTTATCTTGCCGGTAAGGGCAAAGACCTTCGTTCCCTTGGATTTTTCAGTTCCTATTTTGGCAAGCCACGCGCCGCCTTTGGAGGTGATCACGGGAATATTGGCCAGGGTTTCCACGTTGTTGATGATCGTGGGCCGCTGCCACAGTCCCTTGTTGGCAGGGAATGGAGGCTTGGGAACAGGCATACCGCGGTTCCCTTCAACAGACTTGATAAGAGCCGTCTCTTCGCCGCAGACAAAGGCCCCGGCTCCCAGGCGTATCTCTATATCAAAATCAAAACCGGAACCCAGAATATTCTTGCCTACAAGACCGTACTGTTTGGCCTGCTCCAGCGCAATCTTGAGTCTATCAATCGCCAGAGGATACTCGGCACGGATGTAGACAAAACCCTGGTTGGCTCCGATTGCCTTGCCTGCGGTGATCATTCCCTCGATGACTGAATGGGGATCGCCTTCAATGGTGGAACGATCCATATAGGCGCCGGGGTCTCCCTCGTCGGCGTTACAGATGACATATTTGATGTCTCCCTGGGCCTTGCGGGCCAGATCCCACTTGAGCCATGTGGGGAAACCGGCTCCTCCGCGGCCCCGGAGCCCGGAGATCTTTACCTCTTCGACGATCTGTTCAGAAGTCCAGGTAAAAAGGACTTTTTCAAGGCCCGAATAACCTTCCCGGGCGATATATTCATCAATATTTTCAGGATCGATCACGCCGCAGTTGCGGAGCACGACCCGGAACTGCTTTTGATAGAACCGGATGTCTTCGATGGCGGTTCCCCTGTTTTTTACATCTTCTTCTCTGTAGAGGAGCCGGGGGACTTCCCGGCCTTTGATGATCTGTTCGGCGATGATCTCGCAGGCGTCTTCGGGTTTTACTCCTACATAGAAGGATTCTTCCGGAAGTACCTTGACGATGGGGCCCTGCTCGCAAAAACCGAAACAGCCGGTCTTGACGATCTGAACCTCCTGCTTGACATTCTGCTTCTCCGCTTCCTCAAGAAGACAGTTGTAGATTTCGTCTCCCTTGTTGGATTCGCAGGCAGTTCCTCCGCAACAGAGGATAAAGTGGTTAAAGGCCATGATCTTCTCCTATTTCATGATGTCGGCGGCAGGCCTGTTAAGGATATGATTATCCAGTAGTTCATGGCCCAAAATATGCTTCTGTACAATCTCCTTGGCTACTTCAGCATTTACATTACCGTAGATCACACTGGGCATTCCGGGAGAAATGACCTCGACTGTGGGTTCGGAATGACAGAGCCCCATGCAGCCGGTTTGACGAACCAGCACGCTATCCACCAGCTTCTTTTCATCCAGAGCATTGATAAAGGCATCCAGGGTTACCTTGGCGCCGGCAGCGATCCCGCAGGTTCCCATGCCGACAATTACCTGGATTTCCTTTCCTTCGGCATCCCGTCTCTGGAGATCCGTTTTTTTTGATTCCCGAAGCTTCCTCAGCTCCTCTAGTGTCATACCCATTTTTTCAACTCCTATTCATCTTCTTCCAGCGATCTCAGATACTGATTCAGCAGTATGAGGGATTGAGTATCCTCAAGATCCCCCAGAGCTGCCGCTAATTCAGATTTTTTAACTTCGTATCCCAGTTCCTCTCCTTCCACGCCCCGTCTTTGCCGCCGGATAATAAATTCACCGGGGCCTGAAAAAAGCAGAACGGTTCTGAACATGCCGGGAATATCCCCCAGGGGAGGCGTATCCACATTGCCGGGATCAAACCAGGCGCTTACCATCGTCCCCTGTCCTTTTTGACTTTGAATCTCCCAGCCGCCTCCGCTTTGCTCCGCAGTCTGAATCAAAAAAGGAATACCCAGCCCCACCTTCCGGTGTGGATGTTTTATCCCGTCGGTAATAAAAGGATCCTGCGCCCGCTTCATCTCCTCTTCAGTCATTCCCTTACCGTTATCTTTTACGCTGAAGCGGAATTCCGCCGGACTTTCCCGGACTTCCAGTTCCACCTGCGTCGCTCCCGACTCGGCCCCATTCTGGGTAATGTCGGTCACAAGATCCGTTAAGGTAAAGTGCAAATCAAAACCCCCGGAGGGGTGATGTGCTTAGGAGTTTTTGCCGGCAAAACTCCATACGGTTCCCCCTCATTGGCTCAAATGCTTACAAAATCCCCTGCACACGAACTCAAACATTCTGGTATTTGGCGATGATTCCGGGGAGCATGTCTTTGGTGAGTTTACCATAGGTATCGTTCCCTACCGTCAGCACCGGCGCAAGGCCGCAGCAACCGACACAGCGAACCGGATCAATGGAGAATTGACCATCTTCGGTAACCTGATCTTCGGCAATACCGAGGAGAGACCGGGCCTCTTCAATGAGATCGGCTCCTCCCTTGAGGTAGCAGGCAGTACCAAGGCACACGGAGATCTTGTGTTTTCCGGGTTTGGTGGTCTTGAAGAAGTGGTAAAATGTAATAACCCCGTAGATCCGCGCCAGGGGAATACCGGTGATTCGGGAGAGCTTCTCCGCTGCAGGCCGGGAAATAAAACCGAAAACCTCCTGAGTCTTGTGCAGAATCATGATAAGACTTCCGGGCTTTATTTTCCACTCATCAATAAACGAAGAGAGTTCCTTGGGAAAATCAATTTCCCCTGCGGTGGAATTTGCCATATTTTTCTCCGTAAGTATAATTTGTGATTAGAGAGCCATTCCCAAAACTCAGGTCTTTCAAAACAGCCTCAGTTACTATTTTATATGGGGGATCGGTTTTTGGCAATAGACAAAATGTCTGATGTCCGGTAATACTACCAGCCTGTTTCGATGCCTGCTATCTTTTCCCCGCTTATTGGTTTATAGTTTGGAGACAAATATGATGAAAAAAATTGTGAGCTATATGACAGGCGCTCTTCTGCCGCTTACGGCTTTGGCTTTGGGCGGACTCTTGTCCTCCTGTTCGGGGGACATCTCGGGGACGCTGACGGCCGGGGGTTCAGGGGATTTCATGGTAAAGGCCGCCCTGCAGCCCCGAATGGAGGCCCTTATCGGCAGACTTTCGGCCGCTTTGGGGGAAGGCCCGGCAAGGGCGAATATCCTGGACGGGGCAGTCATCGGCGCAAACATGTCAAAGGCGCCGGGTGTCAGTTCGGCGTTCTTCAAGAATTCGGCGCCGGCAGCCATTGAAGGCCCGGTACAGATCTCCAATATAGCCGAATTCCTCGCTCCCGGCGGGGGAAAGGGTTTTATCAGCCTCGCTCCCGAAGGAGATGCCATCCGTCTCGGTATTCATCTGAGCCGGGAAACGGGGCCCGGTATTCTCTCCCTGGTCTCCCCTGAAATTACCGACTATCTCTCCGTCCTCATGGCCCCCATCGCCACCGGAGAAGCGGTTTCAAAATCCGAATACCTGGTTCTTGTCGCTTCGGTTTATGGTAAAGATGTTGCCGCCGAAATAGACCGGGGCCGGATTAAAGCCTCCATCGATTTTCCCGGCCCGCTCCGCTCGGTCAGGGGCGGCAGCTTCTCCAAAAACCGCGCCTCCTTCGATATTCCCCTCCTTGACATTCTCGTGCTGGAATCCCCTCTGGAATACGAAGTGGTGTGGTAGGGGAAAACCGTCTTCAATATTTGCAAAGCATGGGAATGTTACCCTTCACAAACGGCCTGAAGGACGTATATTTCCTTGCCGGAACTGAAGGGTTGACATTGTTAAATATCCGGCGGATATTACGCTGGAATGCAAGGCGGAGCTTATGGGCGGAAAGTCAGATACAATCCGGTGGTATCGAACCGGAAGCTGAACGGGGCGGTGAAACAGCTTCCTTTAAGGAGGCCGAACAAGCCCCGGCGGCCTGATTTCGACTGGATTTTTGTTTCTAGGCAACCGTCCCATTTCGACCGGAAAAATTATTAGGCAACGCGTTATATTGACAATAAAGTCATAAATTGCTATGGTTCTGTTTATCCATCAAGGAAGCGCTGATTAAATGACGCCAATCGGCGTTTCCTTGGAGTTGTTCGGACAGCTTCCGTAGTGTGTTATTTGTGTATCATTTCGTTGAAACGGTGTGCAAATGCAAGGGCTGGCTGGGAAGTAACCAAATCCTGGACAGCCCCGGAGAACCAACCGGGGTTTCGAACAAGTCTATTGAAGCCGTCCCATTGAAACCGTGTGTCCCGTATCAAACGGGTTTGGAGAGGTTTCAACGCCAGTCTCCTTCGTCTAGTGGTTAGGACATCGGGTTTTCATCCCGACAACGGGGGTTCGACTCCCCCAGGAGATGTTACAAAAAAACCGCCTGGAGGCGGTTTTTTTTGAAGTATGAACGGCGAAGCCGTTGGGGAGTCGAACCGGAGCGCTTCCGGGTTCATGCCAAGGCGCAGGCCTTGTGACGGAGAATGCGGCGCAGGGATGCGCCGGAAGCGCAAAGGCGGCCCGGAAGGAGGCAGCAGGAGGCTGCCGACCGGAGGGCGACTCCCCCAGGAGATGTTACAAAAAAACCGCCTGGAGGCGGTTTTTTTTGAAGTATGAACGGCGAAGCCGTTGGGGAGTCGAACCGGAGATGGAGACGGCGGCAGACCTTCCGGCTATCCTTAGGGCTGTCAAGAAGGCGGACATTGATACCGAAGGGGCCATGTCCATCGTTTCGGCTCTCCGGGAACGGGAAGTAGAAGAAACCTGCAAAATTACCGCAACGACGAAGCGACTGGCGGAATCATTTGACGAACTGGAAAAACGCGGAATATCCAGTTACGCCAAGGGAAGTGCCTTTGATTCCTCAAATGGTTGATATTCTGCTCCGTCTGTAACGTGATGAGGTACAAATTTTTCTCGCAGCCCATAGTGAGGTATCGTCCCGCTGTTTCAACGTAAACAGTAACAAGACTGACTGTGTTCGGTTTTACTTCCTCCATACAAACGATGCCGGGATAATAACAGCCGGCGTAAGCAAACAGTTTGATAAGCTCATTCCCAATAATCTTACTGCCGAACCGGTCAGATTATGCGAAAAAGAAATTGAGAAGGCATTTACCAATAGATGGACGAATTATAGAAAGCGGCATGGAGTTTATTACCGATAATGTCTTTCACATTGAAAAATCTCAAGCTTTGATGGAAGCCGGACAGAGCATTAAATCAGTTGAATTTGTCCGGGAGAACGGCGTATTGGGGATATAGGTACCCTGAATAGCGAACTATCGGCGTGGGATACCCGGAGGAACCGGAAACAGAAGGGAGTGGACCGACGGTTCACCGCGGGAGAGGCGCGGACCACACCGAAACGGCTCTATCCACAGATTATTGAGTAATGGTTTAGACGTTACAGGGTACTAGATCACCTTTTTGCTCATCCATCTGCCCCTGACCCAGCGGATGCAGTAGAAACTCCCCCGGCTGATGAAGTCGCAGCCCATTGCGATCCAGACGCCCAGAGGGCCTACATGCAGGGGAAAAGCAAGAAGGTAAGCCAGACTCACCCGGACGGTCCACATGGAGATGGTAGCCACCCACATTACATAGCGGGCGTCTCCCGCCGCGCGGAGCGCGTTGGGCAGGCCGAAACTCATGCCCCAGCCGGCTATCATGGAGATGCAGTGAATACGGAGAAAACTCTTGGCGTAATCGTGGGCGGCGCCGCTGAGACTAAATATGCTTATCAGCGGTTCCATAAAAATAAGTATCAGGCCGGAAATGATAAACATGGTAAGATACATGTGTTTCATGATCCGGAAAGTCTGCTTCTTTGCGGCATCGTAATCCCCGGCCCCCACACACTGACCGACAACGGTAAGAAGAGCCATGCCGTAGGCGCTGCCGGGCATGAAAGAAAAACTATTGATAACCCCGGCAATGGCATTCCCCGCAATGGCGCTGGTACCGAAGACCGGGAAGATCCGCTGAGTCAAAAGGCGTCCCACCTGGAACATGGAGCTTTCAAGTCCGCTGGGAATTCCCACATTGAGAATCCTTGTAATCATGGGCCGCATAAAAACAATTTTATGCAGACCTGCAAGGGAAATGGGTCTGCCGTGATTCCTCCTGAGCAGGACAAGTGTGATCGCTGCGGCGGCGCTGCGGCAGATCAGCGTGGACAAGGCCGCTCCCATAACTCCCAGCTTCAGTACAAAAATAAAGAACGCATTGCCCCCGATATTGAGCACATTCACCAGAAACGCAATACGCATGGTAATCTTGCTGTTGCCCACGGCCCGGAAAAGCGCCGCATTGGCGCTGTAGACAGCCAGGGCGGGAAAGGAAAGCGCGGTCATAAAAAAATAGGTCATGGATGCTTCCCGGACATCATTTTCCAGCCTGCCGTAGAGGATCCTGACGAGCGGCCCCCGCAGGAGGAGGCCCACGGCCATGATGACAACAGAGATAAGCGTAGCCGTATAGAGAAGCTGTTTGGCAGCTAAAGACGCGTTCCTGTTGTCCCTCCTGCCTATATACTGGCTCACCACTACCGCGCCCCCGGTGCAGAGCGCCCCAAAAGCTATGATAAGAAGATTATTGATGTTATCGACAATATTTACCCCGGAAACGGCAAATTCCCCGACCGAGCTCATCATCACCGTGTCCGCAGCTCCCATGGTTACCGCGAGGATCTGCTCGATTACAAGAGGCCAAATCAAACGGAAAAGCGCCTTGCCGTTCCACTTTTCCATCATGGTCTGAATTTGCTGAGGCCGGGAACTGTCCTGCGCCGATGAAAGTACATGCATGATAGCGCTTTCAGAATAACACTTTCCTCAAAAAGAGAATAGGTATGAGTCGGCGCTTCATTCGTGCGGTCTGTGGGGTTCGTGGTTATCTTAAACCGGGAATTCCTGTTTTGCCCCCCTAATCCGTTGACATATCACCTTAAAGAATCCTATTATCAGAAACGGAAAAAATATGCATGTACGATGTTTAAAACGGTCTACCCTTTTTGCGACGGTTTTTGTCCTGTCATTCCTTATAGGCGCCTGTACGTCGGCAAAAACAATTTCTTCCGGCGGCTTGAACGACTTTCCCCGCACATATACCAACGAGAATATAAACGGTGATTTTCCGGAAGCCATCCATATCAAAACCAGAACCCAAACCTTTAACACCTACCACTACTATCTGCTTCATGAGGGGCGTATCTGGTATAAAAGCATCGACCCGTCGCTTGAACCAAAAGAGTGGATCATCTTTGAAAAAACCGGGCTGCCTCATAACTCGAAACCGGGCTTTCGCAAAACGGATGCCGTTATGGAAATATCCGCCGATGCGGATGAACTAGTTGCGCTTTCGGCGGAGGGAGGATTTTACCGTTACTGTTTTGATATAACAATTTCACATCCCTTAAATGTCTGGGTTGACCTTCAGGGCTGGCCCAGTGAGGAACAGCTTTTCTTTGACCGGCGTACCGAGAAAAATCTGGCTTGGGCTCTGGGAAAACGGAATGCCCATGTACTCTATTACGAAGACCCTTTTGGTAATCAGCATCACAACGGCGCTATGGAAATCGCCACAACCTATGTGCTTTTGGAAGACGGCCGGGAAATCTGCTATGCGGATACCGGGCTTCCCGGCGATTTTTCCCGGAACTACATCGGCCCGGAACGGGGCACGTTCAAAGCGGTATCGCTGTCGGCAAGCGCATCAACCATGTTCGTCATAAACGAAGCAGGTGAAATGTATACCCGCCTTGCGGACTTCGATACCATAGGCTGCGACCCCATGTGGTTCAAGTACACCTATATTCCATACGTATCAGATTTACCGGGTACGGATTATTTTTCCAACCTGAACGAATGGGGGCTCCCGGCGGAAGATTGGCGTTTTCAGCCTCCTGTTCCGCTTGCAGGTAATGCCGCCATAACTCGCCATATTACGATACTGCAAAACGGACAGGGAAACGGGGCGCGGGAACTCCGGGTGGCAGGTTTCAATGAACATGGCGAAACCGGGTACTGGACAAAGGCGATTTTTGCCGATAGCTGGGACTTCAAAACGGTACCGCTTTATTTCCTTGAAAAAAAGCTATTAAGCGCCGCCGAAACTGAGCCGGGACAATCGCTGGACAAGAGCTTCAGCGGATACTGGTGGAACGGCAATAAAAGAGAAGATGGCTGGACTTATGAGATTCCAAACTTTAATATTCTGGAAGGAGACTGCGATCTTCGTGTTACCCGGTACAATGAATTCTGTATGCTGAAACTCCATCCTTTGGAAATGTGGACATATCTTAAACGGGATTATCTGCCGGGAAGAGACGGCCCTCCAAAATTGTTTTTTGTAACGCTGGAAATCCCGGAAAACGCGTTTGCCGGACTTTCCGAAGAATTCACCGGTCAGCTTCGTGAAAAATTTGCGGGAAAAGACAAAATTCTCTTTCAGTATACCATGGCGGCCTCTACACGCTATATTTTTATGCGGGACAAAAATAACAAGGATTCGGTTTTGTATTTGACCGATGGAACTCTATCCGCTTTTTTTCCGGAATTCCGGCGCACCTGGTACATTGAAAACTATGATGAACTGCAACGTTACCAATCCCCGCAACTGACATTCGGCGCTTATGAGATCACTTCCGATGAACAGTATGAAGAACTATGCCTAAAAATTGAAATGAATAAATCATTCCACCAGGAATTGAAAGAGCGAATCGCCGGCTTGCAAAAAAATAAAAAATTCGCTGTCGGACTTGATATAATCTATATGCCGTTTCATTATACCGTCCGCTATAGTCCGTTGCGCTTTATTGATGTTCCGAAAATGCGGACACTGACCAGTTACGGAGATGAAATTGTCTTGACCAACTCGGCATTCATCGATTTAATTTCGGATACTCGTATATGGATTGATAAAAAAATTATCGATCTTTTGGAAATCAGAATTCTTATGTTTGAGGACATGGCAAAACAATTTGAAAAAAACAGAAAGCCGGCCGCCATCCCTGATTGGTTCTCCGAAACAATTACCTCTTATTGGGATATTGCCGGCTTGCCGCATGAAATACCGGGAACATTTTATAGCCCTGTTTTACTGCCGTTTCCGAGCGAACAGATACCTGCCGTTTTAACCTTCAAAAAAGATGAAGCGAACGAGGGATATTTTGGCTGGTATCTTTCTATCGGAGAAACCGCCTCATTCTCGCTTTTTCTGGATCCCCAAAAAAGTGCAAAAACAATATACTCCCGCAAGGGTAAAACACCGCAGGAGGAAACGGTAAAGCTTGACTGCACACTATACGCTAATCCCGCTGTAAACACCGCCATGGAGCAGGATATCGTTGAACGTTGCCTTGCGCCGTTTATCATGCCCGCCAGGGAAGGGATAGATGTACAGGTTATTTTTGACGGAAACACTTTTGAAATACGGGAATACCCTCCCATGCACAGCAGCGCACTTATCTTTCGCGGACAAAGTCGGTACTAAAGCCATTACCGGTAAGGCAGGCACAGCCGCCCGGACAGTTCACATGGGCATAACTCAAGGATCCACACGTTTTCTGTCGCGGGGGAAGAGGGAAGCCTCCTTCACATTTGCAAGGCCGAGGATCTTCTGGGTAAGCCTCTCGCAGCCGACGGCAAAACCGCCGTGAGGGGGACAGCCGTACTTCAAAAGATTCAGGTAGCCTTCAAAGTGTTCGGCTTTGAGGCCGAATTTGGGAAGCGCTTCGAGGAAAGCATTGTAGTCATGCTGGCGGCGTCCGCCCGTGGTGATCTCAAGACCCCGGAAAAGAGCGTCAAAACTCATGGTGGAAGTTGCCTGCCCGTCGCCCGAATCCTTAGGATAGGTGTAGAAAGGCCGATAGCGCCGGGGAAATTCGTTGACAAAAACCAGAGCCGAATTACGTTCCCGCAATGACCAGCCGCAGATCAGCCTTTCAGCCTCGGGGTTGATGTCGAAAAGCCGTGTCCCTGCGGAAGACCGCCCGGCCTTTGCGTTTTCCTCATTGGCAATCTTAAGAGCCTCTTCATAGGGAACGACAGGAGAAGCGCTAACCGAAGCCGCGTCGGGAACCGCAGCCTCCCAAGCTTCCAAATCCGCAGCATTCTTGAGGGCAATTTCTTCAAAGATATGGGCAAGCAGGCCCTTTTCAAGTTCGATCAGATCGAGTTCCGAATCAATAAAACCCATCTCCACATCCAGGGAGACATACTCGTTGAGATGCCGGGGCGTGTCGTGCTTTTCGGCCCGGTAAGCGGGGGCAACTTCAAAGACACGTTCAAGTCCCGATGCTACCATGACTTCCTTGTAGAACTGGGGACTCTGAGCCAGAAACACTTTCCGGTCAAAGTACTCAACCTCAAAAAGGTTGGTGCCTCCCTCGGTGCCGCTTCCCACAAGCTTGCTTGTCTTTATTTCGGTAAAACCCTGACCGCGCAGGTATGCGGAAAAGGCTTCGATAATCGTAGCCTGTATTCTGAATATGGAACGTATTTTGGGATTGCGGAGGGAGAGGGTGCGGTTATCGAGAATTGCCTCGATACCGATCTTAGAGAGATCCCCGTTCACCTGGAAGGGAAGCTCCGGTGCGGCCCGGCTTATCACTTCAAGACCGCCTGAGGCAATACGCAATTCCGCGCCGCCGGGCGCCTTTTCGTTGAGGGCCGCTTCACCCCGGACGCGGATCACCGATTCCAGTGTCAACGGAAGGCCGGAAGAATCCACGGGTTTTTCATCAAACACCAGTTGTACAAGGCCGGAACGATCCCGAAGGATCACAAAGCTGATGCCCCCCATGTCCCGGATACGGTGTACCCATCCGGCAAGTTCGATCTCCGTTTGCAGCTTCTCTCCGGCAGCCGCAGTTGTATCCGCAGCAAGTAGACGCATAATCCCTCCTTGAGCCGGACGAAAACCAACCGAGTTTTGGAACCGGCTCATAATACAGCTTTTAAGGTTAGTTTCCTGCTCAGTTGTTCTCCGGCAATCGCCGGATCCGCCCGGCCGCCTGTAGCCGCAATCACCTTGCCTACAAGGTAGGCGCAGAGGGTTTGCCTTCTCCTCGTCATTCCTCTGTTTTCTTCCGCGGCTGCAAGCTCCCGCAGTTCCGCTACGGTTTTACTCTCCGCGGCAAACACCGCGTCAAGCGCTTCGGCGATCTTTGCAGGATCGGAAAGCCGTTCCCAGCCCCGTTCCCGAATGATGTCTTCAGGCTCGCGGTTTTCCGCTATCACCGCCTCAAGCGTCTGTTTGGCATTTTTGCCGGAAATGCTGCCGGAAACCGTGAGAGATGCGAGAGCCGCAAGACGGCGGGGATTGAGGGTAAAGTCACCTAAACCGATACTTTCCCGTACAAGAATATGCTTTATGTCCTGAAGAAGCCAGTTGGCAATCTTCTGGGCCGCATTCTTTCTGCCAAGTCCCTGCTTTTCCGCTTCGGCAACCGCGGTCTCAAAATAATCCGCCTGTGATTTTTCCTCGCAGATAAGGCCGGCCTGCTCCACGGAAAGACCGTATCCGCTTTCCAGCCGCTTCTGACGGGCCAGGGGCAATTCAACAAGAGAATCTTCGACGGATTTAAGGAAGGCCGCATCCGGGGTAAAGACCGGAAGATCGGGCTCGGGGAAGTAACGGTAATCCTGCGCGTTTTCTTTTGTACGCATGGGAGCGGTCTCGTCCCGGTTTTCATTCCAGAGCCGCGTCTCCTGAATAACTTCCTTGCCTGTATCCAGTATCACTCCCTGCCGGGCAATCTCATAGTTCAGTGAGAGCTTTACAAACCGGCTTGAGTTGAGGTTTTTTATTTCCACCTTCTTCCCCAGGCCCTTCCCTTCAAAGTTGATCGACACATTGGCGTCCGCCCGGAGGGAACCCTCTTCCATGTTGCCGTCGCAGACTCCAAGGTAGCGGACTGTACGGCGGAGCTGCTGAATGAAAAGTTCGGCCTCTTCCCCGGTTTCCATATCGGGCTCGGTAACGATCTCCAGAAGAGAGACCCCCGCACGGTTATAGTCCAAAAGGGAAACAGTACCGGTGTGGATCATCTTCCCTGCGTCTTCTTCAAGATGACATTCCTTGATCCTCACCTTTTTTTTGATAGGGATTTCCTCACCGTCACTGTTCGTTGCCTTCCCTTCAAGCTCCACCCAGCCTTCCTGACCCAGAGGACTGGCAAACTGACTAATCTGATAGTTTTTGGGCATGTCGGGGTAGAAATACTGTTTGCGCTCAAACCAGGTCTTTTCCGGGATATGACAGTTCAGGACCCTGGCTACCATGCAGCCCATGCGCATCGCTTCAATGTTCAGGCTGGGAAGCACTCCCGGATAGCCCATACAGACAGGACATACGTTGGTGTTGGGCTCATCCCCAAAGGCGGAACGGCAGCCGCAGAAAACCTTGGTTTTGGTTAACAGGTGAATATGGACTTCAAGACCGATGAAACTCTGGTACACGCAAACTCCTTTATAAAAAATAACCGGCTTACACTAACTCCAGAAGGCCCTAAACCCCGGAGGGCGGCCGATGGGAAATTTTCCGGTGTAGGCTTCCGCAATGTCGAGAAGCGTTCCTTCGGCAAAAGCCCTGCCCAAAAGCTGTACACCCACAGGAAGCCCCCCCTCAAGCGAGGCGGGGAAACTCAATGCCGGAAGCCCGGCCAGGTTGGCGCAGCAAGTATAGAGGTCGGCGGCCTTCTGGGCAAAAGGCGAAAGCGAAGAAGGTCCCCGGTCAAATGCCCTCGTGGGAAATACGGGCATGAGAATCGCATCAAAGCGCGGCGCAGGCCCGGTATAGGCGGACGATCCGACAAGGGACTCAAAATCCCTGCGGATGGCGGAACGGATACGCTGGGAGCGGAGATAATACCTGTCCTGAAAGCCGGAACGCAGCACAAAAGTGCCCAGGAGGATGCGGAGTTTAACCTCATCCCCAAAACCCGCTTCCCTGGCCTTGTCGATAAGATCATCGGGATTCTCCGCATAGCCGGGACGGTTCCCATAACGGATTGAATCGAAACGGGCCAGGTTGGCGCTGGCCTCGGCAGTGGCAATTGTATAGTACGCGGGCACTCCGTATTTGAGACTGGGAACGTCAACATCCTCAAGACGGCAGCCGAGACTCTTGAGCCCTTCCTTTGCCGAATCGAAACCCCTGCGGACTTCCGCCTCCAGTTCCGCAGCCTGGGCTGCAATCTCCAGCCCTGCGCCTTCTTCCCCCGTACCGTGAACCGCGGCGGCAGCCGCCCTGGCAATGGACTCGGGGGAAAGTACGCCGATGGTCTTCCCCTTCGCCGTTTCCGGGTTTCCTTCAAGCGCAGGGACTGCCGCCGGGACATTTAAACTGGTCTGATCCATGGGGTCTGCCCCCCGGATTGTTTTGAATACCGCACGGCAGCGTCTCACCGTGTCCGCGAGAATACCGATACATTCAAGGCTCGAGGCATACGCGACAAGGCCGTAGCGGGAAACGGCTCCGTAACCGGGCTTGAGGCCGATACAGCCGCAGAACGCGGCGGGCTGGCGGACGGAACCGCCCGTATCGGAACCCAGGGCAAAGGGCACGAGTCCTGCCGCTACCGCCGCCGCGGAACCGCCTGAGGAACCGCCGGGCACACGGCTTGTATCCCAGGGATTATTGGTCTTCTTTATTCCTGAATTGTCTGTGGAAGATCCCATGCCGAATTCGTCAAGATTGGTTTTACCCAGTACGGCAACCCCCGCCTCTTCAAGTTTCTTTACCGCAGTGGCGGTATAGGGGGAACGGAGTTTTTGGAGAAGTTTTGAACCGCAGCTTACGGAAAAGCCTTTTACGGCAATGTTGTCTTTTACCGCACAGGGTTTCCCGGCCAGTTCACTATCGCCTTTCCCCAAAGAATCCCCGGCCTTTTCCGGCGCCCATTCAATAAAGGCGCCTATCTTCGACTCCCATTCATTAAAATACGCTTCAAAGCCGGAAGGCAGTTTATAGGACATGCTTACCTCTACAGAACGTTGGGAACCACCACAAAACGGCCATCGCGGCCCCCGGCATTTTCCAGCATGGTTTCGCCTAAACCGGCAGTATCAATGCGGCCGGCGCTCTCAAGCCCCTGATCGGGGCGGAAACAAGCCGATGTAACCTGGACTTTCCCCGCGATGCTATCCTCCCCGCCTGCACCCTGAAGAGCCGGATCATTATCCGCAGCCTGCATCGCGGCAAAATAGCCGAGCATCTGCTCAAAAGCGGGAAAAGCGGCTGCCAGTTCCCCATCGCTCAGGTTGAGGTGGGCCAGGGCTGCAGTTACCTTTAGGTCTTCGATAGTCATGTATCCCTCCGGGCTACGAGGCTTAAGGAAAGTATATTAACGCCGCCTGCGGCGGCTCTGCCATGGGCTGATCTTGTCATAGCGGGGCTTTCATGTCAACGGCAAAAGCCTTATAAGCAGCATGTAGACTGCGGTTGCGCCGAAGATACTGAGCAGAGGATTCCGTTTCCAGAGATGGAGGGCCGCGCTGAGGGCCGCCGCAACAAGCGCGGGAATCGCCAGCTTTATGTCTTCCTTTAACGGGCCTGCAAGACTGTTGAAGGCGAGAACGGTCATTGCCGCAGGAGGTACGACCTTCTCCACAAAACCGAGAAAGGCCTCCCGCGCCTTGCCGCCGCCGTTTCCACGGAAAAAGAGAAAGGGCGCGGCGCGGCACAAGAAGATCGCCAGACCCATGAAAGCGCTGTAGAGTACCGCCTGGGAAGTGCTGATGTTCACTCCTCCCCTCCCCCGTGTCCCTTTGAAGAAACGGTATTGATTAGCTGAATCATACAGAAGGCAAGCGCCATGGCGCCGAGCAGCGAAACCCTGCCGGGAAGCAGGAACACCGCCAGTACCGCGGCCGCCGCGGAAACGATAAAAATTCCCGGTTTCCTTACCCTGAGGATCTGTTCGATCATGAGAACTACAAAAAGGGCGCTAAGGGCAAAGGCGATTCCGTCAAAGCCGAAGGGGATCAGTGTTCCGGCAAGGGCGCCGATGAGGGATCCGCTGACCCAGTAGCACTGATCGAGAAGCGCCGTCAAAAACATAAAACGTCCCTGTTTGTTCCCCGCTCCCTCTTCAGGAGGGGAACCTTCATCTGCTTCCGCAGGCCCGGTTAGGGTTTCCAGGCTCGAAAGGAGGGCAAAGGTCTCATCGGTAAGGGCATAGATCAGGTAGAAACGGTAGACGGGCAGGGATCTGAAACGTTTCAGCATGGAAAAACCGTAGGCAATATGCCGGGCATTGACGATAAGCTGCACCAGCACGGACTCAGCCAAGCCTGCCCCGGCGGCAAAGAGTCCCACGGAGATAAACTGCCCTGCCCCGGCATACATAAAGATCCCCATGAGGGGGGCAAGCCAGAAGGGGTAGCCTGCCTCAACAAGGAGGAGCCCGAAGGCAATCCCAATGGCCTGGTAACCCAAAAAAACCGGGGAAGAAAATTTAAGGGCGGCCAGGAGAATGGAATCGCTCTTCGTATGTGATTTCTTCAAATTTACAGACTGAATTTCCGTTGATATTTCCCTTCGCTGCATAGTCCGCTTCTACTATATCAGTTCTACATGCTATAATAAAGTATGAATTTTTCCCTTAGTGTCGAAGAAAAAAAACTGCTTCTTTCAGTTGCCAGGGAAACTGTTGCCGCCCGGCTGGAAAGACGCAAACCGGGCCATTACGAACCCCCGGCCGGAGAGAGCAGCCTTAATTATCCCTGCGGGGCCTTTGTCACGATACACAAGCAGGCCCGGCTCCGCGGCTGTATCGGCAGGATGAGTACGGCAGGCCCCCTTCTCGATACGGTAAAAGCCATGGCCCTGGAGGCCGCCTTTGGAGATCCCCGTTTCCCCCCGCTGGATTCCGCCGAATTTCCGCTCTGCCGTTTTGAAATTTCCGCTCTTTCGCCCATGGAAAAATGTTCCAACCCGCGCGAGGTCAGAGTAGGAGTTCATGGGCTTTACCTTTCCAGGCACGGCAGATCGGGAGTGCTTCTCCCTCAGGTGCCGGTAGAGCAGGGCTGGGATCTTGATGAATACCTGGATTATATCTGCATCAAGGCAGGGCTCCCCCCTCATTCCTACGACGCCCCCGATGCATCGCTTTATACCTTTACCGCCATTGTCTTTGGAGAAGAAACATAGATGTCTCTTTTCCTTCTTCTGCTTCCCTTTATCCTTTTTTCCGGCTGCGGCGGGATGGAGGAAAATGTCCCTCCCCGGTACTCAGATTTCCGCGAAGTGCCGGGAGTAGAGAGGCGGGATATTGAAGCCATTGAACGGATCATTGTCAGACGGGAGTATCTTAACTACGGCGCCCTTCTAAACAGTGAAACATTCTACACGGAAGAAGGAGAGCTTGGGGGGTTCAGCCGGAATTTCTGTGCATGGCTTTCCGATTTCTTCGGAATTCCCTTTGTCCTTTCGATCTATGAGTGGGATAGCCTCATTGAGGCCATGGCAGCAGGAGAAGCTGATTTTTCCGGAGAATTCACCCCCACGGAGGAACGAACCAAACGCTACTTCATGAGCGATGCGCTGATCCGCCGCCCGGTATTTGCCTTCACGCTGGAAGACGCTCAAGACCCGGAGGAGATCCGCAGGGAACGTCCCCTCCGCTGCGGCTTTCTGGATAAGGGAGTTACCGCATCCCAGGTCATTCCTGTCCTGGACGCGCCCTTCGAAGTGGTGGGAGTACTAAACCACTCCCAGGTATATTCTCTGCTCCGTGAAGGGATCATTGACGTTTTTTTTGATGAATCGGTAACGGAAGCCGTCCTGGGCGATCATGATGATATTATTTCCGGAGTTTTCTCTCCTTTAATCTTCAGCCCCGTTTCCTTTAGTACCGGAAGCAGAGAGATGGTTCCCTTTGTCCGGGTAATCAATGCATGCCTTGCTGCGGGGCCCCCTGCTTTTTTTATGGATATGTACAAAGAGGGAATTACAGAATATCAGCGTCATGTTTTTGTAAAAAGTCTGGAACCGGAAGAGAAGCGCTTCATCAGGCGCAGGGTTACGGAAGAAAAAACCATTCCGGTTATTCTGGAAAATGAAAACTATCCTGTTTCGGTCTATAACAATCAGAGCCGCTCATGGGAAGGAGTTGCCGTAGAGATACTACAGCAGATAGAAAAAAAGACCGGTCTCCATTTTGAAAGAATCAACAGCCGGAAAGAAGATGAGGATACCCAATTCTCCCTGCTTGAAACGGGAACAGCGGCTCTGCGCACAAGCCTTGACGGGCAGGAACAAATTGACATGACAAATGCCGAAAGAAGAAAAGCCTTTATCAGTACCGATCCTTATTTGACAGATCACTATGCGCTCATATCAAAAAATTCATTCACATATCTGCTTCCTGCGGATATCTTCCATGTCAGAGTAGGACTCATAACAGACAGTGATGCTGCGTCCGTGTTCCGGAAATGGTTTTCGTCCCATAATAAAATAAAGTCCTATGACAGCTACCGCAGAGCCTTTGACGCCCTGGATCGGGGTGCAATTGACATACTCATGGGTACAGGAAATAAACTGTTGCTGGTAAATAATTTTCTTGAACGTTCAGGTTACAAATCAAATATAATCCTTGACAGTACCTATGCTGTTTCTTTCGGCCTTAACCGTAATGAAGTCATGCTCAGATCCATAATCAACAAGGCGCTGAATGATATAGACCTTGACAGCATCAACGACCACTGGAAGAGCCGGGTTTTCGATTACCAGGGCCGTAAGGCGCGGCGGCAGGTAAGTGTCTTCGGCTGGATGCTTTTCCTTCTGGCTCTCTTCAGCGTAATCATCCTGGTCCTCTTTATCCGCAGCCACAGCATGAAAAAGAAGTTTGAGATTCAGGTGAAGGACAGGGCAGCGCAGCTTGAAGCCGCCACAAGGGTCAGGAGGGAATTCCTCTCCAGAATAAACCACGAAATCCGTACTCCCCTCAATGCCATTGTAGGCATGACCCAGATTGCCAAAAAAATCTCCGCCTCTTGCCCAAAGACGCTCCGTTACCTTGATGAGATCGTTATCGCTTCCACGCACATGCTTACCCTGCTTAACGACATTCTGGATATGTCGAAGGCCGATGACAGTAAACCTACTCTGCACTGGGAACTCTTCTCTCTGCCGGGAACAGTGCGGGAAGTTGAAAATATGATGGCTCACCGCTGCAGGGAAAAAATGATACATTTTACATGCAGTACCGAAAACATACCGGAAACAACGGTTCTGGGAGATAAACTGCGGCTCAAGCAGGTTTTCATCAATCTTCTGGAGAACGCGGTTAAATTTACTCCCCGGGGCGGAAAAATCGGACTCTATCTGGAATGCCGGAGCGAAAATGAAACAGTGCTGACAGTCGGTTTCCAGATACGGGATAACGGCATAGGCATAAACTCTACCCAGCTGGCCCGGCTTACGGAAATGCTTTCAAAGTCCGAAACCGGTTTGGCGGATCGGCTGGGAAGCGGAGGCATGGGGCTGGCGATAAGCCAGTATCTGGTTAATGCAATGGGCGGCAGCATCACTATTGAAAGTGAAGTTAACAGCGGAACAACTCTCAATTTCGTCCTTTCGTTTGAAAAGACCGCTGTTTCCGAAGCCAAAGAACCTTCTCTTGAGACTCCCGATCTTTCGGAAAAAAGGATCCTCCTTGTGGAAGATCTGGAAATCAACCGGGAAATCCTCCGGGAATCCCTGATAGAAACCGGTGTAAAAATTGATGAGGCTGAAGACGGAGTAATAGCGGTAAAAAAAATTGCCGATTCCCCTCCATATTATTATAATCTCGTCTTTATGGATATACAGATGCCAAACATGGACGGCTACGAAGCAACCCGCCGGATCCGTAAACTGGAAAGGGAAGATGCAAAACATATCCCGATTATTGCCATGACTGTCAATACACTCAAGGAAGATATAGAAAAGGCGATAATGTCCGGCATGAACGGCCACATTGCAAAGCCGGTAGATATAGAACTTGTAATACGGACACTAAAAAGGGAACTGGTGGACAGGGAGAGGTAGAATTCAGAATGGAAAAAAAATTAAAGGATATATTAACGGATAAAATCTGCAAAGAGGCCGGTCTCCGGAAAGGTCAGAATTTTGACAAAGATACTGTCATCTGCGGTCTCGAATATGATTCCCGGAACATAAAACCGGGCTGTCTCTATTTTGCCCTGCCGGGACTCCACAATGACGGTCATGATTTCATTGATGATGCCATTGGACTGGGAGCCGCAGCGATTCTGCATGAAAAGGATATCGTCCACAAGAAGGAAGGCATTGCCTATATCGCCGCACGGGACAGCCGTTTTGCCATGTCCCCCATTGCGGCCTCCTTTTACGGATTCCCTTCGGAAAAACTCATTGTTACCGGGGTTACCGGGACTGAAGGCAAAAGCACTACGGTCTTCCTTATCTGGCAGCTTCTCAGATTTCTGGGAATCAAAGCGGGGTTCTTTTCCACGGTGCAACACAGTCTTGGCGGAGAAGCAATGTTCAATACCGAACATCAGACCACGCCGGAAGCTACGGCGGTACAGAGACTTCTCCATGAGATGCTGGAAGAAGGCTGCCGTTATGCCGTGGCGGAGGCCAGTTCCCACGGTCTCTCTCCCAAAACCAACCGGCTGGGGAATGTGGGCTTTGATGCGGCGGTCATGACCAATGTAACTCATGAGCATCTCGAATTCCACGGTACCTGGGAACAGTACCGGGACGACAAGGCAAATCTCTTCCGTGCCCTGAACAAGAGAGAAAGCCCGGATGAAAATCTTGAACCTTTCGGAGTGATCAACGGTGATGATGCAAGCGCATTCTACTTTGAAGCGGCAACAGCACGGGATATACTGCGTTTCAGCGCCCACGGACTTGATGCGGATCTTTCGCTTCACTCAATCGAAAGCGGCGCCGGCGGGAACTGGTATTCCGTGGTGGACAGGACAGGACTTGAAATTGATATTCGGGACAGACTGCCCGGGGCCTTTAATGCAAACAATGTGATGGCGGCATTGCTCGTCGTTTCCCGCCTGACGGGAAAATCTGTCGCGGAACTTGCGCCCCTGGCAACGGAATTAAAACCTGTACGCGGCAGAATGAGTGCTGTCAACCGCGGACAGTCCTTTGAGGTTCTCATAGATTATGCCCACACGCCCTCTTCGTTTCAAACAATATTTCCTCCCCTGCGCGGCAGAATCTCTAAAGGAGGCGGCAGGATCATAAGTCTCTTCGGCTCCGCGGGAGAGCGGGATACGCAAAAACGGAGCGAACAGGGGCGTGTTGCCGCAGAGTATTCGGACTTCATCATCCTCTGCGACGAGGATCCGCGGGGCGAAGTGCCAATGGAGATCCTTGAAGAAATTGCCGGGGGCATTGGAGATGCATTCCGGCGGGAAGAAAACCTCTTTCTCATTCCCGAAAGGCCTCTTGCGATCCGCAGGGCCTTCTCTCTTGCCCGTCCGGGAGACCTTGTGCTGCTTTTGGGCAAGGGACACGAAAACTCAATCATCTACAGAGATCATACAGTACCCTTCGATGAATTTGCCGAAACGGAAAAAGCCCTGGATGAACTTATGGCTGTCCGAAAAGTTTAAAAACCTGTTCGGACAGCTTCCGTAATACGGTATGTGCGCAATGAAATTAAATGATAACAAGGGAAAATGGTGAAATGCCATTTTAAAATACACGGAGAAAAGAAGGGATTTGGGGCTGAATGTCTGGAATTAGACAGTTGTATTACGCAGGCAGATTCCTGGGTATCTTCATTATTATTCGGTTTTTCCGGGGCGGATGGATCATTTTGACCGTACTTTACATTTGATCATGGGGATACAAACACTTCAGGATATAAAGGCGAAGAAACACCAAAAAAAAACGAATTTCGGTCGTAAACTTTAGATTTGGAACAGGCTCATATGTCAAAAGTTTTGAGGGATACGCATAATTGTTTGGGATAAAGACGCATCTTTATAGTTTTTATGACGAACCCGGCTTGTTAAAAAAAATTGTTACAAACATACCGGGCGGCTTAAAAAAACGGTTGAATTTCCCGGCAATAATGTTCCAAATGATTTTATTGTCTTCGAAGAGGACATGAGTTATAACCATGATTTGATTCGCAGATTTTGGTCAAAAAATTTGTTTTGGACACATTTCCGTAAGCTCGCGGTTCTAAGAAAGGGAGACATGCTCCACGTATAATACAGGGAAGGAGCCTGTTAATGAAAGAAGGAGTTATTCTAGTAAATTTTAGTTATTATTCAGCCATGTATGGTGTTTTAATACGAATTTTATATGAAATTCAAAAGAATCTTCAAATTTCGCTTGACAGTCATTAAAAACCGGTCAATAATTAGTGATGAAACAGAATAAAATTTAGTAAATTTTATATCTATTTACTAAAATGTTCATGCAGAAGAGGGCAAAGGACGGATCGGTAAACGTGAAAGGATTCAGTTTTACGGCGGCACAGATTATCGACAGGATCGTCATCATCTGGCTTGGCGGCAATGCCCTGCACCGGATCATCAATGCGGAGTTTAACCTTAGCCAGGCTGCGGCCGGGGCCGGCTGCGGCGCCGCTTTGGCGCAGCTTCCCTGTAACGGGGTGGTAACGGAATTTGCAACCGGCGGCCCTGAACCGGAACACTGGCTGCGGGGCAAAAACGAACTGTGCGATTACCTTGTCGGTGTAACGAC
>JAITLC010000135.1 GCA_031278095.1 Treponema sp.
GAATTAACCACGGACGCAGCGGACGAACACGGACAAAATTCGGAAATTTCGATCAAAAAGTCCGTGTTTTTCCGTGTGGTCGGTGGTTTCTCCTATTCTTCTGCGTAAGGTGAGTTAATCAGCGTTTCCCTAAGGAAGCTTGACAAACAAAGCTTGTCTTTCAAAAAACTGAAGTTTCGGAACAGCTTCCGGCAAAAGACAATTACGGCTGGAACAAAGTAAAAGACTCTGATATTATACATAGAAACAGGGCTGTTCCGCAATCCGGTGATCGGGCAGGATCATAATTTTGAAACAGCAGCATTGAGCTTGTTCCGAAAAAACTTGAGTTTTGGAACAGGTTTAAACATTTTGCAATAAGGATGGAATTATGGTCCGGATCGGTATTGTATTTCTTGTAATCTTCCTCGCCCTCATGACCGGAATAGGCATCTGGGGGATGAAGAAAACCAAGACACTGGGAGACTTCTTCCTAGGCGGAAGGAGCCTGGGGCCCTGGGTTTCCGCAGTTGCCTATGGCACTTCCTACTTTTCAGCGGTTGTCTTTATCGGTTTTGCCGGTACCCAGGGCTGGCAATTCGGTCTTAACGCACTGTGGATAGCCCTGAGCAATGCGGTAATCGGCGCGGGGGCGGCATGGCTTGTGCTGGCCCGCCGTACCAGACGTATGACCGCCAACCTCGACACCATGACCATGCCGGAATTTCTGCAGGAACGCTACGGCGCAAAACACCTGAAACCCCTGGCCGCGTCGATCATTTTCTTTTTTCTTCTCCCCTACTCCGCCAGCGTCTTTAAGGGACTGGGCCATCTCTTTGAAACGATCTTCGGCATCCCCTACGACATAGCGCTCCTGGTCATGATTGCCTTTACCGGGGTCTACCTTATTCTGGGTGGTTACTTCGCCATAGCGATTACCGACTTCATCCAGGGGATCATCATGTTTGCGGGAGCTGCGGTGATGATCCTCGCGATCTCCGGCAAAGGCGGCGGCTTCATCGAAATGATCGGCAAGACCGCAGAACAGTACAACCTGCACATTCCTCCGGAGAAACAGCCTTCCATTCTTACCATAGCAAGCCTCGTGTTCATGACCAGCTTCGGCACCTGGGGACTCCCCCAGATGACGCAGAAATTCTACGCAATCAAGAATGAAAAGGTGATAAACCGGGCCGCCATTGTTACTACCGTTTTTGCGCTGATGATCGGGGTAGCCGCATACAGTACAGGCGCATTCAGCCATGTGTTCTTCAACAATGATACTGTACCCAAGACCGTATCGGGAGGCGTTGCCTATGACCTTATCGTGCCGAACCTCCTCACAGGACAATTGACAGGAAATCTGCAGGGTCTTCTTGCACTGATACTGCTGTTGGTGCTTTCCGCGTCCATGTCAACCCTCTCCAGCCTCGTGCTGGTTTCTTCCAGTTCCGTTGCCATAGATCTGTACCCTTCGCGGGTGGACACCAGAACCGGAAAAGATCGCTCGGTAGCGATGATGCGTTTCCTCTCCGCCATATTCATTGTGGTGTCCTACTTTATCTCGCGTTTCCAGCTTAGTATCATTGTCTACCTTATGTCCCTCTCCTGGGGCGTCGTCTCAGGTTCCTTTGCCGCTCCCTACATCCTGGGCCTCTACAGCAAAAAAGTGAGCAAGGCAGGGGCCTATGCGGGAATGGTAACCGGCATAGGTACCATGATTGTGCTTTTCTTTGTCCTGGGTTCAAGCCAATCGCCTCTCTCGGCGTCCATAGCGATCATCCTTCCCTTCATCGTGGTTCCGGCAGTCTCCGCCTTTACCCGGCCGCCGCAAAAGGAAATTCTGGACAAGGCGTTTGAAGAGATCGGGCAGTTTTAGGGATTAGAGTTGTTCAGAAACCAAGGGCTATCCAGGATTTGCTTATTTTTCGGACGGCTTCAAGCCTCCTTGAATTGAGCTTGTTTTGAAAAAACTTGAGTTTTGGAACAAGCTCACTACAATGAAGAACCCGGGCCTGCGAATCAATATTTTTAAGTGGAAAAACAAGGATGACATTCTATCTGTACCAGCCGGCCTTTTTTTGCTAGACTTTTTCCATTATGAGCGACGAAAAGAGTATGCAGGCCCTCCTTGGCGATGAGGCTGTGGCTGTCGGGGCGCTTCATGCCGGGTTGAGCGCCGCTTACGGCTATCCCGGCACCCCTTCCACGGAAATTCTTGAGTACCTTTTGGAAAAACAGCGGGAAAGAGGCGCCGCAAAGCCCGGAAATTTTTTGGCGCGCTGGTGTTCCAACGAAAAAACAGCCCTGGAGGCGGCGCTGGGTGTCTCCTTTGCGGGCCGCCGTTCCATAGTCACCATGAAACATGTGGGGCTCAACGTCGCCGGCGATCCTCTCATGAACGGCGCCCTTTTGGGCATCAAGGGCGGCCTTGTCCTTGCGGTTGCCGACGACCCCGGCATGCATTCCTCCCAGGGGGAGCAGGACAGCCGCTACTACGCGGCCTTTGCCATGATTCCCTGTCTCGAACCGAGAACCCAGCAGGAAGCCTACGACATGACCAGGGAGGCCTTTGAAATCTCGGAACGTTTCCATGTGCCTGTGATGCTCCGCCTTGTAACACGGCTCTCCCATGCCCGCTCCCAGGTAAGACTTCAAAAGGAACGGGAGGCTAATCCCCTTTCCCGAATCACGGATAAAACCGAATGGATGCTTCTCCCCGCTTTTGCACGGCGTAACTATGCCTGTCTTATTGAAAAGCAGAGAGAAATTGCCGCATGGGCCCAGGCTCATCCTGCCAATAAATTGGAATCCTCCACTGAAACCGCAGGCCGAAGTTTCCCGGAGACGGGGAAAAAAGATCTCGTTATCATTACCTCGGGTCTCGGAGGAAACTACTATGAAGAAAACTTTGCAGACCTGACCGCTTCAAGAGGGGGTTCCCCTTCCCGCCTGCATATCGGCGCATATCCGCTTCCGGTAGAATCAATACGGAAACTCTGTGAAGGAGCAGAAACAGCGCTGGTTATCGAAGAAGGCCAGCCCTTTATTGAAGAGAGGCTCCGGGGAATTCTCCCCCAGTCCATAGCCATAGCGGGAAAACTGGGCGATGGTAAAGGCGGCCCGGGATTGGCGCCGAGAACCGGCGAGCTTGACCCTGACAATGTTCGCAGGGCCCTCGGCCTCCTCCCGCGTCCCAACATTCTTTCTGTCATAAAAACCGAATCCCTTCCCTCCTCGCTCCCCAACCGTCCTCCCCAGCTCTGTCAGGGCTGTCCTCACGGGGACAGTTACGAAACAATCAAGAAGGCAATGGCCGGTTTCGATCCCTCTCTCTCCGCGGTAACCAGCGACATAGGCTGCTATTCCCTGGGAGCTATGCCGCCCTACGAAGTACCGGAAAGTATCGTCTGCATGGGAGCCTCCATCGGCATGGCAAAGGGGGCTGCCGATTCGGGGCTCAAATACGTAACGGCGGTCATCGGGGATTCCACCTTTATCCACTCAGGCGTCACGGCCCTCATTGATGCCGCGGCGGCAAACGCAGCAATGACCGTCGCTATCCTCGACAACAGTATTGTTGCCATGACCGGCTGTCAGGACACTATGGTTCCCTCGGACAAGCTTGAGTTCCTCATCAGGGGCCTGGGTGTTGATCCTGATCATCTTGTCGTCCTGGAAACAAAAAAACAGCTTGTGGAAGAAAACGCAAAACTTCTGCGGAAAGAGATAGAGTATTCCGGGCTTTCGGTAGTGATATTCCGCCGGGAATGCCTGGAAGCGGCGCGCAAACGCATCAAGGCAAAAAAAGCGTAACGGAGATGTTATGTATGAAGTGTGATTGTATATTGGCCGGCGTAGGGGGCCAGGGAGTGCTCTCCATCGCAGCGATCATTGCCCAGGCCGCCGCCGCAGAAGGGCTTGGAGTCAGGCAGAGCGAAGTACACGGCATGGCCCAGCGGGGAGGAGCGGTGCTTGCACACCTGCGCATCAGCGACGGCCCCATCGCCGGCGACCTTGTTCCCCAGGGAGCCGCGGATCTCATCATCAGTATGGAACCGCTGGAAAGCCTCCGCTATGTCAGATGGCTCTCCCCGGAGGGGGCCCTCATCACCGCTGTGGAACCCTTTGTCAATATTCCTGCTTACCCCGATCCGGACGATCTTAAAACCGCCATTGCTTCATTTCCCGTACAGCGTACCGTGGAAGCCCTTGCGCTTGCAAAAGAGGCGGGCCTGAGCCGGGCGGTGAACATGGTAATGGTTGGAGCCTCATCGCCCTTCCTCCCCATCGGCGCGGAGACACTGGAGAACATCATTGCGGCCCAATTCGTTGCCAAAGATCCTGCGATAGCGGAGGCAAACATAAAAGCCTTCCGTTTGGGCAGGGCGCAAAACAACTGAGATTGTTCCGAAATTTGGTATTTTGGAACAGCCTCAACTAAAAGGAGTATCTATGCCGGACACATCTTCTTCACCTAAGCCTCTTTCATTTCAATACTGGAACCACACGATGGAAACTATGAGCCGTGCAGAACTGGAAGCATGGCAATTAAGCCGGCTTCAAAAGACACTGGACTACAGCCTCCGTACCACTTTCTATAAAAAACGGCTTTCCGGAACAGGGATCAAAAGCGGCAATGATATCCGCAGTCTTGATGATCTTAAAAAAATTCCCTTTACCACCAAACACGATCTCCGGAATGGTTTCCCCTATGGCTTCCTTTCCATTCCCCTGGAAGATGTGGTACGCCTCCATGCCTCAAGCGGCACCACCGGTACTCCCACTACAATCTACTTCAGTGCGGAAGACATAAAACGCTGGACAAGTTTTGTCGCCCGTTCCATTTTCGCCACAGGCTGCAACAAAACCGATGTTTTCCAGAACATGATCACCTACGGCCTTTTTACAGGAGGTCTGGGCTTCCATTCAGGCGGTGAAGAAGTGGGCATGCTCGTCATTCCGTCGGGAGCGGGAAACACCACACGGCAGTTCCGCTTCATGAAGGACTTTGGCACTACGGTGCTTCATGCAACTCCCAGCTTCCTCCTCCATGTGGAAAGCAAAATGCGGGAAGAGGGAATAGCACGGGAAAGCCTCCGCCTCCGCAAGGCCTTTGCCGGCGCGGAGCCCTACAGTGAAGACACCCGCCTCCGTATAGAAAAACTCCTGAACATTGATGTGTACAATTCCTACGGCCTTTCGGAAATGAACGGTCCCGGCGTAGCCTTTGAGTGCCAGTGCAAAAGCGGGCTCCACATCTGGGAAGACGGATACATAGCGGAGATAATCAACCCCGAAACCCTGGAACCGGTGCAGGAAGGGGAAACCGGAGAACTGGTACTGACGATCCTCTGCCGGGAAGCCACACCGATACTGCGCTACCGTACACGGGATCTCACAGGCTTCGTCCCCGGCCCCTGTGCCTGCGGCAGAACTCACAGACGCCTGCGGAGAATCACCGGCCGCAGTGACGACATGCTGATCATCAACGGGGTAAACGTCTTCCCCAGCCAGATAGAGGAAGTGGTCATGTCCATGCACGAGGTAGGGAACAACTACCTGATTGTGGTGGAAAAAGAAGGCTCCCTCGACAGGCTTACTGTCAAGATAGAAGTGGGACAGGATATCTTCATGGACGATGCAAGACCCCTCAACGCATTAAAGGATAAGATTGCAAAGACACTACAGGCTTCCATTACCATCAGCCCGCGTGTAGAACTCCACGAAAGAGGCGCCCTCCCGGTAAGTGAAGGCAAGGCCGTAAGGGTTCAGGACAAACGGCCTAAGGATGTGTAGGAAGGAGTAAGCGGCAAAAATCTTCAGTCAATCGAGAAGCGGCGCAGGCCCCGGAAAAGCAGAAAGATGATCACCAGGGCAATCATAAGCAGTATCCATGCCATTGCCGAAGCATAGCCCATCTTGAAAAAGCGGAAGGCATTGTTGTAGAGGTACAGCGAATAGAACATCGTGCTGTTGTTGGGCCCGCCCTGGGTCATGACAAAGGGTTCGGCAAACCACTGGAAGGCCGCAATCACCAGGGTTACCGCATTGAATAGTATTACCGGCGCCAGCATGGGAATGGTGATATGCCAGGTTTGCTGTGCGAAGTTTGCCCCGTCAAGGGAGGCGGACTCGTAGAGAGTATCGGGAATATCCTGCAAACCTGCCAGGAAGATGATGATTGAACCGCCGCAGCCCCAGATCATCATGAGGATAAGGGCAGGCTTGCTCCACGCAGGAGATCCCAGCCAGAGAGGCCCCCGGATGCCGAAGATCCGGAGTATCGCGTTGATAAGCCCGTTATCCTGCAGAAGCCAGAGCCAGAGCAGGCAGTTGATGATAAGGGGTACAAGGGTAGGAATAAAAAACACCACCCGGAATAAAGAAAGCCCCTTTAACTTTTTGAAGTTGAGCAGTATCGCTACCAGCAGAGCGGAAACCAGGGTAACCGGTACTCCGACAAGAACGATATAGCCGGTATTATAAAGGGCGGTAAGGAATATCTTGTCCTTGAGAAGGTCAACATAGTTCTTGAATCCTATAAACATGGGATCGGAAAGAACCTTGTACTCCGTCAGGGAATACCAGGCGGAAAGGCAGATTGGATAGAGCGTAAAGGCCAGGAGTCCCAGAATCCAGGGAGAAATAAAGATCATGGCGGTTATAAATTCCCGCTTTTGCATCCTGTCTGTAACTTGAGCTGATTTCATTGTCGCCTCCTTAACCCTTGATTCCCGACATGGCGATGCCCTGAATAAAGTACTTCTGCATAAGGAAGAATATGATCAACACGGGAAGCACCATCACTACTCCCAGGGGCATCAGGAGCTCCCAATTGGGCTGCAGATTGGAACGGATCATCTGGGCGCCGATGGACAGCGTATACAGTCTGTCGCTTGCCAGGAAAATCAGGGGGCCGATAAAGTCGTTCCAGGTACGGAGGAAGGCGAAGATCGCCACCGTGGCAAGTACCGGCTGCGACAGGGGTATTGCTATCTGGGCAAAGATACGGAATTCGCTGGCGCCGTCTATCCGGGCCGCCTGATTCAGTTCCTTGGGAAGGCTCAGGAAAAACTGCCGCATCAGGAAAATATAGAAGGGATTGCCGAAGAAGCAGGTTACCGTAAGGGGAAGGAAGGTGCCGATCCAGCCGATTTTCTGAAAGAGGATGAAGAGGGGAACCATTACCACCTGGAAAGGCAGAATCATGGTGATAAGGACGATAATAAATACCTTGTCCCGGCCTTTCCAGTTGAGGCAGGCAAAACCGTATGCAATAACACTGCCCGATAAAATGGAACCTGCTATATTAAAAAACACAATGATAAGGGTATTCCTGAGGTAACGGAGGAATGGGAAATAGGTAAACATCCGTATATAGTTTTCAAACTGTATTGTCCTCGGCATCCAGCGGATGGGAACCTCGAAAAGTTCCGAAGGCTGCTTGAAGGAACAGGAAAGCAGCCAGAAGAAGGGAACGATAAAACAGGCCGATATGATAATCAAAAGTGCATAGAGTATGGCTTGTTCAACATAGCTGAATACCCGGCTTGTCAGACTGTTGCGGAAAGAGACTGCATGTTCCATATAATCTCCTTAAAAAAACGGCATTGAAGGGCCCAAAAAGATGCTCGCCTCCAATACCGTTTGGTACAACATGAAGCTGTTCCAGAAACAAAACTACAGCTCAGGCTGCAGCTTATCCTGGAGGGCCTGGAGCAGGGGCTTCGGATCCCGGTTGTTGTAAATGACATCGTCCCGGAGGGCGGTCATTTCGGTTACCAACTGAGCGGAAACAGCGGAAAGGGCAGGATGACTGGAATAGGGAGAATTGGCGATCTTCCGTTCCATCAGGTAGATGGGATCGCCTTTCTTTGTCCAGGACACATCGTCAAACACCGCATCCACGCAGGGGATGGAACGCCACACATCGAAGTTGTCGCCGTTGATCTCGGCCCGCTGGGTGAATTTGAAGAAAATCGCCGCCAGTTTGGGGCTCTTTACGCCGCGGGGCATGGCGAACACATTGGATCCCAGAGGAGTGGATTCGACCCGGCCGCCGGGAGGAACCGGTACAGGCACACAGGTATAATTCACCGTAGGCGCGTAGATCCTCAGGGCATTGGTGGCCCAGTTGCCGATTACGGTCATGGCCACCTTCTTTACAAAGAAGGGGTGATCCGGAGAGAACAGGCCGCCCGCCGCCTGGGTAAAGCTTCTTACCTTGGCGGGATCATACTGACGGGCGTATTCCCGCTGCCAGTTGAGAGCATCCACCACTTTCTGATCAACCAGATCGAGTGTATTGGAATCCGGATAGTACATCTCGGCGCCGAACCAGAAGGGCCAGAAGGTGGGGTTATCGGTAGAATCCAGCCAGGGGATGTAACCGTACCGGTCAATTTCGCCCGAAGCGGTGGTCGTGGTGAGCTTTGCCGTCCAGTCATTGAGTTCGTCTATGGTCTTGGGATAGTTGTTGATATCCAGGCCCGCTTCCTGTACCATGTCGGTGTTGATGTAGAGCATGATCACGTTGGAATCCTGGGGCAGAAGGTAGGTCTTGCCCTTATAAACCATGAGATTCTTGAAACCCGGCATGAAGCTGTCGATTGAAAGATCGATGGCTTCAAGGTAGGGATCCCAGGCTTCAAAGGCGTCCTGTCCTGCATATCCGAAAGAAGAAATATAGTCATCCGCAACAATAAGGTCGGGCGCGGTACCCGCGGCAATGGCGGAGAGCAGCTTACCGTTGTTGATACCGGCGCTTTCCGGCACGGACTGCATGTCTACCTTGATGTTGGGGTACAGTTTGGTAAATTCGCCAACCCGCCATTCGTCCCAGGTCTTGGAATCGCCGGTAAAGCAGGACCAGTAGTAGAGTGTGCCGGATTCTGTAGTATTTTCCAGATCCGCAGAGCTGACCGGAGCGGAACTTGCCTCCTCTTTCTTGCCGCTGCATGAAGCAAGCGCAAAACAGAGCAACAGAACCAGGATTATAAACATAATCTTTTTCATTATCTTTCCTCCTGAAAATATGATAAGCGAAATTTTACTGTTTTTCGCTATGGTAGTATTATGAAACGGCTTTCAATTATTGTCAATCAAAAAAATCTTCTTGTTTCCAAATTCGTAAACATACCTTGTCCTGATTTTCCCTATAGTGGTATACTTAGGGAAACGCTGATTAAATGACGTCAATCAGCGTTTCCCTGTGTATTTGCTCATTTCATTGCGCAAATACCGCATTAAAGCAGCACTGATTTATTCTCGATTGAATAAATCAGTGTTTCCTTAGGATTAAGGTTTATCACTAACGAAAAAAAGGAAAATGCCATGATTTTTAACCCTGAATACGAATGTATGGAAACAGAAGGGCGTAAAAAGCTCCAGTTGGCGCATCTGAAAAACCTGGTAGAGATGCTCTATAGCAATGTGCCCTTTTACCGGAAAAAGATGGATGAACTGGGGATCGGATCCCGGGACATCAGGAGCCTTAAAGACATCGAAAAACTCCCCTTTACCACGAAGGACGACCTCAGGGAAAACTATCCCCGGGGGCTTTTGGCTTGCCCAAAAGACCGGATCGTGGAAGTCCACATGAGTTCCGGTACCACGGGAAAGCCTGTTGTGGATGAGTATACGATAAATGACATCAATATCTGGCGGGAATCCATGGCCCGAACCCTGGCCGGCGGCGGCTGTACCAGGGACGACATTGTTCAGAACTGTTACGGCTACGGGCTGTTTACCGGGGGGCCGGGGGCCCATTACGGCGCCCTGACCATCGGGGCGGAGGTGCTTCCCATGTCCAGCGGGAACACTGCCCGGCAGCTCATGGTTATGCAGGATTTTGGTTCCACGATGCTCACCTGCACCCCCTCCTATGCCCTCTATATGGCTGAAGAGGCTGTCGATGCGGGCATAGACCTCCACAAGCTTCCCATAAACAAGGGTTGTTTCGGAGCGGAGCCCTGGAGCGAGAATATGCGGAAGGAGATAGAAAACCGCTACAGCATGAAGGCCTACGATATCTATGGGCTCACCGAGATCATCGGGCCCGGCGTCTCCTTTGAATGTGAGGCCCAGGACGGACTTCATGTAAACGAAGACTTCTTCTATCCGGAGATCATCGATCCCGAAACGGGAAAGGTTCTGCCCGACGGCGAAAAGGGGGAACTGGTATTCACCACCCTCACCAAGGAGGGCACACCTCTTCTCCGGTACCGGACGCGGGACATCACCTTTCTCATGAGGGAGTCCTGTTTCTGCGGACGGACCACGGTACGGATGCACCGGCTCTTCGGCCGTACCGACGACATGCTCATCATCCGGGGGGTTAATATCTTCCCCAGCCAGATAGAGCAGGCTCTCATCGAGATCGAAGGAACAGAACCCCAGTACCTTATCGTGGTAAACCGGGGGGAAAGCCATTTGGACGATGTAGAACTTCAGGTAGAGGTAAAGAGGGAATTCTTCAGCGATGAGACCAGGGGGCTTGAGGCCCTGAGAGCCAAGATCGAAGGAGTGATGAAGAGCAAGCTTCAAATCGGCGTCAAGGTAAAGCTTGTGGAACCTAAAACCATTGAACGTTCAATAGGCAAGGCAAAACGGGTTATCGACAATCGGAAAATCTAGTTTATAATAGAAAGTAGAGAAGGAGCCATTCCCAAAACTCAGGTTTTTTTGGAAATGACTTTGGAAAAAGCGGCCAAAAGTCCGCTTTTTCCTCTAGTGGAAGCACTGATTTATTCAATCGAGAATAAATCAGTGCTGCTTTAATGCGGTATTTGCGCAATGAAATGAGCA
>JAITLC010000024.1 GCA_031278095.1 Treponema sp.
GTGTAATTGGCCAAACTGTGGCAGAAATACCGAAGGAGCAGACATGGCCAAGAGAGCGAAAAAAGAGAAAGATCAGTGGGATCATTTGCCGGAGCAGATCGATTTTCACGGCATGACCCCGGAAGAAGTTCTGGGGCAGAACGGGGTTATTAAGCAGCTGACCGGAAGGATTTTGCAGCGGGCATTGGAATGCGAGATGGACCTGCATCTGGGGTATCAGAAGCACGATTCTGCGGGGGACAACACGGGGGACAGCCGAAACGGGTATACCAAAAAGGCGGTTTTGACCGGGAATCAGGAAGCGGTTATCCAGATTCCCCGGGACCGGAACGGGACTTTCGAGCCGCAGATAATTTCGAAATATCAGAAACGGGTTCCGCTGTTCAACGACCAGATTATTTCGATGTATGCCTTTGGGATGACCGACCGGGACATCAAAGCCCCCCTTGAAAAAATCTACAACGTCGAGGTATCGCCGGATCTCATCAGCCGGGTAACCGGGGGAGTTATGGAGGAAGAGAGGGAGTGGCAAAACCGTTCGTTAGAAAAATTCTATGCCATCATGTACCTGGACGCGATCCGGGTAAAAGCAGGAGAAGAGGGGAAAAGCTGCACCAAAAGCGTGTATGCGGCCCCGGGAGTCAATTTTGAGGGGAACAAGGAGGTTTTAGGGCTACGGATAGCGGAACACGAGGGGGCCAAGTTTTGGATGGGAGTGTTGAACGAACTACGGAACCGCGGAGTAGAAGATATTCTTATCGCCTGCATGGACGGGCTGACCGGTTTTCCCGAGGCGGTCCGCGCCGTATTTCCTGCCGCCCGCTTTCAGTTGTGCATTGTGCACATGGTACGCAATTCGACAAAATATGTCTCGTACAAAGACTTGAAAAAAGTCTGTGCCGGTTTAAAAGCGGTGTATACGGCGGGGGATGAGGGGGCGGCCCGGGGTGCTCTTGAGACATTTGGCAAAACCTGGAATGGCAAGGAGCCGATGATGTACCGTTCCCGGGACGAGCATTGGGCCGACCTCTGCGAATATTTTAAATACTCCCCCGAAATACGCCGTGCGATTTATACGACCAACGCGCGGGAAACGAAGTTTCCCATGAGTCTTTAAATTACCAGTTACGCAAGGTTACTAAAAACCGCTCGACCTTTTCGACCGATGAGGCTCTATTCAAGATACGGTATTTGGCGATACGGAATGCGTCAGAGAAATGGACGATGCCGATTAGGAACTGGGGCTTGGCGCTTAACCGGGAGAGCCATTGAGACAAGGGAAAGAACGGGTTCCGTTCTGATGATACTTTGCCAATTACACAAAAAATCTGATAGACTCTCAATTATATTCCATGCGATATTATTTAGGGGGACATAAACGGCTCGTTGCGTTTTCTTTTGCCGCTTTATTATCCGGATCGGGTCACGTTCAATATCTCCCCATTTCAAACCTCTTATATCAGATATTCGCAATCCTGTATAACAGGCAAATATAAAAGCCTTTTTTATTTCCGCACCGAGTTCCCCTTTTATTTCAGTATCGGCAAGTTTTTGCACTTCATTTGTATTCAGGAAAATAAACCTTGACAAACCCGACGCTTTCAACAAGCCAAATCTTATTCCCGTTGACGAACAGCAACCGGCAGCCATCAAAGCCGTGTCGGCGGAGCTTGAGAACTATCAGAGAACCCCCAAGCAAGACCGGGAAACATTCTACCCCGGCCAGAACTTCCTTACGTTCTATTCGCAGCTCCGCACCGCATCATTGGACATCGAACTCTTTGATCCCGATACCTACCGGGACCGGAAGAACCCCAAACTGGAACAGCTTGCCGCCAACGCCCGGGAAATCTATCAAAACACCAAAGCCGGACAGGTGGTGTTCTGCGACCGGGTGTTTTCCAGCGACGGTTCTTTTGATATGCACCAGAAGATAAAAAAGTCTTTGATACATACCGGCTTTAAGGAGGGGGAAATTGTCATCGTCAACGGGTTTACCAAATCAGGCGGGACGCAGAGCGATAGCCAGATTGAGAAGGAAGTGTCCCAGGCGGTGGAGAAATTCAACAACGGGACGTATAAAATCCTCATCGGCTCCACCGCCTGTATCGGCGAGGGACTCAACCTCCAGGAGAATTCCGCCGCCCCCACCACTTCGACATCCCCTTCAGGTCCTCGGATTTTATCCAGCGTAACGGCAGGATTGACCGCCAGGGGAACAGCCGGCAAGCGGTACACCTTCATACCTATATGTCGGCGGGAACCATAGACAATTACTCGGTTTCCTGGTCCAGCGGAAGGCGAACTGGATTGACCAGCTCCTCAAGACAAAATCCCATGTGTTCGTAAATCCCAACGACGAGAACTTCGTCGATGCCGACGAGCTGCTTTTAGCCCTTACCGGGGAATGGGGGGGGACGCGAGCGGGGCCGATGCGCGGCGGGAAGAAATGAACCGTCAGAAAGAACAGAAACTGGCCGGGGCGCAGCACGCGCAGCGGAAAGAACTCCTGCCCCAGCTTTCCCTTCTCCGGGGCTCCCTCAAATCCTTCGAGGAGGACAAAGGCTCCGCGCGGTACCAGAACCGGGTCAAGAAAATCAACATCGTTGAAAAGGCGCTCCTCAATAACCCCGGCATTACCGATCAGCACAAGGCTGTTGCCAAAAAGGACACGCCCTTCCTGTATTCAAAAGGGACAGACCAGGTAATCCTCAAAGGCGAATACAAAATTAAGGGTAAAACCGGTGAGGCTTCTTTCCCTGAACCGCGTGACCCATTCCCAGATGAAACTCTTTATTGATAACGGCCTCAAGAAACAGGACGCATGGGACGCATACCGGAGCATTAAAGAAGAAATCAGGCAGAAGATGCTGGATATTCAATTCGGAATATGAAATTTAGGGGCATATTTTTAAGGGGAAACCATCCGAAACCTATCAAAAGGGATACCATTTCGGCAATTTTCACTATTTCTTTGTATAGTTATTTTACCATATTCCGAATTGAAAACGTACTGTAATGGACGGCTTGAAAAATTTTTCAAATAGATTTTTTATATATACAAAAAATCTATTTTTCTTTCCTTGTAGACATATCAACAAGGTTATTTTTTCCACCTTAGCGCCTCAAACCGGATACACCGGCAATTCTTTATCTTCCTTCCCCTTACCCTGTTCAATCCGGGCAAATTTAAGAGCTTCCAAAACGCCGAGGAAATGCCGCCGGTTTTCCTCCGTCAGGGTATCAACGGCTTCATTCAGCCGCTCTTTAACCGTTTTGTTTGTATCCTTTTTCATATATCCTCTTTTGAATTTGCTATGTATTATTATAATATACATATAAAAAAGAAGTTGACCCCTCATATTAAAAATCTATCTTGCTATGTAGGGGAAAGTCCGATATAGTAAAAATGGAAGGTATGACAGTCAACAGGCGGATTAGGCAGGCCAGACAGGCCCTCAATATGACCCAGACGGATTTCTCCAAGGCCATCTATGTCAGCAACGGCTATACGGCGGAAATTGAAAACGGGCACAGGGCGGCCAACGACCGGATTATCCGCCTCATAAGCCTTACTTTCGGGGTAAGTGAAACCTGGCTTAAAACCGGGGAAGGGGAGATGTTTCACGCTTCCCCTATCAAGAGGAAAGAAAAGATTTTAAGCCTTTTTGACGAATTGAACCCGGGATTTCAGGAATACGCGCTTTCCGTTATAGACCAGTTGATAAAACTACAGAAGGATGAGAAAAAAACTAATTCTTGACTGTTTCCTTAATCCCGGGGACGGTTTACCCGTAAAACCCCTGTTCCGTTTCTAAATCCGTAATGTTTCTTACAACTTCTTTGTTTTCCACATCAAAAGACCGGTCATACGGCTTCCCCCACCATCAGATATACCCAGCCTCCCAAGACACGCAGATACGTACTGTCCGACACCCATTTCTCTTCTTCTCTTTCTTTTTTCGGCTTTGCGGTGAAATTTTTTTCAGAAATATCGCAGTTTTCAGTGTATTTTTGAGATAAAAAGTAAATACTGTCATCGCGTTGTCTGGACAAGGCGGGCTTCTCTGTGTCATAATCGGTTATGGAAGCCCCGATAATATCCAGAAGTATTTTTCAAAATATCTCTCCGGTAGATCACCGGTATTCGATTTCAGAAAAAGAAGTGTTTGATTCCCTTTCCCCGTGGATCTCCGAAGAAGCTTCAATCAAGGCCTGCGTCAGGGCGGAGATCTCACTGGTCATTGCCCACCTCAAGATGCGCGGCAGGCTGACTGAGTCTGTCCGTCTGGAACTGGAAAAGGCCGCTTCTCTGGCAAGTCCCGCCCAGGTCTACGCCGAGGAAGAAAGAACCCATCACAATATCCGGGCGCTGGTGAATGTGCTTAAAACAAGAGTACCGGAAGAAGCAGCCCCGCTGGTGCACCTGGGGGCTACCAGTGTAGATATTCTGGATACGAGTCTTGCATGGCGAATGAAGGGAGCGGCGCTACAGGTCGCAGTACCGCTACTGGCAAGACTGGAAACGCTGCTCTGCGATTTTGCCGAAAAGGAGGCGGAGACTCCCCAGGTGGGGCGCACTCACGGTCAGCATGCAGTGCCCATCACCCTGGGTTTTGCCATGGCGGAGTATGTTGCCCGTCTGGGTAAATCAATTTTGGAAATTGAAAGACTCGCAGGATTGCTGAAGGGGAAACTTTCGGGGGCTGTGGGAGCCTATAATGCTGCAAGCATGATCGTAAAAGATCCTGAGGAACTGGAGAGGCTCTACCTTCGTGAACTGGGCCTTGAGCCTTCCGAATATTCAAACCAGCTTGTCGAACCGGAGTATCTTTTGCGGCTCCTTTTGGAATACAATATTGCCTTTGGTATCATTGCCAATCTTGCAGATGATCTGCGTAACCTTCAGCGCAGCGAAATAGACGAAGTCCGGGAAGGTTTCTCCGACTCTCAGGTGGGTTCTTCCACCATGCCCCAGAAACGGAATCCCTGGAATTCGGAGCATGTAAAGAGTCTCTGGAAGGCCTTTATGCCGCGGGTAACAAGTTTCTTCATGGATCAGATAAGTGAACATCAACGGGATCTTACCAATTCGGCAAGCCAGCGTTTTATTGCCGATTATGTGGCGGGTTTCTGTATGGCGGTAAGCCGCATGAAAAGTGTCATCGAAGGCCTGAGTGCGGACAGGGAAAAGCTTGCGGCGAATCTGCGGGGCGGGAATATTCCCGGCGGCATTTTCGCGGAACCTGCCTATATACTGCTGGCGGAAAGCGGCGTTCAGGACGCGCATGAACTGATACGGAGGATTACATTGAAGGCGGAAAAGGAGAGGCTCTCGTTTGCGGCAGCCCTCTCCGGTGAGCCTGAAGTATTGACGCGTATCGGCGCCAAGATGCTGGAACTGGGACTGATCAATTCAATGACGGAAAAATTGTCTTTCTTTGAGCATCCCGAAAACTATTCGGGCCTTGCCGCAAAGAAGGCAGGAAGTCTTGCCCGGAAATACCGGAAATTGATGGAAAGGAGAACTTATGTTTACTGAAGCTTTATCTTACGATGACGTACTGTTACTGCCGGGTTACTCCGATATTCTTCCGCGGGATTGTGATATCAAGACTACTCTCTGTGCCGGGGTAAGCCTCAATGCGCCCATCATATCCGCGGCAATGGATACGGTAACCGAGGAGAAGCTCGCTATCGCTATCGCCCTGGAGGGAGGCGCGGGGGTTATTCACCGGAATCTTTCGCCAGAAGAGCAGGCCCGGCAGGTTGCTGCGGTGAAACGTTACCTTAACTGGATCATCGATTCGCCGATTACCGTTACGGTGGACGCCCATATACGGGATGTACTGGCTCTGAAAGAAAAATACGGTGTGTCCGGAATGCCGGTGCTTGATGCGGCAGGACATCTTGCAGGTATCATCACCGGCCGGGATCTCCGTTTCTGCAGGGACGACAGTCTTTCTGTTGACGAAGTGATGACCAGGGCTCCGGTTACCATTACCGGTGTGCCTACCGTAGAGGACGCCAGGGAAAAATTCGACAAGCACCGGATCGAAAAACTTCCCATCGTGAACGAGGAGGGGAGGCTTACGGGCCTTGTTACCGTGAAGGACATGGAAAAGAACGCCAATTTCCCCAGCGCCGCCACAGATAAGACCGGAAAGCTTATCGTAGGAGCCGCAGTTTCCCCTCAGGATTACAGACGGAGGCTTCCCCTCCTTAAAAATGCCAGAGTTGATTTTGTGGTGCTGGATACCGCCCATGGGGATTCAAAGAATGTGATGGAATCGGTTAAGGGGATAAAGAAGGAATTCGGTATTCCTGTGATCGGAGGAAATGTCGCTACCAAAGAAGGCACGCGAAGGCTCATTGATGCCGGAGCGGATGCGGTAAAGATCGGTATAGGTCCCGGTTCCATCTGTACCACCCGTATCGTAGCGGGAACCGGGGTTCCCCAGTTTACCGCGGTGTGGGAATGCGCCGAAGAGGCTGCGTCTTCAAACGTCCCGGTTATTGCCGATGGGGGAATCAAATTCAGCGGAGACATTGCAAAGGCCGTCGGCGCGGGCGCTTCGGCAGTGATGATCGGTAACCTCTTTGCCGGACTCAGGGAAGCGCCGGGAAACGAGATCATTTATGACGGCAGGATATACAAGGAGTACCGGGGCATGGGCAGCATGGGCGCCATTGCCGATGGAGCCGCAGACCGTTACCAGATAAGCAAGGACGAAGAACCCGTGCCCGAAGGCATTGAAGGAAGGGTACCCTACAAGGGCGAACTCAGGAGTTTCATGAATCAGCTTGTTTCGGGATTGCGCAAAGGCATGGGTTACTGCGGAACCCATAACATCGAAGAGATGAAAAAATACCGCAGATTCTGCAGAATCACTGCCGCAGGCCTTCGGGAAAGCCATGCCCACGATGTTGCCATTACCCAGGAAGCGCCCAATTATTCCAGGAGTTAGTGTCTGTCGATAAAGCCGGTTACTTTATGGACAGAACTTTTGCGGAGTTTTCCGCTGGCTATTGGGGATTTTATCGCTGATTTGCCTTTTATCATATTTAATTTTAATTAATTTTTCTTTGGCTGACAATATATTGTCGGTATTAGGTAGATTTTATGGATTTTGTTCAATTCTTTTTATACTGGGAATCGGAAAAATGAAATTAAATTTTTCTAACAGGACAACAATCTATTTCCCGGAAGAAACGTTAAACAAAGTATTGGAGAAAATAATATAATAAGAATAATGGTGTACGCCCGCACTGCGCATAACAGGACTGTGGGCCTAAAGGCCAATCACACAAAAAAACCCGACGGGCTCGAATTTTAGCGGGAAACCGGGCTTGACCGGTTTTCCCGGGAACGTGTTCCAAAACCATTGATTTTGAAACACGTTCAACTTTATTCCCTAATCTTCCCCCCACAGCCATGTGGACAGGTAACGTTCCCCCGAATCGGGAAGGACGGCTACGATGGTCTTGCCTTTGTTTTCGGGGCGCTTGCTGAGGGTTAGGGCCGCCTCCAGAGCAGAGCCTGAGGAAATGCCCACGAGGATGCCTTCTTCCTTTGCAAGAAGGCGGGCGGCTGTTCCTGCCTTTACGTCGTCGGTGAGGTAGATTTCATCGATGATTCCTGCATCGTATACTCCGGGCTTGAAACCCGCGCCGATGCCCTGGATCTTGTGGGGGCCGGGCTGACCGCCCGAAAGAACCGGGGAAGCGGAGGGTTCTACAGCCACCACTTTGACGGAGGTTTTCTTGAGTTTGAGGTAACGGCCGGCTCCTGTAACGGTTCCACCTGTGCCTACGCCGCCTATAAGGATGTCAACTGCTCCGTCTGTATCCTTCCAAATCTCAGGGCCGGTAGTCTTTTCGTGGATCTCCGGATTGGCGGAGTTATTGAACTGTTGGGGAATGAACGAATTGGGGATGGAAGCAGCCAGTTCTTCCGCTTTTGCGATGGCTCCCTTCATACCCTTGGCCCCTTCGGTAAGTTCCAGTTCCGCACCCAGGGCCTTGAGGAGCTTGCGCCTCTCAATGCTCATCGTTTCCGGCATGGTGAGGATGATTCGGTAGCCTTTTACCGCCGCCACAAAGGCGAGCCCTATGCCGGTATTGCCGCTGGTCGGCTCGATGATCACCGAACCTTTTTTCAGCGTCCCCGATTTTTCCGCAGCTTCGATCATTGCCAGGGCTATTCTGTCCTTGACACTGTGGAGGGGGTTAAAGTACTCCAGCTTTACATAGATAACGGCTCCACCTTCGTTAATCTTGTTGAGCTTCACCAGCGGGGTATTCCCGATGAGATCGGTAATTTTTTCAACTTTTGCCATGACGGCCTCCTATATCCTAGTATTTACAGAGATATTATAATCAATCATACATCTTTTGTAAAGGGAAGAAAGGGCGTTTTCAATACTATTGTTCCGAACAGATTCACAATTCACAGGCGTAAGCCGCTGCAAATGAAGATACCCCGGCCAAGGTATCTTCATTTGAGAGGAAATGTATTATACTCTCTCCCGCGAACCGGTGAGCGGGTTCTTGAGTTCATACCCCGATTCGAAAATTGGTTTACGACTTTTTAAGCGGTAATGATTTTAACCGGGGCACGGGGGCACGCTTCGGGGTATGGGCCCCGCCTTCCAATCAAAATCGGCATTGTGCATGCTTGCCGTAACCTTGAAGTATGGATTATCATTGTTCTTGAGGAAAAAAAATGAAGCGTCTGCCGCCATACTTTGTTCTTATTTTCTTTGCGTTTCTCCCTCTTTTATCCTGTATCCGCAATGATTTTGAATTGTATAAAGGGTATTATACGGTTCAGGCTGATGGTTTTGACGAGCACGGCTGGAAGGAGTATGTCAGTCTCTATATCAGCCACGGCAGGATTCTTTCGGTGGAGTACAATGCGATAAATTCTTCCGGTTTCATCAAATCCTGGGATATGAACTATATGAGGATAATGAATGCTCAGAATGGTACCTATCCCAATGCCTATACCCGCATCTATGCAGGGCGGCTTCTGGAGACCCAGGATCCGGAAAAAGTAGATGTGATTTCCGGGGCAAGCAATTCCTGGCGTACCTTTAGGCGCTTGACCGCCGCGGCCATTGAGCAATCCCGGCTGGGTAATCCGGGGATAAGCTTTGTTTCGGTGAGCGAAATTGGGCAATAGGATGAAATTTATAAAAAGCTACAGTCTCAGGCTGATGATCCTCTCTGCATCCGCCGCCGCTTTTCTTATCTTTACAGTCGCTCTCCAGGGGATCATGTTTATTTTCATGGGTTTTCTTACCGATTTCCTTCTTCTGGAAACCCTGCAGCCTCTGGCAAAGGCATCTTCCCTGAGTATCCAGGGGAACATCCACATGCTGGCAGACCGGATCTTCCTTATCCGGGACAACAACCCCTTTGCGGATCCGGATCTTTCCCGGGAGAATAAACAGAAGGCTCTCGATTTTGCTGTTTCGGGGATAGAGTTTGTGTGGCTTGGTCTCTATTCTTCCAATGGAGATCTTGATACCGGTGCGGGCGATTGTCCCCCAGCCATCAGAGATTTGGATATTTATCATCTCATCAATGAATCCGGAAATCTGGCTATTCAGGATATTGAAGCCGGCATATCGGGAGATTTGGAGATTGTTATCGGAGCGCCTGTCATGGAGAACAGTTCCATCGTCCGTTATCTTGTGGGAAGCTATCGCTACCGTATACTCAGTGACATTCTTTCTGCGATCAATATTTCCTCCCAGAGCACGGCGTTCATCATTGATAAAAAAGGGTACTACAGGGCTCACCGGGATCCTGAGAAGGTCAAGGCCGGCGAAAGTATCTTTTCCGACGGGATCTGGGGCAAGGATGCTGAAGAATTTCTTTCCCTGATAAAAACAGGAAGCACGGGAACGATGATGTTTTCAGGTTCGGGAGGCGAATATTTTTTAAGTTATGCTCCGGTTCGGGGAACCACGTGGTCATTGGTGATCGAAGTTCCCAGAAACGATTTTATTTATTATACCCGCTACGCCTTGATTACAGGAAGTCTCATCGCTCTACTCCTTGCATGTTTCTTTACGTTTGTTTTTGCATTTTTTATTACGAAAGTTTTAACCAATCCCCTCAAGCTGATTACCAACAGCGCTCACCGGATCTCTCTGGGAATTTTTACACAGAGCCTGCCTCCGCAGCTTCTGGAAAGAAAAGATGAAATCGGGCAGTTGGGAACCGCCTTTATGTCCATGTCCGAATCGGTCAGGGCGGTAATCACCGCTATCGAGCATCTCACTCACGCGGCCATGACAGGAAGACTGAAGGCCCGGAGCAGTCTTACCGGCCTGCAGGGGGATTACCAGCAGATCATATCGGGGGTCAACATTACGCTGGATGTAATCTGTTCCCAGATCGATGCGGTTCCCGAGGCTCTTGCCCTCTTTAATGAAAAACGGGAGATGCTCTACTGGAACCGGGCAATGGATGAATTTCTTTTGACCCATGGTCTTTTTCCCGCAGATCCGCAGGTTCTGGAGCGGCTTGCCGGCGGCGGTGAAGGCATTCCCGGAGATACTCTGGCCCGGGAAGCGGTATCCCTCTTCGATCCTTCAAATCCCAATCCGCCTTCTTTCAGCGCCGATATTGCCCTTCTGGGATATAATGGAGCCGGTAACTATGTATTAACAATGCAGCGTTCCAGCCAGGATGCCCTGTGCAGTGATTCTGTCTGTGTGATACTTCTTCTGCAGGATGTTACCATGCTCACCAGGGCGAAGATTGAAGCGGAAGAGGCAAGCCAGGCCAAGAGCGACTTCCTTTCCAGAATGAGCCATGAGATACGTACTCCGATGAATGCAATCAACGGTATGACCTCTATTGCCAAAGCTGCAACGAATCTCGACAAGATCCGTAGTTGTCTTTCACAGATCGAAGCGTCTTCCGTCCATCTTTTGGGGGTGATCAACGATATTCTGGACTTCAATAAAATTGAATCTGGAAAGCTCAGTCTTGATGCGCAGGATTTTTCCCTCAGGCAGGATCTGGAATTTGTTCATGCCATGATGCAGAGCCGTTCCGTTGAAAAGGGAATAACCCTGCGTTTCAATGTAGGAAACATAGAACATGACGGACTTTCTACAGATTCCCTGCGGCTCAATCAGGTACTCATAAATCTCCTCTCCAATGCAATTAAATTTTCCCCAAAAGAAAGTGAAGTGATCGTTACGGTGGAGGAAACCGGAAGAGCGGGCGGGGAGAGTACCTACCGTTTTGATGTAAGCGATCAGGGCATCGGTATCAGCGAGGAACAGGAGGCAAAACTTTTCAGGCCCTTTGAACAGGCCGACGGAGGCATTACCCGCAATTATGGCGGAACGGGTCTCGGTCTTGTGATAAGCAAGAATCTTGTCGAGATGATGGGCGGAGAGATAAGTCTCAAAAGCAGGATTGGGGAGGGAAGTACCTTTAGTTTTACCATTCGTTGCCCTGCGGAAAAAGAATTTATCGACAGAAGCGTTGAAGTAGCCAGCCTTGATTCCGAAGTACCGGTTTATGATTTTTCGGGCAAGAGATGTCTCCTGGTGGATGATATTGATATTAACCGTGAGATAATCATAGAACTTCTGTCGGAAACGAAGATCGAAATTGAGATTGCTTCCAATGGCCGGGAAGCGGTTGACAAGTTTACTGCGTCCCCTGAAGGCTGGTATGACATCATCCTGATGGATATGCAGATGCCTGTGCTGGACGGCTGCAGCGCTACCCGTGAGATCCGTTCCGCAGGGCGCAGGGATTCTGTTCTTCCCATTATTGCCATGACTGCCAATGTGATGGAGGATGATGTGAACCGGGCAAAAGATTCAGGCATGAATGCTCATCTTGCAAAGCCAATCGAAATTTCCGCCATGCATGCCATGATAAAGCGGTTCCTTTTTCTTGCCGGAGAGTGAGGCAAATGTAATGGATAAAGCTTTATTGATGGGGAATGAAGCCATTGCCCTGGGGGCCCTGAGAGCCGGACTGCGCCTGGCCTCGGGTTATCCGGGGACTCCCTCCACGGAAATTCTTGAGGCTCTGGCGAAGGAACTAAAGGCAGGCCGCGCCCCGGATCTCTATGTTGAGTGGTCGGTGAACGAGAAGACGGCTCTGGAAGTTGCCGCGGGCGCCGCATGGTCGGGTCTCAGGGCCATGGTAACCATGAAGCAGGTAGGGCTCAATGTCGCCTCCGACCCCCTGATGAGTCTCAACTATCTGGGAGTGGAGGGGGGCCTTGTCGTGGTGGTTGCGGACGATCCGGGGCCCATCTCAAGCCAGACCGAACAGGATACCAGGCATTTCGGCCGCTATGCCAAGATTGCTGTCTTTGACCCTTCCTCGCCCGAGGAAGCCTATGCCATGACAGGCAGGGCGTTTGAGTTTTCCGAAAAATATCACAGGCCGGTGATACTCCGCCCCACTACCAGGGTTTGCCACAGTTATGCTGCCGTAAAACTGTTGCCGCCAATGGAGAAGTCCCGTAGCGTTGCGGGTTTTCAGAAGGCTGATAACCGTTTTGTCATTTTTCCCAGTCTTGCCTACAGGAATCATGTGCAGATCGAAAAAGATCTTGCCGCAATGGCCGGGGATCTTTCTTCTTTTGAATTTGAATGCCGCAGGATTAATGGTGTAGGTTCACGCAGGGGAATAGCCTCAGGCGGCATAAGCTGGGCCTATACCATGGAGGCCCTGGAACGGCTCGAAGCGGCTAACCTTGAAACTTCAATCGGGCGGGAAACGGAGTTTCATGCGGACAGGGCGGCTTCGGATGTCAGGTGCTGTAAGGTGGCGGCATTACCCGTTTCCGAAAAAACGGTTTTCGATTTTCTTAAAGGTCTTGATGAAGTGCTGGTTATCGAAGAACTTGATCCGGTAATAGAAACAGAACTCCTCCGCATTTGTGCGGCAAACAGTCTTTCTGTGAAGATTAAGGGTAAGCTCAATGGACACATGCCTAATGCCGGAGAATACAGCGTTGCACTGGTAACAGAAAAACTGCAATGCTTCCTCGGTCTCCATTCTTCGACCAGGCAGTCTGCAGCCCTTGCGCTTCAGGCTCTGCTCCCGGTCCGTCCTCCTGTCCTCTGTGCCGGCTGCCCTCACCGGGCTTCCTTCTTTGCGGTAAAGGAGGCGGTACGGAAGTACAATGCGGGCCGGGCCGTCAAACGCAAGGCGGTATACAGCGGGGATATCGGCTGCTATACCCTGGGGAACGCCCTTCCCCTGGATATGGTAGACACATGCCTCTGTATGGGAGCCGGGATAAGCAATGCCCAGGGTATCAACAGGGCGGAGATCCTGCTGGGTCATGAGGCTCCCCTGAATTTCGCCTTTATCGGAGATTCTACCTTTTTCCATACCGGTATACCCGGAATTATCAATGCGGTGTACAGCAGGGCCAATATAATCATTGTCGTACTTGACAACAGTACCACTGCCATGACAGGAGGCCAGCCGCATCCGGGCATGAGGCTTTCTATATCGGGTTCTCCGGCGGAAAAAATCAGCATCGTCAGGGTGCTGGAATCCCTTGGAATAACAGAGATTGTACGGGTTAATCCCTTTGATCAGGAAGAAGCGCGGAATGCCGTTGCCGGGATGCTTGGAAAAGACGGGGTACGGGTTATAGTCTTTGAGGCTCCCTGCATAATGGTGGGCCGTCCCGGCATGCCTTTGAGCATAGATGCGGAAAAATGCAGCTCCTGTAAACTCTGCGTCAGTACATTGGGCTGTCCTGCGATTTCATGCGATCGATCCCCGCTCTCCATCGACAGATCCCTCTGTACCGGCTGCGGCCTCTGTAAAAGTGTCTGCCCTTCGCTGGCAATCGGGGCTGCGTCATGAAGCTGAAGCTTAACTGCCTTATTACCGGGGTGGGCGGTCAGGGAACAGTGCTGCTCTCGCGGCTTATCGGGGACGCCGCGCTGGCGCAGGGCCTCAATGTCCGGGGTTCGGAAACCATCGGCATGTCCCAGCGGGGAGGCAGCGTGGTAAGCCACATCCGCATGTCGGACGGCCTTATCCATTCGCCTCTTATCCCCCCTGCCGCCGCCGATATTATCATTGCCCTTGAGCCCGCGGAGGCGGCGCGGACTCTGCCTTTCCTCTCCCCCGGGGGAAAGATCCTGGCTTTCTCAAGACCCCTCCAGCCGGCGGGCGCGTCCCGTGCCGGGCCTTACGATGCGGCGGCCCTTATCGCCGGCATCAGGGAAGAGGCAGGCCCGCGCTTTACCCTTGTTGACGCGGAAAAACTGACGGCCCTCTGTTCATCCAAAACGGTGAACATCGCCCTGCTGGGGGCGGCCCTCGGACTGGATATATTTCCCTTCGGCAGGGAAGACATTATTACCGTTTTGAAGAAACGCCTTCCCGAAAAATTCTGGGACATGAATATCAAGGTCCTGAGCGTGTTCCAAACTGAATTCAAAAAATAACCACGGATACGGATGGTAGGTATATGCCATTAGAAGCCGCTGCCAGGAGCGGAAATTTAGCAATAGTTGAATATCTTGCGGCAAAAGGCGCTCAGAATCCTTACGTAGCATATGAAGGAGCCAGGAATTGGAAGCACTATGATGTCGCGGATTTTCTTCTTGACGCAGGTATGTCGACATTAACGATACTGCCCCTCACTTCTCTTCAGATCTAAATGATGAGAAAGTCCCGTTTGAACAGCGTATGCAAAACGTCAAAGACAAGACTAATGGTAAATTGAATTCGCCATATCTTATTGCTCTTGTTAAACCTGAAAACTATCAGGCGGTGATAGATTTTTTTGGCATTACTCTGGCTGATAAAGCCGATGGCTACGGCAATTCTATTCTGCATGTTGCAGCTATTCGTAACAACTATGATCTGGTTAAATTTTTGATTGAAAAAGGTTTTGATGTAAATACCCTTGAAGGCAATGACCATACGGCTTTGTTTTATGCAATAACGACATATGGCCCGCATATTGATTGGAGGAATCCGGTTATTGAGGATGAAACAAAGGCGGAGATCAATTTTGTTTCCGATATGCCTTATTTCGGCGATGGACGGCTTGTACAGGAAAGACAAGTTAGGATTGTTGCTGAATTACTGAATGCAGGAATCAATGTTAATCAACAGAATAAAGCAGGATGGACAGTTTTACATTTTGCCTCAGCAGCATATCCCAAAGGATTACAAGAGTTGCTTGTTTCGGCCGGGGCAGACCAGGATTTGAAAACAAATTTTGGAATAACCGCTGCTGACGTACTGCTGGTATCCAGAAACAAAGTACGGTAATTCTAATACTGTTTCGCCGCCGCTTGAAAGCGGCGGCTATCAGCCTCTCCCTTTCTTCCCCTCCCTCTTGCATATGCGTTATTTTTCAGCTATTGTTCCTATACATAGAAACAAGCCCCGCGGCGGGACAGGAGAGTCTATCATGGAAATGAATGCGGAGATGCTGGGAAGCATACAAAAATCGATACGGGCTGCCATGAAAGGCGGCTTTTATGCGGATCACTTCAAGGGTATACACGCGGAAGACATAAAGAGCCGGGAAGACTTTGAAAAACTCCCCTTTACCGGGAAGGAGGATCTCCGGAAGGCCTATCCGCTGGGGCTCTGCGCTGTGGACGAACGGGAAATTGTCCGCATACATTCATCCTCCGGCACCACGGGGACGCCGGTGATCATCCCCTACACCCAAAAGGATGTGCGGGACTGGGCCGTGATGTTCGCCCGCTGCTACGAGACGGCAGGCGTTACCGCATCGGACAGGGTTCACATTACCCCCGGGTACGGGCTCTGGACAGCGGGCATTGGCTTTCAACTTGGCGCGGAACTTCTGGGCGCCATGGCGATTCCCATGGGGCCGGGAAACACCGACAAGCAGCTCAAGATGATGGAAGACCTCAAATCTACGGTGCTCTGCGCCACTTCATCCTATGCGCTGCTTCTGGCGGAGGAGATCAAAAAGCGGGGAATCAAAGACAGGATACACTTACAAAAAAGCCTCATCGGTTCGGAACGCTGGGGAGAGAAGATGCGCAGGCGGATAGCCGGCGAATTGGGGGTGGAACTCTACGATATATACGGCCTTACGGAGATCTACGGCCCCGGCATCGGCATTAACTGCCAGAAGCAGGGCGGCATGCACATGTGGACCGATTATCTCTACTACGAAATAATAAACCCCAAAACCGGCAAACAGGCGGAGCCCGGTGAAATCGGCGAGATTGTGATCACCACCCTGCAGAAGGAAGGGGCACCGCTGATCCGCTACAGGACACACGATCTTACGCGGGAGATTAGCGGTTCCTGTCCCTGTGGCAGTCCCTTCCCCAGGATCGATACGATCATCGGCCGCAGTGACGACATGATCAAGGTAAAGGGTACCATGATCTTCCCCGGCCGTATTGACGAATTGCTCTCTTCAATTGCCGATGTAAGCAGCGAATATCAGATCCAGATCGATCATCTCAACGGCAGGGATATTGTGCAGCTCTACTTTGAAACGGCTCTTGAGGACAGCCAGGAGCGCAAGAATCTGGAAAAGATAGTGGAAGCGGCCTTCAGGGAAAAGATAGGGCTTACCCCCCATCCCATAGCAGTAAGCATGGGCGAACTTCCCCGGAGTGAAAAGAAGTCCACACGGATTTTCGACAACAGATATTAGGGAAACGCCGATTGGCGTCATTTAATCAGCGTTTCCTTAGCAGCCTGTTGCGTTTGTAGGTTTTTTGTACCACTTTGTGCTGCAAAAACCATGATTTATGGGCTGTTTTGGCAGTTTACAGGGTAAAAATCGCCTAATCAGCAATTTTCAGGGTTTTATGAGCGGAGTGCAAAAAACTGCTAGATAAAGTACATATAGGACTCATCCGGGTCTACGGTGCCTGCCAGGGAAGCCAGAGTTTTGTGGTCGATGACGGCGGCAATGCAGCCGTTCAGGCGGTTGTAGACGGAAAGGCGGAGACTCTTCTGGAATTTCGTTTCCTTCTGTCCCGGCAGGAGAGGATCAACCACGAGCATGTCACCTTCCAGAATCCGCAGCACGTCCCCGATGACAATATCTTCCTGCCTTTTCGCCAGGGTATAGCCCCCGGAGGCTCCCTTTACCGAACGGATAAAACCGGCCCTTCTCAGGATCACCGCAACCTGTTCCAGATACCGAATCGAGATGCGCTGCCGTTCTGCAACGCTGGCCAGGGAAACATGATCCTTGTCGGCATGTTCGGCAAGGTCGATGAGAAGCCGTACCCCATAACGGCCCCTGGTGGATATCTTCATATGACGTAAGACCCTGAATCGGCGGATTCATACACCGTGCAGAGATCCTGCAGGCTGATTGAGTCAACACAGTCCCTGATCGCCGCATAGAGTTCCGTCCAGGTATGGCGGGAGATGCAGTATTTTTCAGCGGGACAGGTTCTCGATTTGACGCAGTCCACCGGTTCGAGGCTCCCCTCCACGGCCCGTAAAATATCCCCCACCTTTATCTTTGCCGGATCTTTTCCGGGAAGATAGCCACCCGCAGGACCCCGTATCCCCCGGATGATCTTTTTCTTCCGCAGGGGGATAAAGAGCTGTTCCAGATAACCTTCGGACACACCGGTTTGCTCGGCTATCTCCCGGGTACTGGCATATTTTCCCTTCCCAAGGAGCGCCAGATAGAGCAGGGCTTCCAGGGAATAACGGCCTTTTGTCGAAATTTTCATCGATATTTTTCCTACATAAATAATAGGAAATCGTTCCATAAAATTCAAGAGAAATTTGAAAAAAACCGGTTATTGAGCTTGTTCCAAAACCCGGTTGGTTTTGAAACAACCTCATTTTATATTTTTATAAAATGAAAAATCCAGGAACCATGTTTTTTCTTGGTGTTTCTCTTCTCTATTATTCGCAGTGGGGTCTAATACCACGCCCAGGAAACGGGTATAAAGAAGAGTGCTGAGCCGGAAAGGCTGCTCAACAAGCCTCAGTCCGTCTCCTCCTCCATTGTTTTGATCAATGATCCGCCTCATGCCGGCTGAATTGAAATGAAGGCCGACGTACACACGGTCATCCCGGAGAAGCTTGAAACGACGGTCTTTACTCTTTGTCCGGGAAGACTACCCGAAACACTTCAAGCGGCTCAAGGAAAACTGGATAGAGAGGCGGAAGGACAGCGCTGTTTTTAAGATACACCTTTCCGTGGGACTTATAGGGATCCACTACGATTCGGTTTATACCTTTTTTGCCCGGGCCGTGATCGACACGCCGAAGAAGCCCCTCGTTGAGTTTGCCCTTTGAACGGGACTGAAGCCTACATCTCCGAAGACGGTACGGTACGCCGTCTCCTGGGATTCTGGTATCTTGAAGAGTTTGAAGTCAACGGGCAGACCTGTACATATGTCCGCTGCATTGCCGTCGGGGAGGTGCTAAAAAATATCCCCTTAAGGATACGGTCATGGTCCTCTTTGTAGACATGGAACATCAGGAACTGCTGAAGCAATTGATTCGCAGACGGGGTTCATACCCAGGGGCTTGCCCCTGCTGCGAAATAGTGTAATTGGAGTAATGGGAGTGAATAATGGGCAATAAAAGTATAAATTGGTATGAACCCCGCATACAATCCATACCTTATAGAACGAAGATACCAGGAGCTTGCCTCTAGGTTCTTCATTACGCAATAAAGAAATAACATGATCAACCGGTCATGTTATTTCTGTGTATGTCCTTAGGCTTTTCTGTAGGCGAGGGCCCTGAACCCTCCGCGGCGCAGGTTTCCAAGACGGATAAAGCCTGAAATTTTGGCCCGGTCAAACTGCTCGGCAAGAAAGGAGGGGAGCGATACAAGGAAAACTCCCTGCGGTTGCAGCAATAGTGTCAGGACTTCCCAGTGTGAAGGGATGCTCTCCCTGGGCATGTTTTCCGGAAGGGCGGCGATGAAACCGTAGGGGCCTTCCCCAAGGAGTGCGTCTCCTGCCGAGACAAGATCCGCCGCGGTGACGAGGGCTGTACTGACAGTATTCTTGAGGTTGTATTCCGCCGCTTTCAGTGAGAGGACATTCCTGCCGGAAAGAATCGCTTTTCCGTTCTGCGTTTTTTCCGTGCCTAGGCTTTTGTAGAACCAGAGAGGATAGCAGCCTTGCTCCGTTTCGTGGAAAAGCCTGTCCGCACGAAACTTCTCCGTATTGAGACCCAGTCTGCAGCTTAGTTTTACCGCCGCCAGGAGCGCCGCTCCCGGATCGCCGAAGCCAGGAGCGCCATGAAAGGTATCCATGCCTAAAGCACAGCCTTCCAATTCCGTTTCAAACCTCTGTCTGCGATAGACGCTGAGAAACGTTTCCTCTTCACTGACAGTATTACTGCGGGCCTGATCCTCCGCGAACCGGTTCTGCCGGAACCCTCCGCCGGGGCCGGAAGCCGTACCTCCTCTCCGGAATACAAAAACCGTATGTCCCGGCCCCGCTGTTTCCCGCAGGATTTCTGCCCCGGCATCGGCAATGGTACTGCGGGTAAAATCCGCAAGCGTCTTGACCGCCACGATAAAGGCCAGGGCTTCGGAATGAGGGCAGGCACGACGTATAAAATCTTCCAGAACCGGCTTTCCTGCCTTTGCGGGTATGTTGCTCAGGATGAGGTCACGGTCGCGGTCTCCGTTAAACAGGGTTGATGTATGTACGCTGAATTTTTCAGATTCCAGTCCGTTCTGCCGGGCATTGTATCCGGTAAAGATTCCGGCAAGTTCATCCCTGTCGGTACTGTTCGCGCGGACATCAATACCCTCAAGGGCCCTGGCCGCGCAGATACCGATAACGCCGCAGCCTGAACCGGCGTCCAGAATGTGCAGTGGGCCTTTGCGGTTTTGCAGTTCCTGCAGCAGACCCCTGTCCAGTTCTTCGGAAAAAACCTTTAACAGTAACGTTGTGCCCGTATCGATTCCCGCCGAGGAAAAAAGTTCCCGGGACAGGGCAAAACTAAACTCCATTCCCCGGAATTTAAAAAAAACGGTTTTGTTGCAGTATTGTCTAACTATTGACTCGTTCGACGTATTCGTTGGTTTCAGTGTTTACAAGAATCTTTTCACCCTGCTTGATAAAGAGGGGAACCCGGACGGTAAGTCCTGTTTCGGTAGTTACAGGCTTTGTCGCCCCCGAGACGGTGTCGCCCTTCACATAGTTTTCCGACTCGGCAACGGTAAAGACGACCTTATAAGGAATTTTGATGTCTATTACCTTGCCTTCCCAGATGGTAAGATCGTAGGAATCCGCATCCTTGAGGTAATATTTTTTTTCTTCGTTTTCCGCTACGGGAACTTCGTACTGTTCATAGGATTCACTGTCCATAAAATGAAAGTAGTCCTGATCCGCATACTGATACTGGCAGGTCTTTACATCTACCTGGGCATCCTCTATTTCCTGCTGGGTGGGGATGGTCAATGTCAGCACGGAACCATCCTTGATACCCTTCATCTTGATGCGCGCGATTGCGGTACCCTTGCCGGGGTTGTGGAATTCCCTTTCGACCACCAGGTAGGGCTGGCCCTTCTGGAGCAGACAGGTCCCCTTTACAATATCTCCGCCTCTTATCATGGTAAAAATCCTCTTCTCGAAAAAGTTTCATATATGAGCTTGTTCCGAAATCTGACATTTTGGAACAACTTTATATAATAGCGAATTTACAGGTCTTGGTCTAGAGGTGGATGCAGGAAGATTTACCAGGAGAATTTTACCGCAAATCGCCGCCGAACTTTCCGCTTACTTTGTTACCTCCGATAGCCGCGAAATTGAAAAAGTGGATGAAAACGAGCCGATTGATATTTTCTGGTTCAGATAATTGGAGCTGTTCCAAAATCCGGCGGGATCGTAATTTTGGAACAAGCTCAATTACCAGCCGGCCTCTTTCTCAGGGCAGGCTTTCCAGTTCATCCACGATAGTGCCGAAGACGCGGCAGGCAGCTTCCACCGGCTCAGGGGAGGACATGTCTACACCGGCCGCCTTGAGGGAGTCGATGGGGAAGCGGGAGCCGCCGCTCTTGAGAAAGGCAAAGTAGTCTTCCCTTTCCTTCTTCCCACCGGAAAGTACCCGTTCCGCTAGAGCCAGGGCTGCGGAAACTCCCGTGGAGTACTTGTACACATAGAAGGCCCGGTAAAAATGGGGGATACGGAGGCCTTCGAGGTCGCTGTTTGCTTCAAACACCATCCCGGGGCCGAAATACTTTTCCAGCAGCGTTCGGTATTCGCCGCGGAGTACATCCACCGTGAGCGGCTCACCCGCTTCTTCAAGCCGATGCGTTATTTTTTCGTATTCGGCAAACATGGTCTGCCGGTACAGGGTAGACAGGAGATCGTCGGCCCTCTTGTTCACCAGCCAGGTGCGGAGTTCCCGTGAACTGCATGTTTTCAAAAGATGGCGGAAGAGCAGCTCTTCGTTGAAGGTGCTGGCAACTTCAGCCTCGAAGATCGTATAGCTGTAGTGCGTGAAGGGGTTGTTCCGCGCCGAGTACCAGGAATGCATGGAGTGGCCGCCTTCATGGGCCATGGTAAACACATCCCGGATTGAGTCTTCCTTGTAGTTCATGAGGATGTAGGGCTCTCCTGTGTAGGAGCCTGCTGAAAAGGCCCCGGAATGTTTGCCCTTGTTCTCGTAGCGGTCTGCCCAGCGGCCCAGGAGCCCCGAGCGGAGGGTGTCAACATATTCGGATCCCAGGGGGGAGAGGGCCTCCGAGACCATGTTTACCGCTTCCTCCCAGCTTGTCTTTTGAACCTGTTTTTGCGCGAGGGGGGCATAGACATCGTAGTGCCTCAGTTCCGGCACGGCCAGCTTCTTCTGCCGCAGGGCATAGTAGCGGTGCAGGGGCTCAAGGCTGGCGCTTATCGAAGAGATGAGGTTATCGTAGACTTCCTCACCCACATTATCAGGGAAAAGGGCGGCGGCCCTGGCCGAAGGGTAATTCCTCGTTCTGGCCCGGATCGCATCCTGTTTGACGGAACCCGAATAGAGAGATGCCAGAGTGTGTTGATGAGCTTCAAAGACGCTGTAAAACCTGGTATAGGCATCCTTGCGGAGGGAACGATCCGGGGACTCCATAAAAACCGCCCAGGTAGACTGGGAGAGCGGTTTTGGACCGTCGGGAGTATCCAGGGTTCCGAACTTCATGTCCACATTGGTGAGTACGGAAAAGGCGTCATTGGAAATTCCCTCCCCTTCGGTATGGAGGGCGATGATCCGCTCCTCCTTTTCCCCCAGAATGTGCGGCTTGTAACGGAGCAGGCGTTTCAGGTAGACGAAGTATTCGGCAGGAAATTTCGTTTCCTGTCCGGCTGAGTCTTCAGGGTTGGCAAACCGGGGAGACTTGAGCCAGACATTCATAACTTCATCCGGAATAGCCTGGATCTCCGGGGCTGCCCATGCGCCGGCTGTCTGGGCCCTGGCCGCCGCCATGGTGAATTTTCCCGTCATGGTACGGGCGGCGCTGTCCCCCTCATCCTCAGTCTGCCGCAGATCGCTGTAGTAGGCGAGCTTTTCCTCAAGAATACCGAAGTCGCGGGCAAAGTCAAGATAAGCGGCGAGGCTTTCGGCGCTTTTACCCAGAGTTCCCCGGAAACCGGGAATCTTTTCGGTCAGCGTTTCGTATTCCTTCAGGGCGGAATACCAGGAAGCGTCATCGGGGAAGAGTTTTGAAAGATCCCAGGTATCCTCTTTTTTTACTTCGGAGCGGGAAGGGATTGTATCGTACATCTGTCACCTCCGGTGTCATCGTAACGGTTTTATCTTTTTTTCTCAACTTCAATTGGAGGAAGCGCTGATATTCCGGCCCGATCCGGCAGCCTTTATGGAGACGGATCACATGATAATCGGCGCTATGGCGGAGCCTGCTTCGCGTCCCTATTTCGATCCCATCATTTTGCCGTTCAGCCACGCCTCCGAAGCTCCCGGATTTTTCTTCGGCAAATCGCCGAAGTCGAGGATGGATTTCAGTCACTTGAAATGTATCTCAACCTACCGGCGCCGGCGGTATGTTTCAAGGACTTCATCTGCGCTAACCGAATTCGGAAACGAGGTTACGACCACGATGAATTCACTGAATACCACGGTCTTTTCCCGCAGCATGTTGCCTTTGCCGGACGCCCGGCATTCCAGCCTTTTCCGGGATTTCTCACATGCTTCTTAATGAAATCTTTCGATGGATACCCCCGGTCACATATGACTATCGGTTTCCGTTCCTCAAAGTCCAGCCCCATACCGTTAAGCGCCTCCAGGTGTTCCTTCGCCAGGCTCCGCCCGTCTACCGCCAACGGCTCAAGCTTCGCATCCACGATGATATCGTTCTCAACATCATAAGGAAGTCAAGTCGTTGCGGGATGCGAACGAAATCCTACAAAAAGCGGCGGTCATCTTCGCTCAGGAGAGACCCCGCTGATGGCGTACCGGTTCATGAGTGAACACCGGGGGGAATACACCGTCCGGGAGAAGGACGTGAGTTTTTGGGGTCGGTTGCGGCGCCTGTTACCAGCGGGCGAAGCAGGAGGCGTCCGGAGTACGGAAGGAAGGCGAACCGCCTCCATGTGCTGACCGGGATAGCGATACTGACGCCGGCGGTTTTTGCCGGGGTGAGCAAGCGGGCCCGGCGGGAATGGCAGGGGAGACGGGGGCAGGAGACCCGGCACAATGGGCATATACCGCGGGGACACTGGCTGACTCCCGCCGAAACAGCGGCGATACCAGCCTACCGCAAAGATCGGATGGAACTGGGCTGCCGGGTGCTCTGCTGGAAGATGGTGGACGCAAATATCGCGTGTGCCCGCCCCGCGACGGTCTATACCGTGTTGAAACGGTTCGGATTAAGCAAGAAATGGGCTGAAAAGCAGGAGGAAGCGAAGAAAGGCTTTGACCAGCCCAAGGGGATACACGGGCAATGGCACACCGATTTCTCGTATAGCAGGGTATGCGGTGTTTTTTATTACTTTGTCAGCGTGATGGACGGCTACAGCCGGAACATCCTTTCCTGGGGCCTTTACGAGAGCATGGACGGCCTGTGGGCGGAAGCGGCGCTGATGAAAGGGCGGGAGTTGTACCCTGAAGCAAATCCCCGTTGTCTGTAATAATCCGGGGCGCA
>JAITLC010000139.1 GCA_031278095.1 Treponema sp.
GCCGCATATGTGCCGCAGCGCATACGTCTGCGGACTTTAACCGGCTCGTACAGAGACCGGGAAAAGCCAAAACGGTCTACGGATTATAAGTCCGTTGACCACAGACGTATGAAAATTTAGTGTTGGTTATGAACCTCCCCGCCCTAAAGGGCGAGGTATCGTGTAAGCGTTGCATCGTTTACGAGCTTCGTTCTGCAAAGAAATTATTTAACTGTGGGGTCTACTACCACTTTTTTTCTTAGCGTTGCCGATTATCTGTTTGCCCTGAAGGAAAACCGGGGAACCGGGGGTATTTCAGGAGGATAGCGATGACGGCGGCGAGGGCAGGGTCGAAGGACAGCATAAAGAACCGGGTAAAACAGACGGCATGACCGGATGATTATTTGGAACGGCTGCTTTTTCACCCCCTCCTTTGCCTCCGAAACCCTCTTTCAAACGAGTTCGCCATAATTTACATGCGCTCGCCCTGATACCGGGGGCTTCGGGGCGCAGGGGGAGCGGTGAATATTGTTACAGTAACGGAATGAAAACCCGGAAACAATTCCCCCTACTCTTTCGGGAAAATTTTATAGATGAGCAGCAGGATCTTGTAGTACATGTAGGGAAAGATTCGGAAGTACAGCAGGGGATTGCGGAAGCAGTAGGTCATCCATTCCCAGCCCCGTTCAAAGGTCTGCCGCGAGGGGCGGTGTTTGCGCTCGGCAAAGACATCGTAGAGGTCGCTGCACCAGAGCCGGATGCCCTGGTTGAGTTTGCCTGTGTATTTGGCGATCCACTGCTCTTCCCCCCGGACTCCCTTGCCTACGAGGAGCAGCGAAGGGGAGGCTTTGCGGATTGCCTCCACGATGGAAGGTTCATCCTGCCGTTTGAAGCCGCCCTGGTAGCGGCCCACGATACGCAGGCGGGGAAAAGTCTGACGGATATTGTTTTCGATTTTTCTGAGAGTTTGGGCCTTGCCTCCGATAAGATAGAGGGTGAATTCCCGTTCCTCAAGCGCCGTCAAAAGGCTGATCACAAAGTCGAAGGGCATGTAGCGTACCGCGGTTTTGCCGGTGAGGAACCGGATACCGCTCTGGAGGCTCCGGGAAATGGGGATAACCAGGGCGGCCTTGAGTACATAACTTCTGTAATCGTTATTCCGCCGGGCGCGGAGGAGATCCCAGAGGCTCAAAAGGACGATGTTTTGTGCCTGCCTCTCTCCGGCCGGCGAACCTGCTTGTACGGCGCTGCCTTTGGCGGCTTGCGTTTTACCGGCGGCCAGCAGTTCATAGATCCGTTCAGCCAACTGTTCCGGGGGAAGAATATCTATGGGAACCTTTAAGAGACTTACCCGTTCAATGTCCACGAATCGCGCTCCAATAGTATGATTGTTGCCGCAGCTATTCCGTAAAGCGCTGCAGTTTCAACCCTCAAAACCGAGTTTCCTATGCTGAAAGGCCTGAAACCCGCCGTGATAAAAGCCTCCACTTCGCCGTTGGAAAATCCCCCCTCGGGGCCTATGGCAAGAACAACCGGATCGGGTCTGTCTTCAAGATAACCGTGGAGGCTCCTCATTTCAAGAGGGGAAGCTTCGCCTTCCGGACCCGGTTGAGGAGCAAGAGGTACCTGATGAAAGAGAATCCCCCTGGCCTCGGGACGCATGTTTTTAAGCTCTTCCCACCAGGCCAGAATCTCTTCAAAGTCCACCGGCGCCCTGATGAGGGTTTCGACAGGGGAACCGCTCTGCTGCCGGGCTTCCCGGATGATCCGCTTCCAGCGATTCAGTTTGGCGTTTCCATCATTACCCTTCGGTCTTGGAACTGAAAATTCCGAAACAAAGAGCAGCAACTCTAAGACGCCGCTTTCTGCAGCCTCACGCACGATACGATCCATTTTTGAACCTTTGGGCAGGGCCTGGAGGAGTATAATCGAAGGGAAGGGGGAGGACGCGGAAACAAGTTTCCGAACAACTCTATTTTCTTCCGTGCCGGTACATTCGCCGCTGAGAACCCCCCCGCCGGTATCCACTATCTGCACCCGGCATGTCCCCCCGCCGGGCAAGAACGCGTCAAAGAATTCCCCTGCGCTAAGACGTCTTACCCGCACAAGGTAATGGTAATCGCTTCCGCTTAAGCTGATCCGCCCGTCCCTGTCGGGCAGGGAGGGCAGTAAAAAACGCTTCATTGAATCCGGGCTTCAGGATGCCTGCGCTTCGTCCTCTCTGGCGGCTTCTTCCTGCAGGGTCTTGAGGGTCTTGGTAGTCTTCATCAGATTGCCAAAGTCGCCGTTCCGGATGATCTTTACCGCTTCTTCCAGTTGGAGATCGTACTCAAGGTCAAAGACCGGAGCGATATTGGTTCTATTCTGCTCATTCCGGATAAGACGCCGCAGAAGGGAAACATCCAGCCTGTATTCGGCGTTGAGCTCCTTTGCAAAGGCAGTAATATCGGCAGTCCCGGCTCCGGGATTTTTCTCGATATAGGCGGAAATCTTGCGATCCTGAATGAGTTTACTCAGGGCATCGGCATCGGAATCGGTAAATTCGGGGGTTGCAATTTCCCTGTCCGGAGGGATGCCGATCTTGTCGATGTTTACATCGCTGGGAGTATAGTAACGGGAAGTGGTGATCTTGAAACCGGAGTTGTCCAGGGGATAGACCTGCTGAACGGAGCCCTTGCCGTAGGATTTTTCACCCACGAGGTATGCCCTTCCCCTGTCCTTGAGCGCGCCGGCGACAATCTCGCTGGCGCTGGCGGAACCCTTGTTTATAAGGACAATAACCGGAATATCGGCCGGCACGAGGGTTGACTTGCGGGCATTGAAAACAGAATTTTCCTGGGGAATCCGGCTTTTCGTGCTTACCACCATTCCGCCGTCCAGGAAAAGGTCGCAGATATTCACGGCGCTGGTTAAAAGCCCGCCGTAGTTATTCCGCAGATCCAGAATGAGGCCCTTGTAGCCTTTTGAGGCGAATTCGCCGATTGCCTCTCTGGCCCGTTCCACCGTGTTGGGCGTAAAGGTGATAAGCCGCAGATACCCGATACCGCCGTCGATCATGGCGTGTTTGGTGGTGGGCACCTCGATAATCGCCCTGGTAAGGGTGGCCGGGAATTCCAGTTTTTCGCCCCGCCGGATAAGGATCTTCACCTCGGTACCCGCGGGCCCCCGGAGTTTGGACACCGCCTGATCCAGAGTCATCTCCGCGGTACTTTCCCCTTCAATTTCGATGATATAATCCCCCGGATTGATCCCCGCCTTCCAGCCGGGAGTGTCCTCCATGGGAGAGGCTACCTCCAGATAGTTCGGCCTGTCGTCCGTATTGGAGATGTTGCTTTTGGAAATATAGAGCCCCACCCCGCCAAAACTCCCCCGGGTGGTGTCGTTGAGGTCTTTCATCTCCGATTCGGGCATGTATACCGAATAGGGATCCCCCAGCGCATTGAACATGCCGTTCATGGCTCCCTCGTAGACCTGTTTGGGATCAACCTCTTCCACATAGTGCCGCTGTATGAAGTTGAAAACATTCTGAATGATCTGTATGTAACGGCGGTTTGACTGCTGGGCATCCTGCACGGCAGCGTCCGTCTCTCTGCCCTGAGCCAGAGCCGCGGGGGCCGCGGCACAGGCAAGGGCTATGATCACCGTAGGAACAATCCAGAGCCAGGGAAGGGTGTTACCGGGTCTTTTTTTCGGCATGGGGCTGGAAGGAATCTCGTTCATGGCATACCTCTCTTGAGCTTGTTAAAGCTGAAGTTTTCAGGACAACTTATTCAGGGAAGCGCCGATTGCCGTCATTTAATCAGCGTTTCTCCGGTATCTGCCCATAAAGCCGGTTACTTCGCGGACAGACACTCTATACTTATCGGAAAATACCGCCTTTCAGGAAAGTCCCAGTTGCAATTCAAGATGCTGCCCGTTGAGACTGAAGGAGGCGCTGATGTCCTGGCAGGAGATCTCGTAGTCTCCCCGGAAGCCGTAGATCTCAAGATTTCCCTCCGCATCGGTGGAAAATTCGCCCTTTGTCCACCATTCGCCCTTTATCTTGTTCATGAGCGATGTATAGGCCGGCTTGATGCTGTTATCGGCACGGAGAAGCCCCGAAGGAGCGTGAAGCCAGCGGCCGTCGGTGCTGTCCCACGTGCTTATCGCCTCCACCGCGGGGTGGGCAAAGAGAATCTCGTACATCTCCGTTATCTCCCTGGCCTGCCTTTCCTCGCCCTCCGGCGTAGAGGGCCAGGATTCCACCTGCCAGTCGTTAAGGTCTACGATATGTGGAGGCATGATGTCCCCTGAGATGATCGTGTTTTCGGTAAAGTGAATAGGCTTGCCGAAGTAAGAGTAGCGGTCAAGCACCGCCAGGAGCTTTTCCTTTCCCCAGTAGCCCTGATGCTGATGGGACTGTATGCCGATTACATCGATGGGAACCCCCGCATTCAGGCAGCCGTCCACGAGAATTTCATAGCTTGAAGAGGTGTCAAAGTCGTTGAGCACCAGCGCCGCCTGGGGATTAGCTTTCCGCGCCGCGGTAAAGACCTCTTTTATCATCCTTACCCGGCCCAAATCTCTGCAGATGCGGGTCATGGCGTTATCGTACTTGTCAAAGATCGGCATGATTACCACTTCATTGATCACATCCCACCTGTCGATAAGCCCTTTGAAAGCGCTTACATCCCGGTCAATTCGGGCAAGCTGCCTGCGGAGAATCTCGGCATTGCTGTACTTCATGAGCCAGGGAGCGCAGACCGTGTGCCAGCAGAGCGGGTGGCCCTTGGTAACGATACCCCTTTCGGCATAGTACCGCGCGGCGGCGATGGTTACCGCTTCCATGGGTTTGCCCTCTTCGCTCTCGTAACGGCCCCAGTAGAAAGGAAGAGTCGCATAGTTACAGAGGTCGAAGATCCTGTCCAGACATTCTTCGATTTTGGCCCGCTCCTCCGGAGAAAGCGCCTTGCCGCCGGGAACCGTTTCGCCGGCCAGGACAACCGCATCGAAACCACCGATGCCGAAGAGAAACAGGTGTCGTTTCTGCTCCAGTTTTACCGTCTGATTGACCAGCGGACCGCCGCCGGGTTTTGTAAGATGCAGTTTAAGAGCCGATTTACGGTGGGCAAAGACATTGGGGTTCATGGAATCCTCCAGGGAAATAATACCGGAAAGACGGGAATAGTTCAATGGACTCGCTCGATAACAAACCGGGTTTTGGAACAAGCTCACTCTACTTTGTTTGTATTTCGGATTTCAGCAATACTTCGATTATTTGATAGATTATATCCTGATACATGGGGGGCAGTATCTTGAAGAGACCTACCAGTTTGGTAAACTTTTCATCCGGGTCCTGCATAAACATTTCTCCCTTTCCTGTTGTAAGCCATGCTTCATTTACTCCGAATTCGGACACGATAAGCTTGATGAGACGGCCGTTGACCTTGATTGTACCGGTTTCTATACCGGCGATATAACTATGGGAAAGGGATAAAATCAGGGAAAAATTTCTCTGCGATAACTCCAAAATTTCCCTCACTTGTTTGATACGCTGATGGATCAACTCACTCATAATCTAATCATAGCCTTGCACTGGTCATTCTTCAAGGTTTATTACTTTAGCCTATTGACATGACAATTTGTTGTATATACTATGGTCAATAAATAGTCATAAAAAGGTAAGGATATATGACAGAAAATATTAAAGTAGCGAGGTTATGGTATAAATTCCACCGCCTTACTGAAGGGCATAAGGAATTGATCATGAGCGTATCGGAAATGCTGGTTCGGCAGGCAGCCGCGGTTCCGGAGAAAGACACTGCCAAAGAATCATCCGTTAAGACGGACAGCAAACGCAAAACGTTAAAAAAGGTTCAATAAGGTTGAGACTGTCCCAAAATCCGGCGATCCGGCAGGATCATAATTTTGGAACAGGCTCAGCTATTCGGAAACTTTAGTTTTCCGCCGAACCGAAGCTTCGCCGGCAAGCGCTGACATACAAAGGGAAACGCTGATTGGAAGGCGGGGGTCTATGCCCCGGGGCTCTTCATTGACATCGCTTAATCGGTGTTTCCCTGGCTGTTTTTACTCCTCTTCCGGGCGGCGGCCAGAAACTGGCGGAGCGCACTGCGGGTTTCATCGTCAATGAGTATGGACATAAAAAAACGCTGCAGGGGAATTCGCTGCATTACCCGGCTTGCGCCGTAGTAGCGGACATAGACTCGGCCTGTTCCCGCAAGGGATTCAAAATACCAGCCGCCCCGTACATCCTTTACGTTGCCGTCGCCGGCAACATGGCTAAAATCAAGAATCAACCGGTCCGGCTCATCAACAACGACAGTAACCGCCTGGCGGAAGCGCACGGCGTAGGAAACCCCCAGTACCTCAAGGCCCGCCGTCATATCATGGTATACTCTGCCGTCTTCGCGGACAACCTCCATGCCCTTGTTCCGTTTAAAAATACGGGGATACGCTTCATAATCCAGAATGGTTTCCCGGAGGCTGGACATCGGTATATCGGTGGAGGTATGGAGATCCGCATAGGCATCTATCCATTTGGTTTTACCGGTCTCAACTTCCCGGTATACTTCGGTTCTGATAATTTCTACCTTGTTAAAAAGTTTCTCCCAGGTATCTTTCGGCGGGAGGCTGAATTCCTCCCCGTTCAGCGCCGCCGCGGGCAGCATAAACAGGAAAAACAGCGCCGCACAGCCGCCGGGTTTTTTGCCTGCCGTTCTCAAAAGAGTCTCCATGTTCCGCATAATGAATCATACCGGATTTCCGGTACATTCGGAATATACCCCGGCAGAATCGAGCCTGTTCCAAATGAATAAATCGGTGTCTCCATAGCCATTCAACCACCATTCATGGTATTGTACACCATGCTGGAAAAGTATGGGCCCTGCGCGCTGATTGCCGGCGCATCCGAGGGATTGGGCGCCGCCTATGCCGAGGCTTTGGCCAGGCGGGGATTTAACCTGGTACTGCTGGCCAGGAGAAAAGAAAAGCTGGAAGCTTTTGCCGCAGAGCTCAGGGGGAAGTATTCGGTGGAGCTTGTTACCCATGCGGTGGATATGGGCGACTTTGAGGCGGTAAAGGCTTTTGCCGGTTCCCTGAGTGTTCAAATCGGCCTTCTGGTTTACAACGCGGCTTATGCGCCGGCCGGGTTTTTCAAGGATATTGAAGAAGAACAGCTTGTGCGCATAGTCGCCGTCAATGTGCGAGGGCCTTTGGCGCTTGCCCGGCTTGTACTGCCAAAAATGATTGAGCGTGGAAAGGGAGGCATCATACTAATGTCTTCACTGGCAGGAACACAGGGCAGTCCCAGGCTTGCAAGCTATGCAGCGAGCAAAGCCTTTAACGTCATCCTTGCCGAAGGCTTGTGGGAAGAGCTTAAGCCCTACGGCGTCGATGTGATCGCTTCCTGCGCCGGGGCCATTCTTACACCCGGCTACAATCAGGCGCTGCCGGCCAGGGCGCCGGGTACTTTAACGCCTGCGCAAGTGGCGGAAAAAACACTGAGGGCTCTGGGGAAAGGTCCGGTGTTTGTGCCGGGAGGGATCAATAAACTGGCCCGTTTCCTTTTGATGCGCCTTATGCCGCGGAAATTTGCAATTAAAATTATGGCAGCCAATACAAGGAGTTTGAACTAACATGAAAACCTTACTTCCCGGATTTTTTACACCCTGGATCGCTTATGCGGTTATCACGCTGTTACACCTTGTTCTGCCCGGTAAATGGATAGCAGGATATGTAAAAGACGAGAAGTCCGGCGAAACATTGCGCTACCGCTTAAACGGCATTTTTGTCCTTGCCGCAAGCGTCCTGCTCTGGGCCGTCCTGGGCCTGCTCAATGTGGTTCCCTTTGACTGGCTGTACCGGGTCAGGTGGTCAAGTCTGGCAGGCGCCGTTGTGCTTGGGCTGCTTTTTTCTTTTATCATCGTGCTGCGCAGTCCTTCTACCGGAAAGCCCTTCCCCGCCGATTTATGGTTCGGACGCCTGAAGAATCCTCAATTCAAAAATGGACGTATCGATGCAAAGATGTGGCTTTATTTAATTGGAGCGGTCATGCTGGAACTCAATGTTCTTTCTTTTGCCGCGCATCACATCATGACGCACGAAGACATCAATCCCGGTTTTATCGCCGGAGCCGTCATGCTCTCCTGGTTTCTATGGGAGTATCTTTATTTTGAAAAAGTGCACCTTTACACCTACGACTTTATCGCAGAGCGGACCGGTTTCAAATTGGGTTTTGGCTGTCTGTCCTTCTATCCGTATTTTTACTCCGTCTCCCTCTGGGCAACAGTGGATCTGCCCAATCCTCATCTGCCGCTTTGGGTTACCGTTTGTTTCTGCGTTCTGTACTTTTTTGGATGGGCCCTGGCCCGTTGTGCAAATATGCAAAAATACTACTTTAAAACAGAGGGAGAAAAAAAATTTTTGTGGCTTAAACCGGAAACTATTTCTGACGGGAAGCGTTCCGTTCTGGTCAATGGGTTTTGGGGTTTAAGCCGGCATATCAATTACCTGGGAGAGATACTGGAAGGCTGCGGCATTGCCCTTGCCGCCGGGTATCCGGTTCTCTGGCTTGTGTGGCTGTATCCGCTTTATTATGTGGCGCTCCTCTTTACCCGTCAGGCAGACGACGACAAAATTTGCAAGGCAAAATACGGTGAATTGTGGGATGCGTATACCAAAAAGGTAAAATACCGGATCATTCCGTTTATTTATTAGGGAAACGCCGGTTAAATGACGCCAAGCAGAAGTTGAATACGGTTTTAAGAGAAAATCCCCTCCTCTCCTTCCTTTTTTGACTCCGCGGTGAATTTTTTTTAAAAATATCGCAGTTGAGCCTGTTCCAAAACCGTGCGCATTAGCGCACAGTCAATTGGTTTTGGAACAGGCTCAGTTTTAAGTGGATTTTCGAGGTAGAAAAAGTAAATGCCGCCGCCCTGTTTCCACCCTTGAAGTAAGGCAATCCTTTATCTATTATTGAGATCATGGGTGTATATCGGCCCCTGAGGGTGGTTCTTTTTGTCTACGAGTGTATCCGCCTGCTTCTTGTGCTGGGTTTGTACCTGTTTTCTGCCGATACGGTAGGCCTGTTTCCGGCGCTTCCCCTGGCGGCAGCCAACGGACTTTTCCTGTTGATGGCTCTGTTCATGCTGTATTCCATAGAAGTTTATGGGATTTATGCGCCGCTGTACCTGGCAGGCAAGCTGTTTTTTATTGCCGCGGTAAGGCCCTGGTTTTCCGGCCTTATCGCCGAACTTCAGGGCCGGATATTCTTTGAAAATTTGATGTTCTTTGAAAGAAGGAATCCCTGGATAGTTTTGGGGGTAGCCTTCTTCATGTTTTGCGGCGATCTTTTTTCCGCGGGAGCTTCGGCCCTGCTTGTTTTCAGGGGGAAAAAAGAAAAAAAGCTCGAAGGTGGGGGTATTTGATGCGTATTATTCCGATAGCGAGTGGAAAAGGCGGCGTAGGGAAATCTATGGTTGCCGCAAATCTGGGGGTAGCCTTTGCCCAGGCAGGACAGCGGGTGGTTCTGGCAGATCTTGACCTGGGAGCCAGCAATCTGCACCTGGCGCTGGGGAACCGGGCGCCCAAGACGGGGATCGGCACCTTTCTCAACGATACACGCTCCAATTTTAATGATGTAATCTCCGATACGGATGTCCGGGGTCTGCGTTTCATTCCCGGCGACACGGAGATTCCCGGTACGGCGAATCTCAAGGCCGGCCAGCTCAAGGCTCTGGTACGGCGTCTTTTTGCTCTGTCCGGCGATACGGATATTCTTATTCTTGATCTCGGCGCGGGGACTCACCAGTCTATTCTGGATTTCTTCCTTCTCTCCGGTCAGGGCATTGTGGTTTCCGCCCCTGCGGTAACTGCCGTGCTCAATGCCTATGTGTTCCTTAAGAATACCGTTTTCCGGCTTATGTTTACGGTTTTCCCCAAGGGGAGTCCCGCACGGAATTACCTTGAACAGGTTCGGAAGGACGGTTCGGGCTCCCAGCGGCTCTACATCCCCAAGATGCTGCCCGAAATCAAAAAGATCGATCCTGAATCCCACAAAAAATTCGTGGAACACATCAATGTTCTGCATCCTCGGCTTATCATGAACATGATCGACGATCCCAAGGATGCCGATGTCGCCATGAAGATACGCCGTTCCTGCGAGGAGTACCTGGATCTCAAGATTGAACATCTGGGGATTATCTACCGGGATACGGTGCAGGATACTGCCCTCTCCTCCCGGCTGCCTATCGTGCTCTACAAGCCCCAGTCGCTGCTTTCCCAGGCAATCTACCGGATTGCCGACAAGATCCTTCAGGGTGATGAGGACAGCTTCACCCTGAACGATAAAATGATCGATGAAAGTTTCCAAGAGGCGGGAATGGAGGCTGAAATTGATTTTGATAACCGGATCGAATATGTGGAGGATCTGCTCCACTCGGGGGCCCTGTCCCAGGGAGATCTCATTGAGACAGTCAAGTCCCAGCAGATTGAAATTGCAAAACTCAGGAAAGAAAACAATTTTATCAAGCTTAAATTGTCCAAGGCCATTGCCCAGGGATATAAGGCATAAGATCGAATCTGAGCTTGTTCTGAAACCAACCGGTTCTCGAACAAGTCTAATGGATAAATAAATACACAGGAAACCGCCGATTGGCGTCATGTAATCAGCGTTTTCCTGAATAGAGGTTTATCATGGCAGCTATCATCGCCAAGGGCGATGCCAGCATCAATATTAATCAGGAAGAGACTCAGGCGGCGCTCAACTTTGTCGTTGATCCGGACGGTCTGGGCTGGGACGCGGATGCAGTCATAAAACTCGTGGGGGAGAACAAGCTTACCGCTCCCCAGGCCAAGGATCTTGAACTGTTCCTGAAAGACGCTTCCAAGGAAAAAAAGAAGGGCGAAGTCCTTCAAATGGTAATTGCCCGGGGGACTCCTCCTGAAGATCCTGTTGGAGAGGAGATTAAGTGGGAAGCCATTCCGGTACCCGCCGGCATGGAGCCCTACAAGGACGCCGCCCTGAAGGATGCCGGCGATCCGGTACTCTACCGTGTCAAAGTTGAAAAGATAAAAAAAGAACAGCTTGTCAAAAAGGCGGGCGCCCTGCCCTTCCTCCCCGGAAAGGAAGAGACGGTTGTTACCTGGGACAAGAGGGAAACCCGGGAGAAGGTCTCCGTTAATCCTGAACCGAAAGAGCTTAAATATGCAGAAAAAGGCAAAAAGATAGGGACTGCAAGCCTCCCCAGGCCGGGTAAACCGGGGAAAAGCGTCTTTGGAAAGCCCATTCCTCCCAAACCGCTCCCCGAAGGGGGGTTCCTTCTGGGGAAGGGACTCAGCCGGGAGAAGAATGATATTTATGCCCAGTATTCGGGTCTTCTGCGTATAGGGGAGAACTGGGCGGATGTGGCGGCCCTGGCAAGGCCTTCCTGGGCTGTGGAGAAGGGTTCCGACGGCATCACCTTTTATTTCAGGTTTGAACCTGGCGACAGCCGTTTTGCCCCTCCTACGGGGGAAGAGGTAATCGCCGAAACCCGTTCCAAAGGAGCCCCGGAAACCCTGCTGGTCAAGGCTGAAGTCATCGATGCGGAAATTGCCGAAGCCATTCGGAGTGGAGCGGCGGTTTTTGCCCATTCCCTCTTCCGGATACAGGAGGGAGAGGCTGTAGTGGAGATAAGTCCCGACAAGACAATGGCAGTGCTCAATCTCCGCAAAGGAGTGGCGGGGGGCCGGCCTCTTTCGATGAAGGATATAAGTCAGGCCCTGCGTGATTCAAAAGTCCGGGGTTTCGATCAGGAAAAGCTGAAGACCGATCTTAAAACTTTTATGGAAGGGCCGGAACTTACCCTGGACAACTACCTTTTGGTACAGGGGAAGCCGGGTACCAGAGGTCAAGACCGTGAAGTCCGGTTGGTAGTAAAACTTCTGGAAGAGGCGGAAGCCAAACCCATTCTGAAACGGGTGAAGGCCCGTAGCGTGTCTTTGGCCGGAGAGGAGAACTTTCCCCCGGAAGAGGCAGACGGCGTCGCCATGATCAAAAAAGGCGATACGGCAGCCCGGATAAGCGCAGGTTCCGAAGGAGAGATCGGGAAGGATATCTTCGGTAACGAAATTCCAGGCCTTCCGGGAAACGATCCCGATTTGAAGCTCTACAGCGGCCTGGAGCAGCACGGTGCGGATATTACCGCTGACATGGACGGCCTTCTTCTGGTAAAAACCGGAAAGAAGAGTTTCCGGGGACAGGTGATCGAATATAAGGACGGCCGGGTTGCCGTTCATGTGAGCGATGACGCCATGGAGGCCAGGGTAGACCTTAGCAAAGAACAGGGAGCAGGCGTGGCGTTGCGGCCCGATCTGGTGGTAAAGGTTCTGACCGCCATGGGGGTGGTGAAGGGTGTGGATACTGCCGCAGTAGAAGCTGCCTGCAAACAGGCTCAGCTTAAGGGTTTCTGCGAAGGGGCGCTCATCGCCCGGGGTAAGGCTCCTCTGGCAAAAGGCGGTTTTGAACTTGTATGGCTTGTTCCCGGCGGCGGCCCCGGGCCCGGTAAATCGATCCCCGTCAAGGCCGGACAGCCCGTGGCAGAACTCCATCCCGGCCCCGGGGAAGGGCGGCCAGGTTACGATGTCAAAGGCACTGTGCTTGAGATTGACAGGGCAGTTCCGCTGGATCTTAATCACGACGAATCAATACAGGAAGCTCCCACTACCGCGCCGCAGGGTAGAGAATTTGTCAGATTGGCGGCGGCTTGTTCCGGTGAACTCTGTTTTGACGGCAAGCAGCTCATGGTTTCAAGCCTTCGGGGAGTGGAAGGAGACGTTGGGCCTGCCACGGGGAACATCAACTTTTCCGGGGAAGTACGGATTAAAGGAAGGGTGCTTCCCGGTTTTACCGTAACGGGCGGCCTCAACGTGTTTATTTCCGGCAGCGCCGATGCAGCCCTGATCTCCGCGGGCGGAAAGGTGCTAATCGCCGGAGGCATCCGGGGTGCAGGCAAGGGGCTGGTGCGTTCCCGGAAGACAGTGGAAGCCGCCTTTGTGGATCAGGCTACGGTGATGGCTGTCGAAGATATACGCTTGAAGAACGGTTGCCTGAAATCCAACATCAAGACCAACGGCATGCTGCTTATCGACGCCGCTTCAGGCAGGCTTGAAGGGGGAGTCACCAAGGCTCGCAAGGGTGTCAACGCCCAGGATGTGGGAAACGAGAAGGGTAACCGGACGGAAATATCATTCGGTCAGGATTACCTTATCCGGGATCAGATCGATGCGGTTGATAACGATATTGAAAAGATCCGGGCCGCCATCAAACGGATTGACGCCCGTACTCAGCAGGTTTTGAAAAACCCTCAGGCTCTGGCCGCCGTACGGGCCGAGAAAGTCAAATTAATAAAGATGCTGGAACAGCTTAACCTCAAGATCTTTACCCTTCGGGAAAAGTATGAAGAGCACTTCGATTCTGAAATCCGGATTCGGGGTACCGTCTATCCGGGGGTGGTTATGGAGAGTCATGACCGGTATTATGAGGTGAGCCAGGCTCGCAGCGGAGTAGTGTTCTACTTTGACCGGGATACGGGGCGGATTAAGGAACGGGGAATGTAGGTGAAGCCGTTCCAAGACTAACCGGGTTTTGGAACAAGCTCAGTTTACATAGAAAATAGATTTGAGAGGTAGCGGTGTTTTTACTATACGTTAATTTTCCTGAATGGCTGAAGCCCGAAGTAATTCCGGGCCTGCCTTTGCGCTGGTATGGAATCATGTACGTGGCGGCCTTTGCGGTTGCCTTTTTTGTCTACCGGGCGCAGGTATGGGAACGGCATTTTCCCATGAGCGATGATGACCTTTCCGGGCTCTTCTTCTGGTGTATCCTGAGTCTGCTTCTCGGCGCCCGGATCTTTGCCACACTCGTGTACGAAACCAGCGACATCTACCGCCGCCGGCCCTGGCTCATCTTCTGGCCCTTCCGGGACGGGAGGTTCACCGGCCTCATGGGGATGAGTTACCACGGAGGGGCCATAGGCGGTACCCTGGGAATCATCATCTATTCGGCCCTGCGCCGCTGGGACACCAGGGAAATCGCCGACATGTATGCCTGTTCCATCCCCCTGGGCTATACCTTCGGGCGGCTGGGGAACTTTATCAACGGTGAACTCTATGGCCGGGTAACTACCGGCCCCCTGGGAATGATCTTCCCCCATGCCGCTCCTCTGCCTGCGGGGGAAGCGTGGGTACAGGAAGCGGCGGCAAAGGCGGGCATCCCCATTACCGGAACCATGGTGAATCTGCCGCGTCATCCTTCCCAGCTTTACGAAGCTTTTTTTGAAGGGATTGTATGCTTTGCAATCACCTGGCTCCTGCGAAACAGGAAACCCTATAAGGGCTTCCTCGCCGGTTTTTACTATATTCTGTACAGCCTCAGCCGCTTCTTTATCGAATATTTCCGGGAACCGGATGAAGGGCTGGGTTACCGTATCGACTTTGTAAAAAACGGCCTCTCCCGGGCGATCAGCCATCCGTTGCTGGCCTTTTCCATGGGGCAGATTCTCAGCATCCTCGAGATACTCTTTGCCTGTGTATTGCTTGTTGTTGCCTCACGGCTTCCCGGCCGGGAACCCATACGGGACTATGCTATCCTGGCGGAAGCGGAGAAAAAATCCGGCGCTGCTTCCGATGAGGGCGGCAGGCATGAACGCAATTCCCGCCGCAAGCTGCGGAAGAAACTGCGCTAGTAGGTTGATTCGAAGCCGGGTCGAATACCCCGCCCTTCTTCATTGGACTAAATAGTGTCTGTCCATAAAATCGGTTACTTTACGGACACCCGTTATACCATGCTCAATATCTCCCAGAGGGGGCCTTGCATTCGCGCATCTTTTTGTACCAAAACGGTGCGCAAAATGCCTGTTTTTTCGCGGTGAGTTTCTTATAGATGAGCTTGTTCCAAAACGCGGTTGGTTTTAAAGCAAGCTCTTGGAAAAACCGGCAAAAGCCCGGGGTTTCCTTGAGCAAGGTACCAGAGCCTGCTGCGCTGATGCATGGGCTCCCTGGAAATTGCAGGCCGCTAATTTTTTTCCAGTACTCCGTGGATGCGGCGCTTGAGGGCATCGGGGATGAAGGGCTTTATCACATAGCCGTCAACCCCGGCTTCCATTGCCCTGTTGATAATATCCGGGCTGGCATAGGCGGTTACAAATATGACCGGAATGCCTGCGTTTTTCTCGTCGGCGCGGAGTCTTTGGAGGAAGCCGAATCCATCCATTACCGGCATTTCAATGTCCAGAAGGATCAGATCCGGCTTAATTTGTTTTAAGCATTCTTCAGCCTGGGCGGCAGACTTGGCGGTGATTACCTGATAATCATTCTTGAGTATTATCCTGATTGATTCCAGAACGGTATGAATATCATCAATAGCGAGTATGATCTTTTTTTCAGAATTGGATGCTTCCATACGATACAGTATAGTACAGAAAAATCAGCAAAACCAGGGCAGCCGCATCATAAACCCCCTCAAAAAAAGAAAAAGCCGGTAGGGACGGAGGGGACAGCCTTTAAGAAACACCGTCGTCCTGATTCCCGGCCCGTCAAAGACCGCTTTTTGAGCGGCCTTGGGGTATTATTCCGTTATCGTCGCGTAGATCTCACGGGAGCGGGCGTAGGCTTCCTCTGCCAGCGCAGCGTTGCCGGACTTGGTGTATATGTCTCCCCTGGCGCGCCATTCTGCGGCAAGGCCTACGGCATTTTCCGCACGGCGGTCAAAGGCAATCGCTTCATCCAGAGCCTGTTGGGCATCGGCGTATCTGCCTGCCACCGAGCGGATCGAGGCGATGATGTACCAGTCGTAGGCGGCCTTCTCCAGATAGTTCCCCTTATCGTGAATCACCAGGGCTTTCTGTGCCGCGGCCTCGGCTTCCCGTGAGCGGCCCAGTTCCTTTTCCGCCAGTGCAATAACCATGT
>JAITLC010000057.1 GCA_031278095.1 Treponema sp.
GCCTTCCAGGTTTCCGTACTGCGCTGCGTGTTGGGGGTGTCGATTAACCTGTTTATGATGGTAACCACGGCTTATCCTCTTTCCAAGACCCGGGTCCGTTTCGGCGCCAGAAATTTTTACATGACTTTTTATGTTATCACTATGCTCTTTGGCGGCGGCCTGATCCCCTACTATATCCTCGTGACCCAGTTGGGACTGATGAATACTATCTGGTCTCTGGTTCTGCCCTTGTCCTGCCCGGTATATTCCATGGTTATTCTGATGAACTTTATGCGGAACCTGCCGCCGGAAATTGAGGAAGCGGCCATGATAGACGGCTCGGGCCCCTTTAGAATTCTGTTTCAGATTTTTTTGCCGATCCTGAAACCCGCCCTGGCTACTGTAAGCCTGTTTGCGTTTGTATACCACTGGAACGACTGGTTTACCGGCGCTTTGTTCATGCACGATCCCCGGAAATACCCTTTACAGACCTATTTGCAGACCCTCCTGGTCAATTTCCGGGAAATGCTGCGCCAGTCAGGATCAAACTACTATGAACTGCTCATGCGGATGAATGAACAGACGGGCCGGGCGGCCCAACTCTTCCTGGGCCTGATACCCATATTGATTGTGTACCCCTTCCTGCAGAAATATTTCACCACCGGCCTGGTGGTTGGTAGTGTTAAGGGCTAAGGAAGCGCTGATTGGCGTCATTCAATGGAGTTGTTCAGAAACTTCAGTTTCTGAACAAATTCCGGTATATATCCCGGTCAAAAAGATCATATACCGTTAAGTCCCTCTTGAATCTTGCCTGTATGCCCCGCCTGTCTACTATTTCGTATTTGCCTTCTAAATCAGAAACTATCTCTATAAGCCGCAAATTTACTTATATCTTCCGATTTGGTAAGAACAATACTGTCGATATAAGTAAAATTACTAATTAGTGTCTGTCTATAAAGCCGGTTACTTTATGGACAGACCTTGCATTTGCGCATCTTTTTGTACCAAAACGGTGCGCAAAATGCCTGTCTTAAGGTAGTCTGTCTATAATGTGTCTACATTATAGACAGACACTAATTAATTCCCTTAATTTAAGCCTAAGCGGGTGATTCGGGATACGCACATACCGGACGGAACCAACATCAATGCCCATGTCAAACTGGACATTTCCGTCAATTTTTTGAGCAACATTGAAAACGGCAACAAATGGATTTCTCCCTTGACCCTGGTAAAGTTTGCCTCCACTCTGAACATCGAACCCTATGAGTTATTCAAGCCGGAAGGAGCCTTACCGTCCGATGCATCCGCTATCCTGAACAAATCTTTTGATGATGCGGTCATGGCCGTTACCCGGACTCTCAACCAAGTCCGGGGCTATTACCTCTCCCAAGCCGATGGTTCCCCTCAGGATTGACCGCTCTGTCCGGTCTTAACCCGCTGAAAGTTACCGCCCACATATTTCCGCAAGTCCTCGGTGCGTTTCCGTATTTCCGTAAGGAGGATTTTGATACCCCTGGAGGTTCCCGGTTCCATGTCCTCCCCGTATTGGATTAAGGTTGGTATCATGTCGCCCAATGCGGTAATTTTCGCCGCTATTTCGGCCAACCCGTTTTCTACCTCTTCCCACTTGCCTGAATGTTCAGTCATACAATCCTCCTGCTATACCTGCCGCAACGGGGAGGCCCTCAGTTCAGCCAAAAAATATAGTTTTTTCATTTTTTTGGTATTTTTTGGAAAAACAGCCTCATACCCGTTAAGCTCCTGCTTCCATGACTGCCCCGGACTGCCTCCGGCAATACCGCCGGTGTATGCCGTGGTTTTTTCGGAGTTTCTCCTTGACGCAGGGGGAATTATCATAGTCCCGGAAATTGATGAGGAAATTCGGAAAATCCCGGTCTTACCGGGTTCCGGCCAGAACCGCCTTTTTGAGGATACCCCGGTGTTGTAATTCACCGATGATGAAGTCCATGTCCTCCGGGGCTAAATCGGCATCCTTGGCCATTTCCCGAAGGGAATACCGTTTGAGGTAAAAAATCGCCTAATCGGCGATTTTTGGAGATTTTGTGCGCAAAGCGCGACAAACCGCCAGGGTCTTGCCCTTCCGTTGCGGTATCCCGTCCCGGAACCACGCAAAGGCGGTCTCTCTGACCGCCGATTCGGTTACCTGCCGGGTGCGGATTGTCCTCCGAAACCTTACGGTTTCTACAGACCGCAAAAAAGTTTCGAGTCCTGCATATACACAAAACACCCTCCAATGGAGGGTGTTTTTTCTAGCAGGGACAGGACTCGAACCTGTGACCTCCGGGTTATGAGCCCGACGAGCTGCCAACTGCTCTACCCTGCGTTATAGTTACTAATATACTACATTTCATCTTGAAAAGTCAAGCGTCCGCGTTGCCTCAAAATTAATCTAACCGGAACCAGACTCCTTCGGCCTGACCAGTCCCTCTGCGGCTTCCGCTACCCGTTTGTTTGCGCCGTTCAGCAGGGAACGCTCTTCCGCCCGGCCGGAATACTCGCCTAGCCCCGGTCTTACAAAACTGCCGGGAAGCCGAGGGACCGCAGCGCTCCACCATGTCAAACGTTTCCGTTTGAATTCAGGGTAGAGGCTTTATCTTCTTCATGTAGGTTTGCCAAAAAAAGAATATGCTGAGAACCAGGGATATACATTCGGCAATCGGGAAAGACCACCAGATTGCGTTTACATTCCCCGTGAGGGAGAGAAACCATGCCGCGGGGAGGAGTACCACAAGCTGACGTCCGATGGCGACAAAGAGGCTTTCGATGCCGTTTCCCAGAGCCTGAAATACCGAACCAACCACGATGCAGAAACCTGCAAAAATATAGATGAGGCTTACGATCTTGAAGGCCGCAATACCTATGCTCATCATTTCTTCCGTAGCGTTGAACATCCTGAGGAGGAGGCCGGGGAAGAACTGAAAAAGTATGAAGCCGGTAAACATGATACAGCCTGCATAGAGGAGGCTGAGTTTGATGGTCTTGATGATGCGTTTCCTGTTCCGTGCGCCGTAGTTAAACGCCACGATGGGAACCACGGCATTGTTAAGGCCGAAGACCGGCATAAAGATAAAACTCTGTACTCTGAAGAAAACGCCGAAAACGGCAATGGCGGTCGGTGTAAAGGTGATAAGGATTCTGTTTATGGCGTAATTCATGGCAGAACCTATACACTGCATCAATATCGAAGGTATACCTACAGAATATATGGAACGGATGATCTTCCATTCCGGCCTGAAGTTCCGGAAAGAAATCTTTATCTCATGATTCTTTGTGAAGTTGTAATACAGGGCGATGGAGGTTCCCACAAGCTGGCCTGCCACGGTAGCGATGGCTGCGCCCTTCACCCCCATCCGGGGAAAACCGAAAAGGCCAAAGATCATAATCGGATCCAGAATGATATTGGTAAGGGCTCCGGCACCCTGGGAAATCATCGAATAGAATGTCTTTCCGGTGGAGATGAGAAGCCGCTCAAAGGTAACCTGATTAAAAATAACGAATGAACAGAGGGTAACTACCAGAAGATAATCTTTCCCATACTGGAGTATTTCTTCAATATCCGACTGGGTACGGAAATAAAAATCGGTTAAAAACCAGCCGAGGATCATAAACACAGCGCTGCTTACCCACACGAGGAAGAGGCCGTTGACAGCGCTCTTGTTAACCATTTCAAAATTCCGCTCTCCAAGACTCCGGGAGAGCAGGGAATTTATTCCCACTCCGGTACCAATACCGATACCGATCATCAGAAACTGTACGGGAGCCGCCATCGTAACGGCAGTAAGGGCATTTTCTCCTATCTGGGCGACAAAAATACTGTCAACAATGTTGTAGAGGGCCTGCACCATCATGGAGAACATCATGGGCGCCGACATGGAGAGAAGAAGCCGTCCGACCGGTCTTGTTCCCATGAGATTTCCGGGAGTTGAACTGCTGCTGTCGCTCATTATTGACGATTATACACCGGTATCAAACTCAAGTTCAATCTGGCCTTCCTCCCAGCCTTTAGTCAGACCGCTTTTAAAAAGATTCCAGTGAGCGGCTGCGGCAATGGAGAGGGCCACGGGAACAATCTGGGTTTCCGCATAGTGCTCATAGTCCAGGGGCCCGTGGGGCAGACTCAGGGGTTCGGCGCCGTTTTTTGTCCACACATATTCTACCCTTCCCCGCCGTCCCTTCCAGCCCAGAAGCCGTGCAGCCTTGACATGAGGCGGGGTAGAAGCAGTATAGGCTTCCGGGGGCCGGGTAAGGCGCTTGCGGTATACAAGTTCCGCGTCGAGTTTTCCGTTGCGCAAAAGCTGCAGAGTTTCTCTCAGCTTGGCGGTAAAGGCTTCTTCACCTTTTCCGGAAAACACCAACTCCAGAAGCTCAAGCTGCAGCCGCCGGGCCAGAGAAGTAGAATCACTGCGCACCGCTTCCATGCCCTTTACCTCTATCCTGCAGCGTCCGTCCGGAATCAAAAGGTAGCCGCCATAACCCTTGGCCCGGCCTTTGGCTTCGGCCTGTTCGCCGCGTTGAAATGCTCCCCTCAGATGGGGAATGAGAAAACGGCGGTACACCTTTTCAAAACGCAGCTCAATAAAAGACTCAAGTCCGTATTCTTCCTTGATTCTCTCCGCAAGAAAACTGTTAAGTTCAGCGGCAAGATTTTTGCAGAGACGATCAAAATGATTGTATTCACTCCCGTCCCCGAGACCGGTTTCAACAAAAAGAGAATCCGTATCGCCGTAAAGTACACGGCGGCCTTTTTCGGAAAACCAGTCGCGGGAAAGGAAAAGCCATTTACGGGCAAAGGAGGTGATGGCGCCGGCAAGTTCCGTGCGGCCATAACGGCAGGAGGCGGTTCCCAAGACCCCATAAAAACTATTCATCAGGATCTTGTAAACTTGAGCGGCTGTCTCATTGTTTTCATCCAGCGCCTTCTGCCGTTCGGCAAAATAGGTTCCGATAAGAGCGGGGAGCAGTCCCGGTACGCGGGAAAAGGCGGCGCCATTGGGCGCGGTAATTAAGTCCCCCTCTTTTGCCTCAGACTCTATCCGCGCATGGATCCCTCCGGGCCGCCGGTGCAAAGTATTTGGCCGTACTTGCAGCCGCTGTGCGGCATCCAAAGAGCCTTCGACGGCTTGTGCATGTGAAAGGGGATCGATGTTAAATGTCCGCATGATACTCGGATAAAGGCTGCGGAAATCGAAGACTGCAATGTTTTCAAAGAGTCCCGGCGCCGGATCAAGAACAGTTCCGCCTGCCGCACCGGAAACTTTACGTCCAGGATCGTCCGGCGGCGGAGCAATGCCGGCCTTGCGCAGTTCCATTCCGTATATGCGTTCAAAACTCACCACGCTGGTCCAGGCCTTGTCCAGACTCACACCGGTAAGTACAGCCCGTTCCGCCGTCAATCGGAAAAGCCCCGTCTTTTCCAGGATCCCCGTCACCAGTTCCGCATCCCGGAGGCAGTATTCCCCGAAACGTTCCGGATCTTCAACATAAAGTCTGTCAAGCGCGGCTATCTTCTCTTCACCGTTGGAAAAAATAGTAGGCTTGTCCGGAAACCCGGTTGGTTCTTTCTCAAATCCTGCAGTTTCCCGCCGGGGAGCATTAGGTTCCCCGGCCGCGAAACATGCATTTTTATCTATTCTGACCTTCCCTTCTCCCAGCGCCGATCTGGCTACTGTCTCAAGGCTGAAGTCCGCAAGCGTGCCCTCGCCGCTATCACTGCCGCCCAGCATATCCCGGCCACCGGCCCTGAGTACCCGCAATGCGTCTATCACCTGGCGGCCGGGTACCAGGGCAGCGGAGGAACGTCCCCGCCGCCAGGAAAAAGCCGTTCCCTGTTTGTCTCCTGCAAAATACTTTGCCTCTTCAAGGGATCTCCCCAGGGTAAAAGGCAGAGCCAGACTGATACAGCGTTCCGAAAGAATCCTGTAATCGAATTCCAGAAAATTCCAGCCTGTAAGTACATCAGGATCTATACTGCGAATATCATCCAAAAAAGCGGCAAGCAGGGATCTTTCATCAGGATGAAAGACCGGGCCTTTTGAATTTTCCCTGTACGCCCGGGATGCGGGACTCACCACTCTGACCAGGCGGCCTTCGGTTCCGGCAGTTCCGCCACGCGTTCCTGCGGGCCGCAGGAGACTGTCCGTCCACACGATGCCTACGGCCCTGACGGCATTGGTTCCGGTATCGGTCTCAATGTCAATGGATGCTATCCGCAGGGGCCAGAACCTCGTTCCAAAATCGGCAGGAATGGTACTGAGTTCAGGATCGGCAAACACAAAATCAATGCGCCGGCCCGGCCGGCTCTCACCGCGGATCTCTACGGGCCCCCGGATATGCCGTTCCGAAAGGTAGAGATCCTGAGGCTTTGCATCGCCGTCAGGGCTGGGAATGCCGGCTTCTCCAATCAGTTTTGCCGCCCGGGAACGTTCGGCATGGAGGGCAAACTCAAGACGGAGCAGAGTCTCTTTCCCAAAGAAATCTTCCAGATCCGAATCCTGGTATCGAAAATGAAACTGCCGCAAAAGCACGGAAACTCTTTCCCTGTCGCTTTCGTAGATGTGAATATAAGGCCGCCAGCGGGATACGGATACTGCAAATGAATGTCCGTCCGCAAGCCTGCCGAGAATGTAGAGGCTGTTCCTGCGGAGATCTGCATAACTGTGAAGGATAAAACCATGGCAAATGTTCATCTGCGAGCAGGGCCCGCCCTGGTTTCAGAATGTATGTTCTTTATCATCCGCTCCAGAAGAACCGTGTAGACCGGCCGGGAATTGATAAGCTCGGAACTTACAAAGGTTACCAGGCACACCGCGGAAAGGCTTCCCAGGTGATTGAAACTGCCGCTCATCTCAAGGATAAGAATAACTCCGGTAACCGGCGCCTTTACCACTCCGGTAAAATAGGCCGCCATCCCCAGAATGAGAAAATTCAAAATCTGGGTTTCGGCGATGAAACCCCAAAAAACCAAAAGCCTGGCAAAGCCGTCTCCCAGAAGCGCACCGCAGGCCAACAGGGGAAGAAAGATCCCCCCGGAAGTTCCGGAGCCGTAGCAGAGAGAAGTAAAAAAAATCTTTACAAAAAACAGTAATACTATCATCTCTAAAGTCCGGCCTTCGGCGGCAAGCGCCTCAATGAGGGCGTGCCCTCCACCTGTAGCGTCAAAGAGAAAAAAACCCAAAGGAATTGAAACCATAAGCGGGATCAGGGGCCTTGCGATTTGGGGAATCTTCAAACGGGTATAGAGATCCTGGCTAAAATAGAGACTGCGCTTGAAGAAATCTCCCAAAAGAGCCGCGAATATTCCCAGGACGACAACCCAGGGAAGACTGTGCAGAGAAAGTACCTTAATTTCATGAAAGTTGAAAACCGGCCCCAGACCGAAGAAACGGCCTGCCACCGCATCGGCGGTAATGGAGGCTCCCATGGCACAGGCAATACCCAGCGGAGAGAATCCCGCCTGCAGTTCTTCAAGAACAAAAAGCACGCCCGCAAGAGGAGCGTTAAACGCGGCGGCAAGACCTGCCGCCGAGGCCGCGGTAGTAAGGATCTTCCGTTCCCGGTAGGGACGGCGAAATATCTGGAGTACGCCCTTTCCCACATAGGCCCCGATCTGTATGGATGGCCCCTCCCTGCCGAGAGACAGTCCCGCCCCCAAACCGATAATCCCGGTGAGAATTTTGAGAGGCAATTCGGGCCTCCAGTTCAATACCAATTCCCGGTGCAGGGTTCCTTCAATTTGGGGAATACCGCTTCCCCGGATCATGGGAAAAGTTCCGGCGGCCCAACCCAAAAAAAGTCCCAGAAGAATCAGGGCAAAGGCCCAGAACAGAGTCCGGTAAAAAGAATCGGAAACAAGCAGGATCCCGTAAAGCCGGCGCCTGAACTCATCGCTCCGGCTCAGAGAATAACGGAAAAACACCACCAGCAGTCCGGTTATCAAACCGATAAGAATACTCTCAAACACCAGCGCCAGCCGGGAATTGTAGATATACTGTATCGAATAGGGCCTATGGTGTCTTGTTTCCGCCATGATTGTAATCCTACATGAGACTGTTCCAACAGAACTTACAACGCGACACGGGCTTTGTTTTTCCCTTCAAGTTCCGAAAGCAGTTTCTGCGGTTCCCTGAATTTTGAAAGGAAGATCATAGCGGCAATGACATAGGGTTTGTAGCTTGCCTGCTTGTAAAGCGGAACACGGTAACGATCAAATACCGATGCGGCTACCTCCCCTTCCCTGCAGCTCAGTCCGCTGATGTCCGCGGGAAGACAGTGGAGGTAGAGAGCCTTACCGTCTTTTGTCTTCTTCATTAAATCCTCATTGCACTCCCAATCCTTGTGGGATCCATTCTGGGTGAGAAGCTTCTTTTCCAGGGCCCCGATACCGTCAAAATCATTGTTACCGTAAAGTTCCGTCCGTCTTTCCATTGCCCTGAAGGGAGCCCAGCTTTTGGGATAGACAATATCGGCGCCCGCGAATGCTTCCGCCATGGAAGCGGATTTGCTGAACTTCCCGCCGTATTTGGCGGCGTTTTCCCTTCCAAGCTTTTCGACATCTTCCATAATTTCGTAGCCTTCCGGATGAGCAAGAGTCACCTCCATGCCGAAACGGGTCATCAGTCCCACCACGCCCTGAGGCACCGAAAGAGGCTTCCCATAGGAAGGTGAATAAGCCCAGGTCATGGCAATTTTCTTGCCGCGCAGGTTTTCTACACCCCCAAAGTGATGAATGATATGATCCATGTCGGCCATGATCTGGGTAGGGTGATCGATGTCGCACTGGAGGTTCACGACAGTGGGCCGCTGTTCCAGCACACCATCCCTGTTGCCCTCTTTAACCGCATCGGCGACAGCATGCATGTATGCGTTTCCCTTGCCAATGTACATGTCATCCCGGATACCGATGATATCGGCCATAAAAGACACCATGTTTGCGGTCTCCCTCACCGTTTCTCCGTGGGCAATCTGGCTCTTCCCCTCATCCAGATCCTGCACGGCAAGGCCCAAAAGATTACAGGCCGAAGCGAAACTGAAACGTGTCCGTGTTGAGTTGTCCCGGAAAATCGAAATCCCCAGGCCGCTGCGGAATACCCTTGCAGAAATATTGTTTTCCCGCAGGGAACGCAGGGCATCCGCTACGGTAAAAACCGCAACAATCTCATCAGCCGATTTTTCCCAGGTAAGAAAAAAATCTTCGCCGTACATACCACCGAATTTCAGGGAATCAAGTTTCTTTGTAAACTGAGACATGATACTCATATACATTCCTCCATCTGTCTTGTTAACCGGTAGGTTGATTACACCAAAAGCGCATTTATAAAGGAGGCTGTTCCAAAACTTCAGCTTTTGGAACGGCTTCCTTAGGGAAACGCTGATTAACTCGACGCCAATCAGCGTTTCCCTGTGTATATGCTCATTTCATTGCGCACATACCGCATTAAAGCAACACTGATTTATTCTCGATTGAATAAATCAGTGCTTCCTTAGATTTAGAGGAAAAACCGGGCTTTTGCTGGTTTTTTCAAGAGCTTGTTCCAAAACCAACCGGGTTTTGGAACAAGCTCCACTATCAAAATTGTAGTGTTTTTCTTACTGGTTGAATTTATTCACCATAAGGGGCGGCTGATGGGTGGCATCGAGGGTATCCCGCCAAAGATCACCCTCAGGCTCCACATGATTCCGGTGAGCGATAACCGTCTTGATCGGCAGATGAACAAATTTATCGTTCACGAGTCCTATGATCAGCTTGGTTTTTCCCGCCATGGCTGCATGGACAGCCGCGTTGCCCAGCCGCTCACAGTAGATCGAGTCGCTGGGATTAGCCGGAGCCGAACGGATGATATAGCTGGGATCGATGTATTTAAGGTTTATCTCTATCTTCTTTTCATCAAAATACTTGGTGATTCGGTCGCGGAGGTAGATGCCCACATCGGCCATTTTGATATTGCCTCCCGCATCGATCTTTTTATCCGTAAGAAGCTGATCTTGCATGGCTCCTTCGGCAACTATGATGACAGCGTGGCCCCGGCTGAGAATTCTCCGCTCCAGGTGGGGCAGGAAACCGTTGTAGCCTTCCAGATTGAAGGGCACTTCGGGGATAAGGACGAAGTTTACCTCGTGGCTTGCCAGAGCGGTGTGGGCTGCGATAAAACCGGATTCCCGGCCCATCACCTTCACCAGCCCTATGCCGTTGATCGCGGAATGGGCCTCCATGTGGGCGCTGGCAACAACTTCCACCGCCTTGGAAACGGCCGTATCAAAACCGAAAGAACGCTGCAGCAGGGCAAAATCATTATCAACCGTCTTGGGAATCCCCACCATGGCAATCTTGAGACGCCGTTTGTCAACTTCTTCGGCTATGTCCAGAGTTCCGTGCTGGGTTCCATCCCCGCCGATGGTAAAAAGCATGTTCAAATTGAGCTGCTCCATGGCGTCTACAATCTTGGATACTTCCCTGCCGCCCCCGCGGGCGCTTCCCAGGAAGGTACCCCCCAGCTTGTGAATATCATCAACCATATTTGGATCGAGCTTTTTTATTTCATACTTGCATTCGGGCAGAAAGCCCTTGTAACCGTACTGGATACCGGATATTCGTTTAACCCCGTAACGGTACCAGAGGCAGCGTACAATAGCCCGGATCACGTCATTGATTCCCGGACAGAGCCCTCCGCAACTTACAATGCCTGCATGTACATGGGCAGGGGCAAAGTAGATCATCTCCCTGGGCCCTGCGCTTTCCAGAACCTCACTCTTCTTGATAGGCTGCTGGGATCCTATCTTTGCATTCGCCCCGAAACGTACATACTGATCATCGGTAACATAGTTTGCAATCAAGTCTCCGTCTGTAGTGGACATGACTATCGGCGATTTAATGCCCCGTTTTCCAAGTTCTTCAATTGTGAAATCCATAGCCTCGACCATATCATGCTCCTTGAAGTAAATTATAGTATATTTTCAAATGAAACTAAAGAGGGCGCAGGGCAACGTCATTTAAGCGAGCCGAACAAGTGTGATAGCCAAGACTTGATCTGAGGACGCAGGCCGCCATTGGGAAGTTGACGCCGTGGTTTCCCGCCAAAGCAAAACCTGTGCGGCGGCCCTGGTTGGGCGGAAGGCCGGTTTTTCATGGTCATCCGCATGAACGATAAAACGGCGGCCGCCATGCACGAGGCGGTGACGCCGGCGTTTTACGATACAGAAAAAGATAGATAGGTGAGTCTGTTTCAAAACCAATTGACTGTGCGCTAATGCGCACGGTTATGGAATAATTGACATAGTTTCCCAAAAAAGCTAATGTTCCAATAATAGAGTAGAGTTGTTTGGAAACTTCAGTTTTCCGAACACGTCTCATGTGGCGGCATAGCTCAGTTGGTAGAGCAAACGGCTCATATCCGTTCGGTCATAGGTCCGAGTCCTATTGCCGCTAAAAGTAATGACACGGTTAAGAATGGACTCGGAGGATTCAGCCTACCGGCCAGGGGGAGGGAAAGGCGCCAGGGATGGCGCCGGCAGGGTCGAACCCCGCCAGGAAGCCGAAGGCTGGAGGGCGAGTCCTGTTGCCGTTATTAAATTCTTCCGTTGAGGCTGTGCCAAAATCCGGTGCTTCGGCAGGATCATAATTTTGGGACAGGAACATAGATTACTGGGCTTGTTCCAAAAGCTGAAGTTTTGGAACGGCAATCTTTTTCCCTCTTCTTTATTTTTATTGCATTTTATGGGTGATTATGCTTGAATTAAGGGGAGAGGGCGTCATGAAACTATATAGCCGTGGGCAAGTCATTTTTTTTTCGGTTTTAAGTTGTCTGATACTTCTTCTTCTTGCATTGGGGCTGGGTCTTTTGGGTTTCTCACCAAAAAAGAATGTGGGAACTGAACCGGAGGAAGTTTCCGTTACGCCGGAAGGGACAGACGATCCGTTTTTGAGTCTCAATCTGCGGCAATCGCCCTATACGGCGCTCAGAATGGGAAATGGGGGGAGGCCCATGGCCGATCTCCTGCCCTACACCGAGGATGAGCGGGAAAATATCAGTATCTATGAAAAACTCAATCAGGCGGTGGTGAATATCACTACCGAAACGGTGGCAATCAACTGGTTTCTGGAGGCGGTTCCCCAGCAGGGCGGTTCGGGTTCGGGTTCGATTATCGATACGCGGGGTTATGTTTTAACCAATAATCACGTTATAGCAAATGCCAACAAGGTGTTTATTAATCTGGCGGACGGTAGTCAGCATGAGGGTAGTCTGGTGGGAATGGATCCGGAAAATGATATTGCCGTTCTCAAATTCGAGCCGGGGGGCGTGGAACTGAGGACGATTCCCTTCGGCAGTTCGGATAATCTTAAGGTGGGGCAGAAGGTGCTGGCTATCGGGAACCCGTTCGGCTTTGAACGGACGCTGACGGTGGGTATCGTTTCCGGGCTCGGGCGGCCCATACAGACGGACAGGCAGCATATCATCCGGGACATGATCCAGACCGACGCCTCGATTAATCCCGGCAACTCCGGGGGGCCTCTGCTGGATACCCAAGGCCGGATGATTGGGATCAACACGATGATCTACTCCCCTTCGGGGGCTTCCGCGGGGGTGGGTTTCTCGGTTCCGATAAATACCGCCAAGCGGGTGGTTGCCGAACTTATCCAGTACGGCAAAGTGCGGCGGGGCTGGATAGACGCTACCGTGGTACAGATCTTCCCCGCCCTAGTGCGTTATGCCAAGCTTCCGGTTAATTCGGGCCTTCTGGTTTCCCGGACTCTCCGGAACGGTAACGCAGAGCGGGCCGGTATCCGGCAGGGGAGTGAGGCCATACGCTACGGTTCCAGCGTCATCTACCTGGGGGGTGATATTATCACCATGGTGGACGGGATGGAAACTTCAAGCCTTGCCGATCTTTACTCCGCACTGGAGGACAACAAGCCCGGAGACAGGATAAAGGTCGAAATTGTCCGGGGGGGAAAGAAGAGTACGCTGGAGCTTACCCTGGCGGATCGGGAAGAGCTGCTGGCGAGGTAATAGAGTTGTTCCAAAGCTAACCTGAGTCTTGGAACAGCCTCGAATATGAATAAATCAGCGTTTCCCTGCCTAATAGATAATTCCAACCAGGAAGCCTGCGAAGGTGGACATGATTTCCGGATCCGGCTGATAACGGGCGCCGCCGAGGAGGCTGAAAACCAGGGTGGAAGGATAGAATTTGAACTCGCCTCCGAACTGGAGGGAGGTAAAACCGGGTTTTTTCAGATCGAAGGCAGGGCGCAGGGAGACTCCGATGCTGAATACAGGCTGCTGAAAGAGGAGGCCTGCGGGAAGCAGGATATGCGGCGCGCCGCCTTCGCTGATCTTTGACCAGGGTTCATACCAGAGGATACCGGGGCTGAAAAGCAGGGAGAGGGGTATGGGGAAACGCCAAGAGAAGGGAGCGGCAAAGCCGAGGCCGTCTCCGGCATGGATGGGGGAAAGACCGCCTTCTTCCACCCAGGAAAAATGAAAAAGCGCGGCGGCGGAGAGCGGAATAGACTCTTCCGCCTTTCTGAAAAGCCATTTTGCACTGAAACCGGCGCCCCAGAGGGCTTTTTCTCCGTCAAAACGGGTGATTCCACCGAGAAATGCGGCTGCTTCCAGCTTATCCAGCGGTGAAAAACGTATGCCCGCCTCCGCGGGAAGGCTCTTCCAGGGGGTTTCGACGGAGGGAACTGCCCCGAAGAGTATGCCTCCTTCAATCTGGAAGCTTCCCCGGGGAATAATGTCCGCCGAAGGGCTAAAGATTAGCCCCGGAATGCCTCCGGGGAGCGAAAGGGGGAAGAGGCTGAGGCTTTCATCGATCTCCACTGTCTGGGAAAGCTGAACCGGGACGGCTTCTGCTTCCGAATCAAGGCCCTGCGCTTCCACAAGAAGGGTATAGTTCCCGCCGGGAACAATGATGCCTCCCTTATCCCGACCGTTCCAGCGGAAGGACTGGTTCCAGGTTTCAAAGGGTGGAAGCTCCTCTTTATATATTCTGCTCCCTTCACTGTCCAGTACGGAAAAATGGCCGCTGCCGGGGGCGGAAACATCAAACTTCATCTCTACCCGGCCCAGATCCCCCGAAGCATGGGGGTTGAAGCGGGGCCTGCTCAATGCCGGATTGGAGAAGCGGAAAACCGCAGGACTCATCTCAATATACTCAGGCGTTACCAGTCCTTCCCTCACATAGACAAGCTTGTCCACACTTTCCCAGCCGAAAGCACGCACCTGGATGCGGCGGTAACCCACAGGCAGTTCGAGGATACCCGGTTCGGCAGGCTTTCCGTCGGCAAAGATCAGGGGTTCAAATGACAGTTTCCCGTATTTAGGAGGGCCTCCGGGAACAAGGGTAAGCATTACTTGCCCCAAAACGGGCTTTAGTTCGATTGAAACCACGATGCGGCTGTTAAACGGCAGGGCCACCCGGAAACGCCGTTCCATAAAACCGTCTCTGACCAGCCGTATATTGTACTCTCCGGCCCCCATCTCATTCAGTATGAGGGGAGTCTTTCCCCGTTCTACTCCGTCGATGTAGACCGTTGCATTTGCGGGTTCGGTCCGGATCAGGATACCCTGGCCCTGGATCTCCTCAATGGTATCCCCGACTATGGGCCTTTCGGCCTGGGCAAAAAGCTGAGGACCCAAGAGAAGGAGGCTGAAGAAAAGGCCTGAAATGGGAAACGGGGACTTCATAAACCTACTATACACGTTTTTATGAGATATGCAAAAGAAGGAAATACAGTTCAGACGGCAGAATCCTCTCCGGAGAGGCGGCAGCTCTGGCGGTAACTGTACCAGGCGCTTTCGGAAAAGATCAGATGATCGAGAAAGTTGATACCGAGGATGACGGCGGCATTCTGCAGTCTTTCGGTGATCAGATCGTCTTCCGTAGAGGGGATAAGGTGGCCTGAAGGGTGATTGTGAGCCACGATGACCGCCGCAGCCCTGTCCAGGAGGGCATCGGCAAAGACTTCCCTGGGATGAACAATGGTTCTGTTTACAAGGCCAATGGTAACCACCCTGATTGCCAGTACCTCATGGGCACCGTTAAGGGAAAGGCAGATGAAACGTTCCTGTTTTCTGTCGGCATTGTGGCGTACCAGATTGTAGATATCCGAAGGATGCCTGATCCTTGTCCCTTGCGCACCGTAGCGCCGTCTTCCCAGTTCCAGCGCCGCGGCTACCATGCAGGCCTTGGCATCCCCAATGCCGGAGAGCCGGCAAAGTTCCTTAACCGCCGGTATCTCTTTTTCCCGGTCAAGTTTTTCCAGGAGATCCCGGGAGAGAACATCAACCGGCTTCCCATGTATACCGGTATTGAGGAGGATCGAGAGGAGTTCATGATCCTGAAGGGACTGGGGGCCGCAGTCCAGGAGCCTTTCCCGCGGTCGTTTCTTCGTAAAACTTTCGTATATGGTTGAATCTTCCATACTTTATAGAGGGTATTGTCCTGCAGGCTGCTTCAATAGAGTCGTTCAGAAACTTCGGTTTCTAAACAATAACCGGGAAAAGTTGTTCCGGAAGGGAAAAAGCGGGCATTTGACTGCTTTTTCCAAGAGCCTGTTTTATGAGTTTGTTCCAAAACTACGATCCTTCCGAATCGCCGGATTTTGGAACAGCCTCTTATGAATGATTTTGAATTCCGATAGTATTGATATGAAACACTTTATCGCTTTTTTCGGCTTTGGCCTGTTTCTTTCGGCCATGCTTCTCTCTTGTGCGAGTCTCTCCGGGGCGGGAAAAGCCTCCGAAACCGTGTCTCCCCTTCCCGCCGAACACACTGCGGGAAATGTTCAGCCTCCTGAAAAAGCGCCCGAATCTCCTGCCGGGACAGCTCCGCCTGAAAGGCCTCCCCGGATACCGGAATTGATCATGGGCGAGGGGCGTATCCCGAGTGAAAAGCTTGCCTCGTTTCTATTAAAGGAAAACAGGGGGAATTTCGGATCCGCCTATATACATGAACTTGCCCGTATCTATACAGAAGAAGCTGCTGTCGAAGGAGTGAATGCCGATGCGGCTTTTGCCCAGATGTGCCTTGAAACAGGGTTTTTGGGCTTTGGGGGCCTTGTGACACCGGATATGAACAACTTCTGCGGCTTGGGCTCCATCGGGCCCGGCAAACCGGGGGAAACTTTTCCCGATGCCCGGACAGGAGTACGGGCCCATATCCAGCATCTGAAGGGTTACGCCACGACGGAGCCCCTCAAGGGGGTACAGGTAGATCCGCGCTACCGCTATGTCAAACTGGGATCGTCTCCCCGGATAGAGGGTCTTGCGGGAACCTGGGCCAGAGACCTCTCCTATGCGGAAAAGATCCGGAACATTCTGGAGCGGCTCTACCGCCATTCATTCTCCTGACTTCAATTCTTCGACTATCCAGCCCCGGGAAAAACGCTGAGCTTCAATATAAGAACCGCCTTCGGCCCTGAACAGGGGATTTGAAAGGGGAATGCCGTAACGGGCAAGACCTTCGAAGAGCCTATCAAACTGCTTGCCCCCGCTTTTTCCGGGCGGATTTGAAGGCGCCGGACTTCCCGGCAGGGCTTCTTCCGCAATAAGGGCATCGAGAAAGGGGGAAACGAGAAGCCGGGCCCGTAAACCTGCTTCAATTACCGTTCCTCCTGTCCCGGTAACAGAATAATCCGTCAGAAAGAGAAGCCCTCTGCCTTCGGCAAGACTCTGCATATAGATCCATCTTACGGAAAGACGACCGGCCTCATCCAGGGGAAGCTGCCAAGGAGCGGCTGAGAACAGAAAAACCGATCCCGGAGCGTCTACCTTCACCACGCCTGAGGGAGAAGCAAGCTTATCGAAGATCAGGGGCCATGCGGCACGGCAGGCTTCGGACACCGGATCCCCTTCCAGACCCTCTTCAAAGACACCCAGCATCTCAGGCGGAGGAGGCAATTCGGCAGGATCAAAACGGATTTTCCCTGCACGGCCATCGCCTCCAAGGGCTTCGACTATCAAAAGCCCTTTCTCAAAGCGCTGGGCCGCCTGTCCTTCGTATAAAAAATCCTCCCCAAGGGGAGCTCCGTATCCCATGGCTCCGTTGGCTCTGCCTATACCGGCGCTTCTTCCGTAAGCATCCATGAGGATACCCTGGACGATAAAGGCCTGGGATCCTGAAAAGCTCTGTACTGCCAGAATCAGGGAAGGAATGCCCCATGAATTGGGGATCTCCCCTGTTCCCCGCCAGTTTTGTACCCAGGCGGCGGGACTTTGAGGAGGCCAGCTATGAACCAGGTCTCCACCGAGAACCCCTGCCAGAGGCAAATCCCGGAAAAGACCTTCCAGGTACGCTTCCCGGAAGGAACGGTTCAGTTCAGAATCCGCCGAATCTCCGGATTCCGGGTCCGGAAGGCCTACTCCGGGGGGTATTTCAAAGGAAACAGTCTCGGCAGGCCCAAAGCGGAGAACTGAAATATCCGCTCCGTTTCCCAACGGGACATTTTCCGGCAAAGCGCTATACAGTTCCGGCTCTTCTACAGAAACCTCTTCCGCTTCTACTTCCCCGGCGGAACGGGGAGAAGCGGCGCAGGCGGCAAAAAGAACGCTTAAAGAGAACAGAATAAAAAAAATCACCTCATAATGCCTCTCCGGTTTCATGGTTCAATTATACCATACATACAGGAGATCTAAAAACCCCATCCGGGTTTTCATCAGGGCAGCGTCATTTACTTCTGCCGAATAAGACATCATGCAAGAACTCATCGCTGATGGTTGTCCGGAGCATTTTCATGCGGGTACCGAGCCGTTTGCTGTCTTCAACAGGTACAATGCCGTTTTCCTCATCACCTTCAGTATCCTCCGTGCTTAACAGCCGTCCTCTGTAAAACAGACATCCAACATCCAGTGTTGTTTATGCCAGAGAATAGATTTGAGAATGCCAGAGAAAAGCGGTTATTTTTGAGTAATATTGAGAAAAAGCAGTTTTATGGTTGGCCCTCGGCAATTCCTAACGCAAAAAGTATAATGCGTTAGGAGGAAGGATGAGTTACCAAAGGATGACCCCTGTAGAACGGGTGGACATTTTTAAATTGCTGTATGTTGAACGGCTTAAACCTTCGGCTATAGCAGCGGCGCTGAACCGCAAGCCGTCCGGTATTGCCCGTGAACCGGAGAAGGGTATGGACAACGGGATGTATAACCCGATACCGGCCGGGGCCGGACGCCTTGAAGCCCGGAGGAATCGGCGTCCGCGCCTTAGAATGACCGGTGAAGCGTGGAATGTTGTCAAGTCCCGGCCGGAAAACAGACGGCCGCCCGAAGAAATTGCAAACCGGCTAAAAAAAGAATATCCTGAATATGCCATGTCGGGTAAAACCATATACACCTATATTTTTTTCCGCCTGAAAGGGGAACTGAAGAAAGGGGCATTGCAGGACCTCCGTCTTCGGGGGAAAGAGAAAAGACGGAGGCCGGGGGGAGAGAAACGGGGAAAAATACCGGAAATGACCCTTATAGACACCCGTCCGG
>JAITLC010000122.1 GCA_031278095.1 Treponema sp.
TTTCCCTTCCTTTTTCGCCTTCGCGGTGAATCTTTTCTTCAAGAATTATATGATTTTGAGAAAATTTTGACGGTTAAGAACGTAAACGCCGATGCCCCGGGGTAACTCTTCCTCTATGAATTTACCTTTTTTGCTGCTATACTTAGTGTCTGTCCGAAAGCAGGTTACTTTATGGACAGAAAGAGGAACAGGATGAGTAAAGACCTTGAACGTATCCGGAGCCGGCAGGCTTTTATCATCGATATGGACGGCGTCATCTATCACGGAAACCGGCTTTTGAAGGGTTCCCTGGAATTTGTTGACTGGCTTAACAGGAAAGAGAAGGCCTACCTCTTTCTTACCAATTCAAGCGAACGCTCCCTTCTGGAACTTTCGCAGAAACTTGCCAGACTGGGAATCATGGTTGATCCTGAACATTTCTACACCAGCGCCCTGGCTACGGCAAGTTTCCTCGCGTCCCAGTGTCCCGGCGGCTCTGTATACGTTATCGGCGAACCGGGCCTTATCCAGGCCCTCTACGATTCAGGCTTTACCATGAACAATGTGAACCCGGACTATGTGGTGGTCGGTGAGGGCCGGGGCTACAACCTTGAGGCCCTGGAACGTGCGGTGAATCTTGTGCTGAAAGGAGCGCGGCTCATCGGCACCAACCCTGACCTTTCGGGCCCCGTGGAAAACGCCATAGTTCCCGCCTGCGGTTCCCTGGTGGCTCCCATAGAACTTGCAACCGGCACGAAGGCCTACTTTGTGGGCAAGCCGAACCCCCTCATGATGCGCCACGGACTGCGCCGCCTTGACGCCCGAAGGGAAGACACTGCCATCGTGGGAGACCGGATGGACACCGATATTGTCGCCGGCGTTGAATCGGAAATAGAAACCGTACTGGTTCTGTCGGGCGTTACAAGCCTTACGGATATTACCCGTTTCCCCTACCGGCCCAAACATATCCTTGAAGGGGTGTTTGAGATTCCGGAGCAAGGAAGTGCTGATTGACATCATTTAACGAAGAACCTCGGGCCCCAAGGCTCTTCGTTTGAGAGGGAAATTTATTATACCCTCCCCTGCGAACCGGTGAGCGGGTTCTTGGGTTCATACCCCGATTTGAAGATTGGTTTACAACTTTTTTAAGTGGTACTGATTCTAACCGAGGCAAGCTTCGGGGTATGGACCCCGCCTTCCAATCGGCGTTTCTCCGGGAATTCCGCCTGTCTTCTATGCCGCAGCCCGGATGAGCCTGTCGTTGATTGCCGCTCCCAGTCCCTCCGGAGGGGCTTCTTCCGCATGGATACGTATTTTTCCAAGTCCGTCAAGATGGTGAAGGATCTCGAAGAGCCGTCCTGCCGCCTCCACGGCATCCCCGTCTTCGCTGAGATAAAAGATCCCTTCTCCGGCCTGCAGGTTTTGTGCAGAGAAACCTGTCTCGATAAGCCACCTTTCCATGGAAGGCCTGTCAAAAAAAAGATAGGCTTCGTTCTTCCTGAACGGCAGCTCCGCCATTTCCTTTCCGGAGTGCAGAATCAGTGTTGTCCGGGGGGCATAGTGGCTTTTCAGCATGCCGGGAGAAGCCTGAGCGCCCGGCGCTCCGTCCCGCGGCGTTTGCGCGGTTTCTCCAATCAAGGCTTCAATCTCTTCACGGGGAAGGCCGCCGGGACGGAGGATACACGGAAGTCCTCCCGTCAAATCCAGTACCGTGGATTCCACTCCTACCTGACAGGGGCCACCGTCAAGGATCATCGCTATACTGCCTCCCAGATCCGCCTCCACATGCTCAGCCCTTGTGGGACTCAGATGCCCGAAGCTGTTGGCGCTGGGGGCCGCCACCGCCCCGGTAGAATACCTGATGAGTTTTTGGGCCTCAGGATGAGAGGGAAAACGCAGCGCCACTGTTGGAAGCCCCGAACTGACCAGGGCCGGAACCTCAGGCCTTTTGGGCAATACCAGGGTGAGGGGGCCGGGCCAGAAACGTCCGGTTAAAAGGGCGGCCTTCTCCCGGTTTGCCTTTTCCAGGAGGGAGAGATCGGTAAGCGTATCCAGAGTCCCGGTTTCCGCAATATGAACGATTAAAGGGTCAAAACGGGGACGCTTTTTAACGTCAAATATTTTTGCCAGGGCCTCCGCATTAAAGGCGTCCCCTCCAAGGCCGTACACTGTTTCCGTAGGGAAGGCAACCAGTTCTCCGGTACGCAGTAATTCTGCCGCCTTCCGCAGCGTATCTTCATCAACCCTGTATATCAAGGGAGAAACCATGCGGCGAAGCCTCCGGCGCACCTTCGCCACGCAGGCCCGGCCGGGGAACGGGCTTTTAATCCTAAAGCCATTTTCGTATCTTGAAAACAATGATCATACCGATTGCGATGCAGATCATGATTCCCCATGTAACCGGATACGCATAGCGCATGCCGAGTTCCGGCATAAAGGCAAAATTCATGCCGTACACTCCGACAATAAAGGTAAGGGGTATAAAAATAGTGGAGATTATTGTGAGCACCTTCATCACCTTGTTCATCCGGTTGGAGACAGCGGAAAGGTTTACTTCCGTCTCTCCTGCAATGAGTTCCCTGTAGCTTTCCACGGTTTCCACAGCCTGTATGATGTTGTCATACAGATCCTTGAAGAAGGGTTCCAGATCCTTATTGATCAATTTGTTTTCAAGCCGCAGGAGAATATTGACGCTCTCCCGCAGGGGCCAGACGATGCGGCGTATCCGCAGCAGATTCTGTTTTACCGTTTGAATATCCCTGATGAAAGTATCGTCGCTTTCATCGATGGCGCGGTCTTCAAAGGATTCGATAATGTCTCCCATCCGATCGAGGACCACGAAATACTCATCCACCACAGCATCAATGATCGCATAGGCCAGATAATCCGCTCCCACCCGCCTTATTCTGCCTGCGTTGTTAAGGATGCGTTTTCTGATACCGTCGAAAAAATCTCCGGTTTTTTCCTGAAAAGTTATAACGGTATTTTCCGTGATCACAAGGCTTATCTGTTCAAAATCAAGTTCGTCTGCCTGGTTTACCGCCTTGATTATGATAAAAAGATAATCATCAAACTCTTCAACCTTGGGCCGCTGACCGGTATCCAGAATATCTTCAACCGTCAGGGGATGAATCCGGTATTCTTCCGCAAAACGGTGTATGACGCCGGAGTACTCAAGGCCTTCAACATCGATCCATGTAATGCCCGCCGGATTTTTGTAGGCAAGCAATTCTTCTGCGGTAGAGGCAAAACGGCGCCAGGCTCCGGCGGGATCATAACCGATGATTGATAACTGCATCGAAAACTTTAGCCTTTCCGCTTGCCCGTTATCTCTTGCTCATAGACAGTAACCTTGTCGAACCACTCCGCTCCGGGCGCCTTTTCACGGCGGCAGTATTCCTCCCACACATCGCCGAACGGAAGAATTTTGAATTCCTCCTGCAGCACAAGAAGTTTTGTATAGTTCCCGCTGTCCTGCAGCGTCTTAAATTCATCCTGAGGGAGAAGCAGTGCTTCAAGCAGGGCTTTCTGGAAATTCCTCGCCCCGCCGGCCCAGGCCGCGATACGGTTTATCGAAGCGTCAAAGTAATCGAGGCCGATCAGGCAGCGTTCCGCACCGTTAAAAACAATTTCCCGTGCCAGATCCCTGGCCGCATCGTCAAGACGCACCGAATGATCACTATCCCAGTGGACATTGCGGGTTACATGGAGGGCCAGCCTGTCAAAGAAGAGAAGCAGCGCAGAAACCTTGTCGGATACATTCTCTGTCGGATGGAAGTGACCGTTATCCAGCAGCGGAATAATTCCGCGCTTTGCCGCATAGGCAATATAAAACTCGTGCGAACCGACAGTGTAGGATTCAAGGCCTATGCCGAACAATTTGCTTTCCACGGAATCGGCTATATATTTTGAATCGTACTTTTTAGCGAAAATTTCATCAAGACTTTCCATCAGGCGGCGGCGGGGGCCTGAACGGTCTCCGGGAATATCCTTAAGCCCGTCGGGGATCCAGATATTGTCAAGACAGGGGTTCCCCTGCTTTTCGCCGATATAGGCGGAAATTTTTCTGGAGGCATTTACATGGCGGATCCAGAAGTTCCGGATATCCTTGTCGGGATGGGAGAGGGTAAGCCCGTCCGCAGCCTTGGGATGGGAAAAGAGAGTCGGATTGAAGTCGATGCCGGCATTGTTCTTCTTTGCCCACTCAAGCCACGGGTCAAAATGTTCAGGCAGGATCCTGTCCCTCTCGACAGGACTGCTGCTGACGCCGTAAACCGCATGCAGATTGAGACGTTTCTTTCCCGGTATAAGGGAGAATGTAAAATCCAGATCCGCCATAAGTTCCGCAGGGTTCCGGGCTTTCCCCGGATAGTTGCCCGTGGCCTGGATTCCCCCGGAGAGGGCCTCTCCTGAATTTTCAAAACCCGTTACGTCATCTCCCTGCCAGCAATGAAGGGCAACGGGAATTGAGGCGCATTTCTTCATCGCCTCCTCGGTATCAACACCCGCTTCCCTGTACCTTTTCTGAGCTTCGTTATACATCGGATACCTCCCTCAAAAATGCGTTTTATAAGCCGGTCTGTTATACTGTGTCCACATTATAAACAGACACTAATTCTAAGAAATTACCTTGACTTCAAACGAGTCCTTTACGATTTCCCTTGCCTCTTCTTCGGCGCCGATTTCACCCCGGGCAAGGCACTGCATAACGATGTTGCCGATGGCGGTAGCCTCCACGGGCCCTGCGTAGACCGGCCGCTTCAGCGCGGCGGCGGAGAGCTTATTGAGAAGGTCATCTTTGCTGCCTCCGCCTACAATGCAGAGATGGTCAAATTTCCTTCCCGTAAGCCGTTCAATCTCATCGGCAGAAGTACTGTAACTGTAGGCAAGACTAAGATAGATGCAGGAAGCCAGTTCCACAGGGCTTTCCGGAATGGGGCGGCCTTCCTTCCCGCACTGACCTTTCAACTCGGTAATCATGCTTTTGGGAGCGAAGAAACGCTGATCGTTTATATCGATTGCAAATTTCCTGACAGCCTCTTCTATATTCATGCCGCCTATTTCCTTTTCAGCCAGGTCCGCCAGATCCTGGAAGCTGTAGGCGTCTCCCAGTTCTTTCCGGAGCCCCTGCATCACCCAGAGGCCCATGATGTTTTTCTGGAAACGAATCTTCCCGGTGGCGCCGCCTTCGTTGGTATAGTTGAGCCGCCGTGCTTCATCGCTGGTAATGGCCCTGCCCTCCGCACCCATGAGGCTCCATGTACCGGAACTGATGTAGAGGGATCCGGGGGAAGGAACCGCCAGCACGGCGGAAGCGGTATCATGGGTAGCCGGCAGTACTACTTCTGCGTCAAAACCAACCTCGTCCCGTATTGCGGGAAGAAGATGCCCCAGTATAGTTCCCGGCTTTTTTATTTCGCCAAAGATACGGGGCGGAAGATCCAGTTTTCCAAGAAGTTCCCGATCCCAGTCCTGCCTGGCAACATTCAGGAGACCCGTAGTGGTACTCTCGGTGTATTCGGCAGCCTTCACCCCGCAGAGCTTCCAGGAGAAGTATTCGGGCAGGAGAAGCATACGCTCCGCCTTTTTAAGCCGCCCCTCAGCCCTGTCGGCCAAAAGCTGATAGATCGTATTGAAGGACTGTTTCTGGATCCCCGTATGCCGGTAGAGTTCATCCTCCCCGACAGGAGCCTCCAGGAAGGGTTCCGTTCTGAGATCCCGGTAGGCATGGGCGGGGAGTATCTCCCTGTCGTCCCCGTCAAGCAGCACATAGTCCACGCCCCAGGTATCAATCCCGACGGCCGCCGGTTTTTTACCCAAAGCGGCGCATTTTTTCATGCCGGCGATTATCTCCTTCAAAAGGGCATCCGTATCCCAGACAAGACGCCCGTTCTTTTCCTGTGGGCCGTTGCTGAAACGGTGAACTTCCTCAATCACAAGCCTGCTTCCTTCAAGGCGGCCGAGAATGTGCCTCCCCGAAGAGGCGCCGATATCAATGGCAAGATGGTAGTTCATGTTTTCATTATACCCCAAATATCAGATTTAGAATATCTCCCGAACAGGAAATTCTTTCAGGAGATCCCGAAAAAGCCTCTTCCAGGGCTGTCCTGAAAGAGGAACGGTCAAAGGACAAGGTTCTGAGCAAAACCTGAATCTCCAATATAAATTCTTCGTCCATGGCGTCCGAATACACGGCAGCTTCACGCACCCTGTTCTCCCGAATATCCAGATGAATCTCTACCCCGCCCCAGGGAAAACGCCCTGAAGATTCAAACGAAAATGGAGGATTCTTGCCGTACTTCCATTCGGGACTGGCAAACTGTTTTTCCAGCGCGTCAAGCTCTTCCCCTTCAAATCCTTCCGGAGAGAGGACCTGAGACTCTAAGCCATAAACTTCCTCAAAGGCTTTTTTCAACAGGACTTTCAATTCATCAATCGTAAGGCCGCTCTTTAGTTCACGGAGATTGATGATCCGTTTCCGTACCGATTCAACCCCCCTGGCTCTGATCTTGTCAACGGACACGGAAAGATATTTTGCGGCGGCTTCAAGGCCGGCGTTCACAAGAAGCGTACCGTGATGGTAGACATTCTTTTCCGCAAGATAGTAGGCATGACCTGAAAATTTCCGGCCTTCAATTTCCATGTCATTTCTGCCTGAACTATGGGCTTCTATCCCGGCGGCCTGCAGGGCCTGCAGAATTACCGCATTCTGTTTTTCGGGATCGTAGTCTTCCTTCCCCATGATAAAGGTAAAATTGAGATTTCCGCCGTCATGGTACACCGCCCCTCCGCCGGAAAGACGGCGGGCGAGGAAGCCGCCCGAAGCCTCAAGGGCTTCGACACGGCATTCCTTCCAGGCATTCTGATTTCTGCCGATGACAACCGTATGCCGGTTTTGCCATAGATACAGTATGCACGATCCCGCATTCAAACGGCGGAGAAGCAGCGCCTCAAGGGCAATGTTCCTGTAAGGATTGGTTTCCGCAGTTTCAATGCTGTGTATACGGCTTATCATGATCAGGGCGCCCTATATAGTGTCTACATTATGGACAGACATTATATATTCTCCGCGTGTTTTAGCAGATACTCTTCCGCTTCGCCGTTCCAGAGGCCCCGGGTCTTTGAAGTGATGCAGGAGAGGTCTTTGAAGAAAGGATCGTTTTTCCCTTTTTCCGCAAAATCAGCAATGGCGGTAAGGGGAATATTTTTGCCGGTATAGATAAGCTTCTTGCCTCCGGGTATCTTGTCCAGATTGATGGTGGTTTCCGCTACCGCATTAAGACCGCCGATATGGGTAACAAGGGAAGAGGGATTGATTGTCCCTGCCGCCATCATTTGCAGTGATTCTATCATATCATTGGTGTTGCCCCCGGAGGTTCCAACCAGGTGATGAGCTTCATAGTGCACGTTATAAAAGTTTAACGTTGCCGAAAAGGCAGGATCGGCAGGGCCGGCAAAAAAATTGAGGCAGCCGTCATTTCCCAGAAGATGGCCGCCCATTTCCACTACCGGCTTTACCGGCGCAAAGACAAAGACGTCATCAAAGGCCTTTTTGCCGTTCAGTTCCCTAAGATACGCAACAGGATCGCTGATATCTTTTGTATTTACATATTTCAGGGTGACGCCGTGTTTTGCCGCTTCCTCCGCTCTGAATATGGAGGCAGCCCGTTCAAGGCGCGCGTCGTCAATATCGGTAACTACAAGAAGATGAGGCTTCCGCGGATTGTGGACAGCATAATCTATGGCGCCCAGACCCATGGGCCCTGCCGCCGCAAGCAGAATCATTGCGCCTTTTTCCCGTATCCCCATTTCGTGAACATAGGAACCGTTGACCGCATGGTACTGGGCATGAAACGCGCCGGCGATGCAGGAAATGGGTTCCGCAAGGGAGCCCAGATAGAATGCGTCGGCCCTGTATTCCAGAAGACAGCCCGTCTTCATCACTTCGGCGGGAATGATAATATAGGTAGCATCTCCGCCGATAAAGGGATACGAATAACCGGGAGACCAGAGCGTAGGCTTGCCGTCCGGGCCGGGATAGTTAAGGGCCGGCTGAATGGCAAACCTGCCGCCCGCGTGGAATTTCTCTTTCCATACGGCGCCTACCTCCACCAGTTCCCCGCAGAACTCGTGCCCGACAATGATCGGATTTTTGGAAAGATCCGCCCGTACCCGTTTGTGGACATTTCCCTGCATTGCAAGCTTGTAACTTGACATGCAGATCGAATCCGACACTATCCTTGCAAGAATCTCGTCGTCCTTTATGGGCGGCAGCTCAAATTCTTCAAGCCTTAAATCATTCTCTCCGTAGATCCGTACTGCTTTTGTTTTCACTGCTTACTCCTCAATTTCAATGCAGCATCACCTGTCCGCCTGTTACCGGCAGGGCCTGCCCCGTTTCATATATCTGTTCCACAAGGTACATCACCGCCCGGATAACATCGGGGCCGGTACAACCTCTGCCCATGGGAACCTTGGCCTCGTAAAAAGCCTTTACATCGGCCACCGTTTTTGCCCCCGGCGCCTTTCCCGCGTTGAGATACTGCACAAAAAGTCCCTTCCCGGGATCGGACCAGAGGGGTCCGTCAAAAAAATTACCGGGACAGATGGCGTTTACCTTTATGTTGTATTCCACCAGTTCCAGGGCAAAGCTCTGCACCAGTCCTATACCGCCGAATTTGCTTCCCGCATAGGAGCCGTTTTTGTTTGAACCTTCAAGGCCCGACTTTGAATTGATCTGAATGATGTCGGTATGCCAGGAAGGGGAACTCTCATGCTGTACGCTCATGAGCCTTCCGCAGTGCTTGCTGACCATGGCAAAGGCCAGATAGTTGACATCGGTAACAAATCTGAAGGAAGCCATGTCCTGCTCAAGGATGGCGGAGGCCCGCAGCACCCCTGCGTTACTGATACAGAGATCGAGTCCTCCCGCAGTTCCGGCAATAAAATTCACCATTCTTTCAACCGATTCTTCATCGCTTACATTCACTTCTACGGGGAAAACCACGGTTTTCCCGTATTCTCCGTTGAGTCTGGAGGCCAGAGCCTCCGCCCCCTTCAGGTTGAGATCTGCGATAAAAACCAGGGCGCCGGCAGCGCAGAGCCCCCGGACTATTTCCTCACCAAAACCCTGTGCGCCCCCTGTTACCAGCGCCGTCCGGTTTTTTACCACATCATCCCTGTTTCTTTTTCCTGCCGCAACCCTTATGCTCACGGCATCCCGGCAGTCTTTCTGTTCATTACGTTTTATTTTTTCGATACCTTCAAAATCTTCGGCGGCACAGAAACAGTATTCCTCCCCTGCCCACCGAACCCTCCAGCGGAGAGGAATTTCACTGTCATTCCTGCATGTTTCAAGGGAAGCTCTGAATACTTCTATTACCTGTTTTCTGTCTTCCGCCCGAGTGTCAACAACAATCGTCTTCTCCCCTGTTCCTTTTTCACAGCCCTGAACTACCCAGGGACAGCCCGTCTTTTCAAGAAGGAAACCCCGGATCAGAGGGGCAATGAGCAGTTTCTTATCCATATATTTTTTTCCTTCCAATTTCGGCAAATACCTTTATCCGCTCATTCAGGTCTCTGTCCGCCAGAGGATCCGTAGGGTTGAAAAGCCCCCGGACGGGATCTGCGGAGGCAAGCCTTTCATGGGCAGCCAGCGCCCAGGTGCTGTCCAGAAGCATGGCAAATTCGGGCTTCCGTATCTCCGGACAGTTGAAACCCTGCCGGGGACTGTTTATATCCACCCCGGATATTTCGATAAAGCCCGATTCTTCGCAGAGCCTATGAAGACGGGCAAGCTGTTCTCCGGTATTCCGGGGAGGCATGTAGGTGACACCGAGAAAGCCCAGGGAGCGGAGACGGGGCATAAGCTCCTCAATGTAATCATCCTCAAATTTTTCCGCCTTCTTGTCCCCTGTCGGGGATTCCCCAACGTCTCCAAGATAGGCATACGAGGGAACGGCATTGATTGAGCGGGCAAAACCTGTCACCTTTTCTACAGGAGGGCACTCATCCTCACCCGGCTGAATATACATCCTGTCATTAAAGGAACTCTTGAGCAGGCCCAGCAGGTCATAGGCATAGAAAGGATTGCCGCCATCCGCCAGCATCGCTGCGGTTTTCCCCGAAGGGGCAAGATCGAGCCTGTCCTTGATAAATGCAAGCAGGGTTTCTCCCTTCCCGGCCTCTTTTATAAGGGAAAGGGAGAGCGCATAGAGAATATGCCGCTCGGTTACGCTTCCCCCGCAGGCCGCCATGGAAAGGGGAACAATGTCCCTGTCGTAGGAGAGTTCCGCAAGTCCTGCGGCAGAAAGAATGCCGTTGAGCCTTTCGGTCATAAGCCTGTTCCGCTGCCGCCGTGCCTCTCCCGGGGGAATAAGAAAATCACGTATCCTGTCTGCCTGCCCCCCGGGAACCCCCTGAATGGTCATGTAGGCAATCCCCGCAGAATCGGGGCTGTTGATCTTCCGTTCCGCAAATTCGGTATGCCTGAAGCTTACCCGCAGTTCCAGGCCTGTTACGCAGCCCATGTGCAGAATCTCTGTCGCAGCCTTCATCTCCTCCGCGGCGGCATAGGAATCGTGATCCACGGAACCGGCAGCCTCAAGCCCCGCCCGCCGGGCCTTCAGCGCCGCCATGGAAGGAGTATAGGGACTAAAACTGTAAATGGTATGGATATGGTTGTTTATCTCCCCGCCGAACGGCGTCATCAAGGCAAGGCCGCCGCCCTTGGCAAAACTGCGCAGGGCCTCAATCCGCTCTTCGGGCAGGGCCGCAGGATCATTGATACATTCGGGAACATCAGAAAACTTCGTTTTCCGTTCGATTGAATTTTCAGGGTTAGTGATACTGCTCATACACCCAGCCTGGCTTTACGGAGCATCTCGCCCGTGGTCTGCACGGTAGAGGGACTGTGCCCCCTGAGGGGCAAAATCCGCTCATGAACGGTATCCACGATCCATTCGGCCTGGGGGAAGAAGTACTCTTCACATTCAGGCGCCGGCGTTATCCAGTTACGGCTTCCCACCACGGCAACAGGGGCATCCAGGTAATCAAAGACAAGCTGGGTCACATTGGAAGCCACGGTATGAAGGAAGGAACCGCGTTCCACGGCATCGCTTGCCAGAACCAGGCGGCCTGTCTTCTTCACCGACTCAAGTATCTTTTCATAGTTCAGGGGATTGATGAAACGCAGATCGATAATCTCCGCATTAAGCCCATAGTTCTTCTCCAGGATCTCCGCCGCGTTCAGGGCTGTGTAGAGCGCTGCCCCCAGAGTTGCAATGGTAATATCCCTGCCTGTTTTCCGTATTGCCGGTTCGCCTTCGGGTATCTCATAGTACGCTTCGGGAACACCGCCCTTTTCAAACTGCTCGCCTTTGTCGTAGAGAAGCTGACTTTCAAAGAAGATGACAGGATCCGTACACCTCAGGGCAAGGTTGAGCATGCCCTTGGCATCATAGGGAGTGGCGGGGAACATCACCTTGAGCCCCGGTATGTGGGCCACGATGGCAGACCAGTCCTGACTGTGCTGGGCGCCGTATTTATTCCCCACGGAAACCCGTACCGTAAGGGGCATCTTCAAAAGCCCCGCGGACATGGACTGCCATTTGGAAGCCTGGTTGAAGATCTCGTCTCCGGCACGGCCCATAAAATCGCAGTACATCAACTCTACCACAGCCCTGCCTCCGCACATCGCATAACCCACGCCGGAACCCACGATGGCGCCTTCCGAAATAGGACTGTTAAAGAGTCTGTGATAGGGCAGGGCTTCGGTAAGCCCCCTGTACACGGCAAACGCGCCGCCCCAGTCCCTGTTTTCCTCTCCCCACGCGGCCATGCTGGGGTCAATAGTAAACCTGTGGAGCATGGCTTCAAAAAGCGCATCCCGGAGCTGAAACATCCTGTTTTTGCTTACAGGTTTTCCTTCCGCATCATAGGCATAACGGGCCTTGTCCTTCAGTGCCTTTACCCTGGGGTTCTCCGGCCCCGCGTTCAGCAGATCAGGCTCCCCCTCTTCAAGCTTTTCAAGCTTCTGGTTGGAAAACATGACGGTCTCAATAAAGGCCGCGGGAACTCTGGGGCTTTCGGTATCGTTTGTTGCAAGACGCACAACCGCCGTCAGTTTTTCGGTAATGGAACCGCGCAGGCTTTCTGTTTCGGCGGAATTTATCACCTTGTTCTTTTCAAGGTATTTTACATATTCTTCGATGGCGTCGGCGGCCTTCCAGATTTCAAGTTCTTCCTTTGTACGGTAGCTTGAAGCATCCGAAGGAGAGTGGCCGGAAATACGGTAGGTAATGGTATCCAGCAGCACAGGGCCCTTGCCGCCAAGCAGTATCTCTTTCTTCCGGGCAATGGCGTCGGCCACCGCAAGGGGATTGTAGCCGTCAACCCGTTCGGCATGCATGTTGTCGGGATTGACCCCGGCGCCTACCCGGGCAAGCATCTGGTAGCCCATAGTTTCGCCAGTGGTCTGTCCGCCCATTCCGTAGAAGTTATTAAAGAAGTTGTAGAGAATCGGCGGAGCGCCGTGAGGCCCGCTTTCAGGCCAGAGGGTCTTGTACTGATCCATGGATCCCAAACATATCGCCTCCCATACAGGGCCGCATCCCAGAGCCGCGTCCCCCACATTGGAAACGACAATGCCGGGCTTGCGGTTTATCCGCTTGTAAAGAGCCGCTCCGGTGGCGATGTCCGCCGAGCCTCCGACAATGGCGTTGTTGGGCATGGAACCGAAAGGCAGAAAGTATGCGTGCATGGAACCGCCCAGGCCGCGGTTAAAACCGGCCTTACGCGCAAATATCTCACCAAGGGCTCCATAGAGCACGAAATTCTCCGCCAGATCCTTTACGTTTTTATACGGTACTTTTTCCGCCATCCTGAGTGTATCGCCGCCGAGAAATTCCTTCATTATCTTTTCAAGATTTTGTTCATCCAGTTTTTCCACCGCGGAAAGGCACTTTGCCAAGAGTTCCCCATGACTCCGGTGGGAACCAAAGATAAAATCCTCTGTCCCCAGATTGACGCACTGCCCGACAGCCGACGCTTCCTGCCCCATGGACAGATGTGCCGGCCCCTTGTGGTTGTACTCAATCCCGTTCCAGCTTCCCTGGATCTTGAAGCTGTTCATCATGTTTTCAAACTCGCGGATAACGATCATGTCGTAGAGAATACGGACAAGCCCTTCCTTTCCGTAGATTTTCAGTTCACTCTCAAAATTATTTTTGTACTGGTTTACCGGAATATCTTTGATCCTGATAAATCCGCTTTTCCTGACTTCCGCAGGATCTACAACTATTGCCTTGGGCATAATTCCTCCTCTATAAGAATTATTTGAGGCTGTTTCAAAACTTCAGCTTTTGGAACAAGCTCATTTTAAAGTCACATTTCCCCGCCGGGCGGAAAAATGCCAAATCATTTCGTAAAGCAGCGCTTTACGAAATGAAACTCCACGCGGCTTCGCGTATCACCTCGCAGACACTGGGATGGGGAAATATCATTTCCCTAATGTCCGCGATACGGTTTTCGTTTTCGATCAGGGCCGCCGCGCCCCAGATCATCTCCGAAGCATAGGGACCCAGGACATGGACGCCGAGCAGCATGTCTGTTTCCGCATCGGCAATCAGCTTCACCATGCCCGGGGCTTTCATTCCGTTTTCCGCCAGAAAACGCCCGGAAAGCAGCATGGGTACTGCGGTTTTTTTTATTTTGATGCCTTTGGCAAGGGCCTCGTCTTCCGTAAGGCCGGCGCCGGCGGCTTCAGGGATACTGTAAACCGCCCAGGGCACGGCATTGTAGCGCATCCTGTCGGCAGAAACAGTACCGTCCAGAAAGGCGCAAATATCCTTTACCGCGACTTCCGCCATGCGGTAGGCTGAATGGGCCAGCATGCTCCTGCCGTTTAGATCTCCAACGGCCCATATACCGCTTATGTTGCAGCGCATCCTCTCATCCACGGTAACGCCTCTGGCGCTTATGTCGATACCGGCCTCCCTCGCCGCCCAGGAAGCGGTTTCCGGTTTCCGCCCAACCGCCATGAGCACCGTTTCTGCGCTTACCGAAACTTCCTTTCCGTCTTTGGCAGTAAAGAAAACCGTTCCTCCCTCAAGCCTGGTTACCCGGCAGCCCAAATGAAATGTTACATTCCTGAGGGAACGGCGCATCAGGGGGGCAAGCTGTTTATCCATGGGAGGAATGATCTCATCCAGCATTTCCACTACGGAAACCTCGGTCCCCAGAATGCCAAAGAGACTGGCAAATTCAATGCCGATTACCCCTCCCCCGATAACACAGAGCGTCTTAGGCACTTCCTTCACCGAGAGGAGCGCCGTCGAATCCAGTACCCTGGGATTATCCTTTGCTCCGGGAATGGGCGGCATGGCGGGAACGGAACCTGCGGCCGCCAGGACGGCTCTCGTTTCATACAGCGTCCGGGCGCCGCTTTCCTCAATCACCCTTACCGCTCTTCCCGCCCCGTTTACTTCAACAACACCCGTGCCGTTTACCACATCCACATGGAAACGTTTCATCCGGGCCGCCACACCGGAACGCAGAGTTTCTACCACCTTCTCCTTCCAGGCCATCATCTCCGCAAGATTGAAAGACAGTTTTTCCGCGTGAACGCCGAATTGCCCCGCCTCCCCCGCATGGAGATAATGTTTTGCCGAATTGAGAAGCGTCTTCGTGGGAATGCAGCCCACGTTGAGACAGGTTCCGCCCAGATACTGCCTTTCAACCAGCAGCACCTTCTTCCCCTCATGACCGAGCCGTTCAGAGGCAACATAACCTCCCGGTCCCCCGCCTATGACAATTACATCGTACATAAAGTAAGAACTCCTGATCCGGTTTCAAAACCCGGTTCTTATAATCCGGGGCTGTCCAGGATTTGGTTACTTCCCGGCCAGCCATAGTTTCACTATTTAATGTCTGCCCATAATATAGACACATTATGGACAGACTTCCTTAAAATGGTCTGTCCGCAAAGTAACCGGCTTTGTGGACAGGCGCTATTTAGCGAGCCACAGATCAATATCTTTGATTGCGGCGGCAAAAGCCTTGAGAAATTCCGCAGCCGGAGCTCCGTCCACCACCGCATGATCGATGGTAAGGCTCAGTCCCAGATGGGGGAGAATTTCGTAGGTACCGGGAGAAGTTTCCGCGGGTCTGGGAAGGATGCTGCAGATCCCCAGAATGGCAACCTCGGGTATATTAATCACCGGAGTAAAACTTTCGATACCGGTATTGCCCAGATTCGTTACCGTCAATGTTGAACCGTGAAGATCATCCGGCGAAACCGAACCGGAACGGCAGGCCCCGGCCAGTTCCCGCGCTTTTGCCGAAATCTGCAGAAGCGACAGAGTCTCTGCGTTTCTGATAACAGGTACCATAAGCCCCCGGGGAGTGGAAACCGCCATGCCCAGATGAACGGTATGAAAACTTCGCAGAGCATTCTCCAGCCTGTGGGCATTCATATAGGGGTAGAGCGGCAGAATCCTGGAAACGGCAAAGAGTATCAGATCGTTTATTGTAATTGTATTCAAACCCAGTTCCGGATCGCTTGTCTTGAAACGGGCGCGAAGACTCAGAAGATTACACGCGGGGGCGAAAGCATTAAGCGTAAAGGCCGCAGTATTACTGTGGGATTCCATCATCTGGGCGGCGATGAGTTTACGTATCCCCTTTAAAGGCTCTTCCCCGTACTCAGGCCCGGCAAAGCCTGCGGCAGCCCCGGCCTCCTGCCCTGCGGCATGGAAACCTGTTTTTCCCAGATCCCCCGCCGTAATCCGCCCGCCGATACCGCTCCCCGCAGTAAGACTACCGGAAGCTTCCCCCGCAGTAATCCTGCGCCGCAGTTCCGCCTTTGCCGCCTCCGTTAACGGAGGACGGCCCGCAATGGACGCGGCCGCATCAGACTCGATGATCCTGCCGCCGGGCCCGGAAGGCGAGGTAATGGCGGAAAGATCCACCGCCTCCCTTTCCGCGAATTTCCTCGCACGGGGAGAGACCGCGGAGACAAGGTTTTCTGTCCGACCGCCGGATTGTAAGATACTGCCGGATGCAGAGCCGGATCCGGCCGGCGCAACCGCCCCATTCCCGGCTTCAGCCTTGGCCGCCGGATCTTCAACCACCGGAATCTGTTTTCCCGCGGCGCTCAGCGCAGCCTCCCATGATTCACCCGCTTCGCCCAGCACCATGACGGGCTCCAGCACGGGAACATCGTCCCCCGCCTCCCGGAGAATCTTCAACACTGTTCCTGAGACCCCCGCGGGTACTTCGAAAGTAGCCTTGTCGGTTTCCACCACACAGACCGGGACATCGGCAGCAACCGTATCCCCTTCCTTCACCTTCCATTCGCCGATGATGCAGGACTCTACGGTGTTTCCCTGCCGCGGCATAATCAATACATGGGCCATAAAATCACTCCTATACGTTATTGGGCCTATTCCGAAACCAACCGGGTTTTGGAATACACTCGCCTCTATTTCAATTTAAACCAGAACCGCGTAACAAGACCGTCTCTCTCTTCTTGTACAGCAGCAATATTACTGTCATTTTTCATTTCCCTCGCAGCGCCGGCGGCAATACGTGAATCGGTAATCACGGCATCCGTTCCGGAGAGAGGCATAAAAGTCACCGCGCCCGCCCGCATGTACTTGTCCGCATCTGCCAGCAGAATAACTGCGGCCGCCTGCTCTCTCATCACCTTGATAATCTCTCCCCCTTCAAGGAGATTTGTAGTAATACCGTGCTTCGGCCCAAAACCATCCGTCCCTACAAACGCAAAACGCACATTGAAACGCCGTATAGTTTCTGTCGCGATGGGCCCCACAAAAGATTCGGTACTGCTGCGGAACTCTCCGCCTGAAAGCGTAACCTTAAGGGAAGGATTGTTCTTTGCCGCATTGAAGGCAAGCGCGGAATTGGTGATCACGTGTATGTCCCGCTTTCCGGAAAGATAACGGCACAGCAGTGCGACAGTCGTCCCCGCCTCCACCATGATCGTGTCGCCGTTCTCCACAAGCGCCGCAGCCGCTTTGGCAATGTTCTGCTTCTCCTCAAGCCGCAGATTCTGTCTCTCCAGAATATGGGGATGCACCGAAACCACCGCCCCGCCATGAACCCGGCTCAAAAGCCCTTTCTTTTCAAGACCGCTCAGGTCGGAACGAATCGTCACCTCCGACACGGAAAGATCCCGGCTCAGATCCGCCACCGAAATGGCCCCTTTTTCCATCAAAGAATCGATAATAATCCGTTCTCGTTCCGCAATCTCTGTCATTACTTTCAGTAATACCATAACCCGCAAATAAAGGCAAGTAAAATAAAAGAATTTCATAAGAAATTCAAATTTCGTAAGAATTTTGAAGGGGGGCTCTGTTTCCACAGCTTCTCTCCCATACAGCCGCCCTCCAACTTCGCCCCCCTCGCTCCAGACCCGCTCCGCGTGTCTTCCGCTAACCCCCCGCATGATGACAGCCGAGTTAACCGGCGTTTCCCAAGAGCTTGTTCCGAAAAAGCCTGAGTTTTGGAACAAGCCCAAACGGACTATTTTTCTTGCTTTTTTCCCGGAATTTTGCGATATTTGAAAACAAAAACATTACAAATAAGGGCGGAAGTATGTCGGACCAAAGTGTAGTACCCATAGATCAGATATTGCCCCATAAATTGCCTCTGGTGGCCCTGATGGGCCGTCCTATTTTTCCGGGGATCTTTACGCCGATCATGATCGGCAACCCGGCGGATGTAAAGGTTGTGGAGGAAGCGGTTGCCGGGAACGGACTCATAGGCCTCGTGATGCTTCTCAACGAAACCGAGACTCCCGGTATAGGCGATCTTTACTCGGTGGGAACCGCCGCGAAGATTGTCAAGAAGATAAACCTGCCAGACGGCGGGGTGAATATTTTCATTTCTACTTTAAAGCGTTTTGCAGTGCGCAAGTCTCTGCACGGCCAGAATCCCATTGTTGCCGCGGTGGAGTACCTTGAGGACGAGGAGGACGACACCAGCGAGGTGAAGGCTCTGACCAGGGCGCTGATCAGCGAGATGAAGCAGATTTCCGAGAATAACCCCCTCTTTTCCGAGGAGATGCGGCTCAACATGATAAACATCGACCATCCGGGGAAGATTGCGGACTTTATCGCCAGTATTCTCAATATCGACAAGGCGGAACAGCAGAAGATCCTTGAAATTCTCAATGTTCGCAAGCGTATGGAGCAGGTGCTGGTCTTTATCAAGAAGGAACAGGAACTCCTGCGGATTCAGAAGCGGATTCAGAAGGAGATCAATGAAAAAATCGAAAAAAGTCAGCGGGATTACTTCCTTAAAGAGGAACTCAAGGCGATCAAGACCGAACTGGGGATGGTTACCGATGCAAAAAGTTCCGATTACCAGAAATTCAGGGAGAAGTTTGACGCGTTTCACTTTGAAGGCGAGGTAAAGGAGGCCGTTGATCAGGAACTGGAGAAGTTCAACATCATGGAGCCCAACTCCCCTGAGTATGTGGTAACCCGCAATTATCTTGACCTTATCGCAAGTCTGCCCTGGACGGAGAGCGAGCCTGAACATTTTGACCTTTCCAGAGCCCGGGAGATTCTGGAGGCGGATCACTACGGGCTTAAGGATGTAAAGGAGAGGATTGTCGAGTATCTGGCGGTGAGGAAGCTGCGGAACGATACCAAAGGTTCCATTATTTGTCTTGTGGGGCCGCCGGGGGTTGGGAAGACGAGCGTAGGCCGTTCCATTGCCCGTTCCCTGGGGAAGGAATTTTTCCGTTTCTCCGTGGGCGGCATGAAGGACGAAGCGGAGATTAAGGGTCACCGCCGTACCTATATCGGCGCCCTGCCGGGGAAGATCATCCAGGGGATCAAGATCGTCAAAACCCGCGACCCGGTGTTCATGATCGACGAGATCGACAAGATGGGGGCTTCCTACCAGGGCGATCCTGCATCTGCCCTCCTCGAGGTGCTTGACCCGGAACAGAACATTTCCTTCCGGGATCACTACCTGGATCTGCCTTTCGACATTTCTCATATCTTTTTTATCGTTACCGCCAACACCCTGGACACGATTCCGCCGCCGCTCATCGACCGGATGGAGATTATCCAGCTTCCCGGCTACATTGATGCGGAAAAGCTTGAAATCGCCAAACACTACCTGGTACCCAAGAGTCTTGAAAAGAACGGACTCAGGAAGGGTCAGGTGAAGTACACCAAAGACAGCCTTCTCCACATTGCCAACGGCTATGCGCGGGAAGCGGGGGTACGGAATTTTGAAAAGAACCTGGACAAGATCCACCGGAAGCTGGCGAAGCAGATCGTAGAGAAGAATGAAGAAACAAAGCAGAAGACTCAAACCGAAGCGGGTCGGCAGGATTCCGCTGCCGTTTCTTTAAATCCCAAATTGAAATTCGATGTTGACAAAAAGGCTATCGAAAAGCACCTGGGTAAACCCGTTTTCCCCGAAGAGGATATAAAGAAAGCCGACCGGCCGGGGATGAGCGTGGGGCTTGCCTGGACGAGCATGGGCGGCGATACTTTGGTGATTGAGGCTATCTCGGTGCCCGGCAAGGAAGGTTTTACCCTTACAGGCAAGATGGGGGACGTGATGAAGGAGAGCGCCACTATCGCCATGACGGTGGCCCGCAAGCTTGGTACGGAACGTTACAACATGGAGCTTGACTGGTTTGAGAAGAACCACATCCATCTCCATATCCCCGAAGGGGCAACACCCAAGGACGGCCCCTCCGCCGGGATCACCATGGCTACAGCCCTCCTCAGCCTGATGCGGGGAAAAATTATCAGTTCCAGCCTCGTCATGACCGGGGAGTTGAGTCTGACAGGCCATGTATTGCCAATCGGCGGTCTCAAGGAGAAGACCATTGCCGCACGGCGGAACAAGGCCCGGCATATCATCATCCCTAAACAGAATGTCCGGGATCTCGACGATATTCCCGACTATGTGAAGAAAGGTATAGAATTCCATCCGGTGGAACGTTTTGATGAGGTACTGGCGCTGGCGCTGCCGGATTGAACATGTATGAGCACCCGAAACTGAGAGCTTTTACCGCCGGCCTGGACGCCCTCTTCGATGAAGCGGACAACTTTCTGGAGGAAGGCTGGGGCGGCGCTTTTGCCTTGCACCCCAACCGGCCCGAGCGCGGGAATACCGGCAACCCGGCCATGGACGGCCTCTTCGAGATCATCCCCGACTTTACCCCCGGCATAGGGAGCGAAAAAGGGAGAGGTTACCTGGTCTCTTTCCGTGCCGCCACCCTGGAACGGATCCCTCCGGAACAGTTTGAATTTCTTATGGAAGAAACCGCGGCCTTCATCAGGCGGAAACTCCCCGCCTACTTTCCCGGCCGCGGCCTGGAACTTGTCCGTGACGGCAAACGTTTCAAAATAATCGGCGACTTTTCTTTAGGTGAGGCCTGATACGAAGAAGGGTAACCACAAAGCCGCAGAAGAAAATGACGGCAGACACTCAAAACTACCGGTAACCCTGTCGCCCTGACAGAGGATTCCGTGGAAAAGACAAAATAGAGTTGTTCAGAAAAGTTTCTGAACAACTTCCGCTAAAAAACCGCAATTTCACAGCCGGGGAACCGAAGGTTCCTTGGCGGGAAATTGCAGGACTTGCAAGTTAACCGCAGGTTAGCAGAGAACCAGCCGGGTTCTTGAACATATATGCCGTACTGGCCCGTTGGGATAGTAATGCAGAGTTCTGTCCATAAAGTAACCGGCGGCACCCTTGAAGGACGGGGGCTGTTTACACGCCGTTCAAGTCTATTTCGGGAACATTCCACACACTCCGGCGGCTTCCTGTTGTTCCGCACTGGCCCTTGCGTTTTTTTGCTGCGCCTGACGGCTAAAATGAAGAATCCGGGAGATCTCCCGGGTATCTTCGTTAAGGTATGGATTGTATGCAGGGTTCATACCAATTTATACCTGAGCTTGTTCCAAAACCCGGTTGGTTTTGGAACAAGCTCTTCTGATTACATTATTTCACAGCAGGGGAAGCCCCCGGATATGAAGCCCGCCTGCGAATCAAACCGGTAAGCGGAATTCCAAAAATGAAAAAGAGCCGTGAGTCATAATGCGCCGCACGCCGATACGACGCGGTTGCGGCCGCTTGACTTTGCCTTGTACAGCGCCTCATCAGCGCACGAAATCAGCGCCGTCAACGTCTGAGCCTGGGTGGACGGAAACTCTGCTATGCCGATGCTTATCGTAATGCGGATGGTTTTGCCCTCAAACGAAATCAGCAAATTCTCGATGTGCCGCCTGCATTCCTCTGCGATTTCAGTGGCTTTCTCCTCGTTCGACGCCAGCATGAATACGCAGAACTCCTCGCCGCCGTAACGACAGACCATATCGGTCTTGCGGAAACGCTGCAGCAGCGTTCCTGAAACGGATCGCAAAGTTTCGTCGCCCGCAGGGTGTCCATAGGTGTCGTTGACCTTCTTGAAATAATCGATGTCGAACATCATCAGGAACGCTTTGCCGCCATAGCGGAGAATCTCGTCGCATTTTTTCTCCGCATCGCGGCAGAAAGATCGTCGATTCAACAGATTTGTCAGTGCGTCGTGTTCCGCCATTTCCCTTATTTCGTCCATCAGTTCCTGAACGGACGTGTTATCGTAGATGGTAATGCAGGTACAGATTTCACGACCTTTGTGCATGACATTGTCCGCGGAACAGCGGTAATACCTTTTGCCGGACTCTGTTTCCACGAAGAACTCCTGCGCCGGCCGCCCCTCCGAGTCCCACAGGATCGTCCCCATATCCGCCATCGGCAGTCCGGTTGACGCGTACGCAAGCTCCGGAAACAGCCGCTTTGCGGTAAGATTCGCATCCAGAAATCTGCCGCTTGGGTCAATCAGAACAAAGCCGTCCTGCATGTTCTCCACAATTTCCTCACGCGCCAGCGGGGCAATCTGAAATATTTCCGTAAACAGTAGCGTATATGCGATTATCGTTCCCATGATGCTCGCAAAAAAGGATGTAAGATCGATTGGGAATAACTGCAGAAAAGCGGTCAGCAGGTTTCCTAACATCGGTATTAACATTGCGATAATTATGTATATCGAATGTTTTTTGAACAATGCGTCCCGCTTTGAACGATAAATCATGCAAATAATAAATGCGGTAAGCATTACGATATATGAATAAATGAAATAAATTGTACGGAAAACAGAACCGGAAAATATCAGACGGGGTACCGGATCCGTGGTGAATGAGGATTCCCCGAAATATATGCCGTCAAAAGGGTACGTGAATACCAGGGTTACCGCGACAACCGGTATAATAAAAATAGAAACGGTAAGCCATGTACGCTGTTTTACACCGCAAAAGTCCAAAATGAATAACAACAGCATCGGAGAAACAAACGCAGCTCCCAAATACTGCACACGGGCCCCCTGCAGAAGCTCGGAGCAATCAAACGACAGGTGCTGCAGCAGAAAACCTAAAGCATAGATACAGGAAACGAGCATGAGCAGAGTAAAAAACCGCACATGCTTTACCTTGCGCCTGAAAATCGCAATACTCAAGTCAGCCAATAATACTCCGAAAGAGATCGTGTAGACGACTAAACCTGCAATATAAATAAGACTTACCTGCTGCAGAAGCGCCTCCCCATATCCCGGCGCTGATTCGAATGAATAGCGCACTCCACATCAAACCGGAAAACACGCGCCCTCTTACCGGCAGACCCGTGCGCTTTGTCGTCGTGGAGACAGTTTCCGCATTACCCTCCCATTGTATTATGGAATACTGTAATGCTACATTACTTATATTCCATATTTCCGGGTTGAACAAGAGGTCATGCCGGATAGACGCGGGAGACCGCGCGGCGACCCGTTTGAGAATAAGCTCAAAGGTGTACTATTTATGCTGAACTTGCCGTTTGTATAGCAGGCTAATAAGGCGTGTCGGGGATTGGCATTACGGGTTTGTCAATACTCCTGTCTGTTGATTCGCAGGCCTGGCTTCATACCCCGAGGTATCTTCGTACATGCGGTATGCAATTTTTCTTTGCGTTCCGCAAACCGTGCCTGAGTCCTTCCCGGCGCGTCCGGAGGGCAGTTTTTAAGCGTTCTATGGGGATAGGGGAAAAGGTCAAATTATTGGTTGCATGCTTTTTTTTCAGCGAAGTCGAATTGTCAGTCAGGTGAGGCTGGTCCAAAACCGTGCGCGTGAGCGCACGATCAATTGGTTTTGGAACAGGCCCGGGTATTTTGGGAGCATTCACAAAAGGTAAGCCCGAATGAGACAGGCAATGAATGTTGCGAAGGTTTCCCCTCTGCTGCCGCTTCATTGCGCGTCCGTATGCGTCTTCCGTCCATGTCCACTTTAATCTGAGCAAAGAGCTCTTCATCCGCATCCTTGGCAAGGTATGGATTGTATGCAGGATTCATACCAATTTATACCTTCATTGCTCATTATTCCGATTACATTATTTCGCAGCAGGGGCAAGCCCCCGCCTGCGAATCAAAGTCCGGGCCTTTTTTGTGTATAGACATAGAGAGGACATTTCTACCGATCGTTGACAGCGCCAGAAATTTTTCTTGACATCCCGGTAAAACGCTGTTATTATTATAAACGTTTACGTAAACGTTTTACCATAGGAGGAAGGTATGGTTGATCTTAATAATTCAATGAAAGGGGTGGTGCTTCCCGGTAACAGCACCGTCGAATTCAGGGATTACCCCATTCCCGAGCCGGGGCACGGACAGGTACTGGTACGGACAAAGAGCTCCACGATCTGCGGCAGCGATATTCGGGCTATCTACCGGGAGCATGTAGGCAAGGGGCCTGAGGGCTATCAGGAAAAGATAGCTGGTCATGAGCCCTGCGGTCAGATTGAAAAGACCGGGCCCGGCTGCAGGCGTTTCAAGAAAGGCGACCGGGTAATCATATACCACATTTCAGGCTGCGGGGTCTGCCATGACTGTCGTATGGGCTACATGATCAGTTGTACCAGCGAGTACCGGGCGGCCTACGGCTGGCAGCGTGACGGCGGCATGGCTCCCTATATTCTGGCCGATGAAAAGGATCTGGTGTTTCTGCCCGATGAGCTGAGCTACACCGACGGGGCCCAGGTGGCCTGTGGTTTCGGTACCGTGTATGAGGCCCTGGAGAAGATAGGGATCTCCGGTAATGACGCAGTCCTCGTTACAGGCTTGGGGCCCGTGGGGCTTGCGGCGCTTATGCTGGCCCGGGCAATGGGCGCCCAGAAACTTATCGGCGTGGAAATAAACGAAGAGAGGATCGTACTGGCAAAGAAACTCAGGCTTGTGGATGAGGCCTTTGTTCCCGGCCCCGATACGGTGGAGAAGATCAAGGCTCTTACCGGGGGCAACGGTGTGGAAAAGGCGGTTGATGCCAGCGCCAACGATGAGGCCAGGGCTTTGGCTATACGGGCTACCCGGCAGTGGGGGAAAATAGCCTTTGTGGGGGAGGGGAACACGGTCGGTTTCAACCCCAGCCCGGATCTCATTCACCCGCAGAAAACGATTATCGGCTCCTGGGTAACCAGCATCTGGCGCATGGAAGATCTGGTGGAACGGCTTGTCCGCTGGAACATTCACCCGGAGATCCTCGTAACCCACCGTTTCCCCCTGGAAAAGGCCGGCGAAGCCTATTCACTCATGGCAAGCGGCAAATGCGGTAAGGTTGCCGTCTGTTTTGATGAGGAGTTAAAATAGAGCTTTTTTCAAAACACAAACGCATTTTGCGCATCGTTCCGGTACGAAACGGTGCGCAAAATGCAGAATTCTTTCCGTAACAGTAACCGGCTTTGCATCGTTAAGCTTAGACGGAAATCAGGCCGGTTTGGAAAAACTCCATTGACAACCCCTCAATTGCCTTTCTATACTGAATATTCAGGGGAAAGATACAGGATGCCGGAACAGCTTCAACTCACATTTGTAAAATTTAGTAAAGATTCTTATATTGTGGTTGAAGGCAAGCAAAATGCCGACCGTTTTTTCATTATCAGGCAGGGTAAAGTCCGGATTTCTAAAGAAATGGAAGTTGTAGAAGAGGAGGGGGGTAATATTCTGGGCCCCGGAGACTTCTTCGGCGTCATTTCCACTATGTCCAGCCACAACCACATCGAAACTGCCAGGGCGCTTACCGATGTGGTGCTTATATCGGTGCAAAAGGATCAGTATCCTCAGCTTATTCAGCGTAATACCCCCGTTGCGATGAAGATAATTCTCCAGTTCAGCAAGCGTTTGCGTTTTCTTGATGAGGCTTTGACACGTTTAACTCTCAAGAACAATGCGGCAACCGATGCCTCCCATCTCTTTGCGGTGGGGGAATACTATGCCAGGCAGAGCCAGTACAATCAGGCCTACTATGCCTACTGTCAGTATATTAAATATAATCCTTCAGGCACCCATGTGATGACTGCCAGGGAAAAGATACAGAAGATTGCCCCGTATGCGGTCAAGACTGCCCGGCTTAACTTCCACCCGGATGTTTTTAACAGAGTCTATCCTAAAGACTGTATGCTTTTCTGTGAAGGGGAGAGTGGGGAAGAACTCTATATCATACAGAAAGGGGCTGTAAAACTTGCCAAGATTGTGAATAACAACGAAGTGCTTCTTGCGGTTCTTACGGCCGGGGATATTTTTGGTGAAATGGCCTTGCTGGAATCCAAGCCCAGGGCTGCCAGTGCGGTAGCCTACGAGGATTGCCAGGTACTGGCGGTAAACCGGGCCAACTTTGAACGGATGATCAGTACCCAGCCCCAGATCATTGCCCGGCTTACCACGCTTCTTTCGGAACGGATCTGGCTTATCTATAAACAGTTGGCAAATACACTTCTTTCCGATCCGGAAGGGCGCATGTGGGATGCACTGCAGATGCAGCTTGAAAAGAACCGGATCCCCATTGATCAGAATCAGATCCATACCTTCGATTTCGGTCCCAAAGAACTGGTCGGCATGGTAGGGCTTCCCCAGGGAGAAGGAGCGCTGGTTCTCCGGAAGATGATGGAAGGCTCCAAGGTTCAGATAGTCCAGGACAAGATCCATGTAGCCGATGTACGGGAGATCCCCAAACAGGTTGAATACTTCCGCAAGATGCAACGTATCGAAAAATCCCGCCGCGACGGCATGTTGTGGAATTGATCGGGTTTTAGAACAAGCTCAAAGGCAGACCCGGTCCCGCCGGGCCCATATCCGGTTGCCGGCTTCCCGTATGGAAGCTGACGCCGTAGTGGATGAATTCCGGATCCCGCTCCATGATGGGAAGATCACGGGCCCGGGCGGCAGCCGAATTTTCCGGAGAGGGGCCAATCCGCGATGGTGGAATTTTCAAGAAGATAGCGGAGCTACGCCGATAATATAGCTGAGGCTGTTCCAAAATCCGGTGATCCGGCAGGATCATAATCTTGGAATAAGCTCAGGGAAGAAGGTTATTCGGCCTGCCGGAGGGTGAAGGGTGAAGGGTGTTTTGCTGGTTTTATTGATTTTTGCCGGTTTTACCGGTTTTTGCCGGGCTCAGGAGGCTGCGGTTTCCACGGAGGGTGCGGCTGCAACGGAAGAAGCCGGAACAGAACCCGAATCTGACGGAGGGCTTCCCCGTGAATTCCATGGGATTGAGCTGGGGATGGATCTTAAGGCTCTCAAGGCTGTCCTTGAAGAGAACGGGCTCTTTGATTTCCGCGGCGACAGGGATGTGTCCTATCTGCCCTCCAAAACGGAAAACCTTGTGGAGACCTCAGGCCGTTCTTTTGTACGCCGGGCTTTTTTTCAGCTCCGCGAAGACGCCCTCTTCATCATGGGCTATATGCTGAACACGGCCCTTGTCGATCACTATTCAATCTATACCACGTTTGTAAAAAAATACGGGGAGCCCGTTTCCCTGAATCCCCATGAGGCAGTCTGGGAAAACGAAGATACCCGCGTGTCTATTGAACGGCCTCTTACGGTCAAGTATATCGACAAGAAGGTTTTTAGCGGTATAATTAAAGAATCAAAACTTTCAGGAGCCGTGGAACTGGAACTCCGCCGGGAATTTCTGGATGACTTTTAGAAATGCTGTTTCTTTGCAGGCATTGCTTCTCTTTCTGTTTCTTCCCCTTTCATGCAGCGCCCGCTCTTCACAACTGAAACTGGAAATAAAAAGGGCGGATCAAACAAAGGTACCTGTCTCTGTCGAGAAGGCCGAAACCAATGCGGAACGCGCCAGGGGCCTCATGTACCGCCGTTCTCTGGATGACGGCAGGGGCATGCTCTTCGTCTTTGAGGAGGACGAGATTCTCTCCTTCTGGATGAAGAATACTTTTATTCCCCTGTCCATAGCCTTTATTGCAGCCGACGGCAGGATCGTGGAGATCCATGACATGGAACCGGAAGACCTTTCCACGACACGTTCCGGCCATCCCTGCCGTTATGCGCTGGAAGTTCCCCAGGGCTGGTTCCGCCGGGTGGGAATTGTTCCCGGCGATGTTGTTCTCTTCAATAAATGAAAATATAGTGAACTTGTTCCAAAACCCGGTTGGTTTTGAAACAAGCTCTTGGAAAAACCGGCAAAAAGCCCGGTTTTTCCTCTAAATCCAAGGAAGCCGTTCCAAAAGCTGAAGTTTTGGAACGGCCTCTAGTATAAAAAAGGGAGGAGATCATTGTTTAGAGGTTTTTCTCAGCGGGTACAACGTATCCTTGCCGTCAACGCACAGGAAGAGGTGCGGCGTTTCAGTTCCTCTGAACTGCTTCCGGAGCATATAATTGTTGCAATTCTGCGGGACAAGGTTGGAACCGCCTGTAAGGCCTTAAGTTTCCTCAAGATAGATCTTGAAAAATTCCGGCAGGCTCTCGAACAGAGTATTCCCCGGATTAGCGTAGCCATGCTTTCCCCGGATGTGCCTCCCGCAAAGCGGACTAAACTGTTGCTGGATACCGCCGCACGGGAAGCCCGCAATTCGGGGAATGAATATCTGGGAACCGAACATCTTCTCTATGCGGCAATTCAGGAAAACAACTCCCCGGTGCAGCTCTATCTGGGTCAGCATTCGGTGGATCTTAACATGATCCGTCTTGTAATCCAGTCTCCGCACAACCGTAATCAACGGACCGAATATGCAGGCGCCGAAGTGTATCAGCCATGGTACCTCAGGCGGGAAGGGGAGCATAAGGGTTCCTGGTCACGGGTAAAACCCGCTTCTTATCCGGTTCTTACCCCTACTCTGGATGAATTTTCACGGGATCTTATCGCCGCAGCCCGTGCGGGAAAGCTCGATCCGGTGATAGGCAGAAAGAAGGAAATCAACCGGACCCTGCGGATACTGGCCCGCCGGACAAAGAATAATCCCATCCTTGTCGGGGAACCGGGTGTAGGGAAAACGGCCATTGTAGAAGGCATTGCCCGTATTCTTGTTTCCGAGACGGCAGGAGAACTGCTTGCAGGCCGCCGTATCCTTGCCCTTGATATGGGCGCCATCGTGGCAGGCACCAAGTATCGTGGAGAATTTGAAGAGAGGATGAAGAAGATTATCCGGGAAATCGCCCAGGCGGGCAATGTTATTCTCTTTCTTGATGAGATCCATACGATTATTGGGGCAGGCAGCGCCGAAGGTACCATAGACGCTTCCAATATGCTCAAACCCGGTCTTTCACGGGGGGAGATTCACTGTATCGGCGCTACCACTCTGGCGGAGTACCGCAAGTATTTTGAAAAGGACGCAGCCCTGGAACGGCGTTTTCAGCCCGTTCTCGTGGAAGAACCGGGACTGGAAGATACACTGGAGATTCTCAAAGGTCTGCAGAAAAAGTACGAAGATCACCACCGGGTGCGCTATACCAACGATGCCCTTGCCTCCGCGGTAAACCTTTCCGCCCGTTACCTTCAGAACCGCTACATGCCCGACAAGGCCATCGACATGCTTGATGAAGCGGGCGCCATGCGGAAGCTGGAAAAGAGAAGTGATCCCCCGGACATTGCCGCCCTTACAGCGGAAATAGAGAGTATCACCGAAACAAAGGACAGCCTTGTCAGCTCCCAGGATTATGAGAAAGCGGCGGAATTGCGGGATAAGTTGCGGGAACTCCGGAACAGGCTGGAATCGTTCCGTACAGCCTGGGAACAGGCCAGCAGTGAATCTCCGGTCATGGTGGAAGAACCGGATATCCGGCGTGTGGTGGCGGAGGCTACAGGCATTCCCCTTGAACACATTGAAGAAGAGCAGTCCCGGCGGCTTCTCAACATGGAAGAGGAACTGCACAGGAATCTTATCGGTCAGGATGAGGCGGTGAGTCGTATCGCACAGGCGATACGGCGTTCGCGGACAGGGATCTCTTCCCCAAAACGGCCTCTGGGATCCTTTATCTTTCTGGGGCCCACCGGAGTGGGCAAGACGCTTCTTGCCAAGGAACTTGCCCGCTACCTTTTTGGTACGGAAAAAGCTTTGGTACGCATCGACATGGCGGACTTTATGGAGAAGCATAACGCTTCCCGGCTGGTGGGAGCGCCCCCCGGTTACATCGGCTATGAAGAGGGGGGAACTCTTACGGAACAGATCCGGCGCAACCCCTACCGGGTGATCCTCTTTGACGAGATTGAAAAAGCTCACCGTGATGTATTCAATCTGCTCCTTGCGGTACTGGAAGAAGGCGAACTCAAGGACAACCTCAATCATATTGTCAGCTTTAGAAATGCCGTGATCATCATGACCAGTAATGCGGGGGTAAGGGAGATCTCCAGGGATTCCCGGCTCGGCTTTGGAGCGGCCTCCGGGTTCATGGATATAAAGGAGATAGAGGAGGCGGCCCTTTCGGAACTGAAGCGGCTCTTCAATCCTGAGTTTCTCAACAGAATTGATGATACGCTGATTTTCCGGCCCCTCGGCCAAAAAGAGATTGGAGAGATCCTCAATCTTCAGCTTGCCGAACTGGAACAGAGACTCTGCGATCAGGGTTACGGCCTTAAAGTGCTGCCCCAGGCCCGGAAGTACCTTGTTGAAAAAGGCTGGGATCCCAAATTCGGTGGAAGACCCATGCGCCGCATGGTTCAGAGGGAACTGGAAGATCCCATCTCAAACCTGCTTCTGCAAAAGATCCGGCCTCAAGGTTCTGTCTTTGTTGCTTCCCTTCGAAGATCGAAGATGCGCATTGTATGCGAAGAAAGACCTCTCCCTGACGAAGTTGCAAGCGGCAAAAACTCGTAAGCCGGTTTCAAAACCAACCGGGTTTTGGAACGGACTCTATATTTCTTCTTTCAATTTGTTCTTGGCAATAATGTCACATCGTGAAATCTCATATAAAAATCTGACCCGACCGGCAACAACTGCCGGTTGAGGTATCGGATGAGGGGTATATTTTGGAGAGACTATTCAACTATCGATGGAGCCTGTTCCAAAACTAATTGACTGTGCGCTCACGCGCATGGTTTTGGACCAGGCTTGAACCGTTGGCTCTTGCAGTTTCTCAGGCCTTCAGCCTTGTGAAACTGCGGATTTTAAGGTTACTGTTCCAAAACTTCAGTTTTGGAACAGCCTCGGAGGGATAAAGTTTTTCAAAAACTCATAAAAACCACAAAAAACACTTGCTTTTTTTAGAGAACATAGTATAATGGTCATTGAATCTGTTAAACGTTTAACCATGATAGATACGATTTTTAGGAGGAACTGAATTATGGAATCTACCGCGGTTTCTGTATCGGCCTTGGATAAGCTCATTGAACATACCCGGGCTTTGCAGTTCGGAAAAGTCCGCAAAACCACTTTTTATCCTCTGGTGGCGGAATCTTTTAAACAGACGGAGGGTCAGGATCCCGAATTGCGCAGGGCCTTGGCCTTTCAGTATCTGCTGGACAATGTAGAAAAGGTTGTCCTGCCCTATGAAAAAGTCGGCGGGTCCATTATCGGAATGTGGCCGGAGGTTGAACAGTCTTCTTACGAAGCACAGTACAACGCGGCCAGGCAGTATATTCAGGACATTATTGACGGAAAGGTAAAAAAGGAAGGCGGCGCCTTTCCCGGCGGGATGTATGGGCGCTGGGCCATGATGGCCAGGGATCATTACGATTCCAACTGTGAATTTTTGCGGATGCAGACCATCATCAGACATCTCCAGTTGGAATTTCACGGTCAATTAAAAGATATGATCATTGCCAAGGCCTGTGAGGATTTTTTTGTATTTGATTACGGCATTGGCCGCATGGGATTTGGGTTCTCTTTCGGAGACCAGCCCTGGTATGCGGCAAACCACATGAACCTTGCCTACGATAAAGTGGCGGCTATCGGCTGGGGCGGCATTCGGCAGGAAGTAGAGGCCGCGTTCCGGAAGCATCCGGAATCCAATTTCTACAAGGCCTGCCTTATTACCCTGGATGGGGTTGAAAAATTCATCAGTGATTACGGCGATATATATCTGGAAGCGGGGGAATATGATTCCGATTATCTGCGTATCGGCAATGCCCTCAAGCATGTGGCCGCCGGGAAACCCCGGGGCTTCTTTGAAGCCCTTCAGCTTACCTGGATTACCCACATAATCTGCAATATGCAGCTGGGTTCGGCCCTCTCC
>JAITLC010000084.1 GCA_031278095.1 Treponema sp.
CGTCTACCACCGTCCAGGTTACGCCGTCGGAAGAATACGCGATTTTACCCGCAGTGGCGATACCACTAACAAGTCTACCGCCAACCGCCACGAACTTGCCGCCGCCCCAGGCTACGTCCCGGAACTCATTGGTGACAAAGTTCCCTGATGCGCCGCCCAGTGCGCCGTCATCGTCCGTCACCTGCGTCCAGGAAGTAATGGTACTACCGCCGTTACCAGTACCGGAACCCCCGCCGGCGGGGTTGCCGCAGGCCGCGAGGAAAAGGCAAAGAAGAATAACGAGTAAAAGGAAAAAACTACTTACCAGATGAGGGGGGGGGTAATATGGACGATTTTAAATGAAGAATGGGTTTCATGGAAAACACTCCTTATATAGCTTAATTTTACAGGACGCAAAATCCGGCAGAAAACAGGATAGCATACCAATGAACAAAGAGCAAGAGTCTGATGGCGAAGTAATTTTACATTTAGGCCATTTGAGCCGAGGTGGAAATAAAACAGCCGCCAAATAGTCAAATTTGGCGGTTTTGAGGAGAAAAAGGAGTACCGATCCGTAGGATTGTGCCCATACACGGGTAAATGTAAAATTGCTGTCTAATGGCGCCCTCAGCCTTCCCTGGTTGTCATGTTTTGCCTTGCCTTCCCGATTGTTTAGCTCTACCTGAACAGTTCGTGTATCTCCCTGGCGTAGAGGACTGCGATTCGGTGACGGAGGAGTTCTCCCTTGGCGGAAAGTTCTCTGCCTTGTTCAAAAGGTTTTGCCAGCAGCCTGAATTTAAAAATCCGTTCAAAGGGCTTAAAGCCTGTCTTTGGGCCCACGAGGGTGGCAAGATCGTTGGCGATGAGCTCATTTATTTCAGGCTGCTGCAGCAGGAGTTCATAGTCTACGATAGGGATATTGTTCTCTTCGGCAAAGGACATAAGATCCTCCTGTACCGGTACAATCAGTGCGGCAAGGTATTTCTGATCCTGTCCCACTACGGCGCAGTGCAGTATGTATTCGCTTTCCCGGATTTTTATTTCGATGGGGGCAGGCTCCACATTTTCGCCGCCCCGGAGCACGATTGTATCCTTGGCCCGGCCTGTTATCCGCAGTTCATTGTCATAGGTCTTCATACCGATGTCACCGGTATTCAGCCAGCCGTCGGGGGAGAGAACCGCGGCGGTGTCCTCAGGCTTTTTGTAGTAACCCTTCATCACCTGTCCGCCGCGGACAAAGATGACACCGTTCCGTCCCGGCGGCAGGGCCTTGCCGCCGCTGTTCCGTATCTCCGCCTCGGTATTGAGCAGCACCTGGCCGATGGTGCCCCGGCGGCTTTTACGGAACCGGCGTACCGAAACGATGGGAGCCGTCTCGGTTAAACCGTAGGCTTCCTGAAGCCTAATCCCCAGACCGTTGAAAAAGTGATCCGTCCCGGCCTGGAGGCTGCCTCCCCCCGAGAGCCCCGACTTAAAACGCCCCCCCAGCTTCCGCTTGACCCGCTGATATATGAAAACGGCGGCAATGCCGCGGACAGGCAATAGCAGAATCCAGGGGAAAAGACCGATGATTGAATCCAGAGGCCGGATGCGGCCGTGGAAATTGGGAAGCAGGCCGAAGGTCTTGTCTTTGAAGTAGGTGTAGAGGATACCCAGAGAGACTGCAAGGTTGAAAATCTTCATCTGCAGGGGCCCTTTTTCCCGGACATTCCTGTAGGTTCTCTCCATGATCGCCTCCCAGACCCTGGGAACACTTGCCATCCAGTGAGGCCGGATCGCCTTGAAATCCGGCTCCAGTACCTGGGCAATGGGTTTTGAGTAGGCAATCCCGTTGGTAAAGTAGATCGACACGTATTCCATTTCTCTCTCGTAGACATGCCAGACCGGCAGTACGGAAAGCTGGATCTCTCCCTTCCGTGCGTCAAGGATCAACTCAAAACCGGGGAGTTGGTGAAGAAAATTGCCGTGGCTGAGCATCACTCCCTTGGGCTCACCGGTGGTGCCGGAAGTGAATATGATCGTTGCAATCTCTTCGGAATTGCCTTTTTCCATCTCCGACTCAACTTCGCCGGGATGGAGTACCTGGTATTTCTGCCCCAGGGCAATAAAACTGTGGTAGTAGTAGACCGTTATCCCCAGTTTTGCCGCGGCGGCTTCAATGTCCCACTCCACCGGATCAAAGGTTATGATGATCTTTATAGCCGGTAATTCCTGCCGCAGATCCAGAATCTTCCGCAGCTGCTTCTGGTTTTCCGCAAAGACAATTTCGCATCCGGTTATGCCCAGAATATAGCCGAGTTCCTGGGAGGTAATGTCGCAGCCCCGGGGTACATCGGCGGCTCCGATGGAGAGAATCCCGAAATCGACGGGAAGCCACTCCTGGCGGTTGTCGGAGATAATACCGGCAAGATCCCCCCGGCGGCAGCCCAGATAGAGCAGTCCCCCGGCAACATTACGAACCTCTTCGTAAAGCCGGCTGTAGGTTTTGGACTTAAAACGCCCGCTCCGGCTCTTGGCGAACTGGGCGACGATTTCGGGCGATTCGACCGCCCGGGTTCTCAGCATGAGAGGAAGTGTCTGTTCCATAATGACATTTTATTATATATTGTCATAATTGACAAGCCTTATCTGCGGAAATATGGCCTTCCGCAACAAAAGTTTCCGTGCCTGCGGCAAAACAGGAGTAAATTTCAAACCATGGTGCTATTTTCGAATGAAAATCATACTTTGGCAATAATTTTCCAAAAACCTTGACGGCAAGGGTATTTATTGTTATCTTAAAAGTATACTGATGATGCAGAATGGGTACAGAAACTTGTTTCTGATTGCTCAGTCTGGCAGCAAGCGTGATTCGTTCTGTTTGCTGTATATCATTCAGCGCCTCCCGGGTTTCCTTACCTCCTTTTCCCGGGAGGTTTTTTTTGGCTTTATTCGCAGTGGGGTCTAATACCCCGCCCCTTGGGGCGGTTAGAATTAGTAAATACTCGCGAAAAATGGTAGTAGACCCCACAGTTAAATAATTTCCTTACAGAACGAACCTTGTAAAATGATGCAACGCTTACAAGATACCCCGCCCCTTGGGGCGGGGAGGTTCATTGTTGATTCA
>JAITLC010000115.1 GCA_031278095.1 Treponema sp.
GGGTATCCGTATCTTTTGCATGGCGCTGACCAGGTCGCCGACTTTGGTTGTGGCGATCATCCCGCCCGCAAAGAACAGCGTGGGCGCGATTTTGCGGAAACAGACCATGATCATGGACACGACCGCCGACAGGGGGTTGTTCGGAAACAGGGCGCAGAGATACAGAATACCGAGCATTCCCGCGTATATCAAAACTGCCTTCACGCAAGCCCCCGGGGATCCCATTGCCAGAACCGCCAGCGCCACCAGTCCGACGCCCACCGTTTCAGTGAGCAGATCGGGGGAGGTAAGGATGAATATGTTGACCAAAACCAAAATCAGCAGTTTGGCGCGGGGATCCAGCAGTTTGTTGCGCTCGCGCATAAAACCTCCAAATCGTGACGGCGCCAAACCTCTGAACCTTCAGCCGCAGGTAAAGGTATATCACGCCGCCTACCAGAGCATCGAAGCAGACGATAAACGCCGTCATCAGCGGGATAGCCGAGAACGCCATGGCGAAAACCAGAATCATCAGAAAGAACAGCGCGGTAAATATGCCGGTGGTGATGAGGTCTTTTGCTTTAAGTTTGTTGTTCATAATTCCCTCCGGTTATAAGCGAACCGAAAACAAGCGGCTTTTTCATCGTCACGAATTCCCAAAGCCGCGCCGGCCCCGTTTTTGGGGGCTTTGTGTTTTGCTCCATTAATGTTATCTCCATATTCCCACTCCTTATTCGTTCACCATTACCGTTTCCCATTACCTCGACAAACCGCCTCAAGGGTGTATACTTACCGTATGGAAATGCGATTGACCTATACGTATTGGGAAGACGGACCTTACTTCGTTGGCTGCCTGAACGAGTACTCCGATGATTCCACCCAAGGTCTGACCCTGGCTGAACTGGAAGAAGCCCTCAAAGAGGTTTATGAAATACGGCAAGAAGAACGTCTCCGTCTTTCCCCAATTCGGCATACCGGCGTTTTGACCCCGGACATCTCCGATTCTACCCGGCGTATTCAAGCGCTTTTTTGAACAAGTTCGTATCCTCCGTTAAATGCCTGTATACTCGATAATGCACTGATACCCGTATAAATGTTTGACTAAACTAACATTAGGCTACTTAAATGAAGTCCGAGTGTCAAGAGGACATATAAAATTTTGGCCGTTTGAGGAAAAGGCCGTGACCCGCACCGCGCCTGCGGGACTCGGCGGAACGTTTGGGTGAAGGGAGCCAGGAGAGTTCTCCGATCTCCCAGTGGAAGGAGAATTCGCCTTCCAGGGGATCGATGCTCATGTTTGCCAGGGCTGCGGCGCGAAAATGCAGGGATGGGAGGCCGGGGAAGGAGCTGTCCGAAAAGTAACCGGTTTCCCCGGTAGTCCGGAGACCTTCCCTTCCGGCGAGACCGCAGCCGAGGACGAAACGGGGAACAATACGGAGTATCTTCCCGGCTCCCGGATTCATGCTCAGGGCATCCTTCATTTTTTCCGGGCTGTCCGGAGAGGGGTCTACAGTCAGCGCCGGGCCGAAGACGCTGAGCCCTTCCGCCAGATTGATAACTTCCACAGGGCCGGTGTGAAATTTGTCCCCGTCGGAGACAAGTTCCCGGAACCGCCGCGCCGCTTCTTTTCGTTCATCCCTGCTGAAGGGCCGGGAGAGGATCGCCAGGGGGCACACATGGGGGAAAGACCATGCTCCCTCAAAGCCTGATGCAAAGAGTTTTGCGCTCCAGGCCTCAAGTTCCCGTCTTTTGTCCCTGTGGGGAAGAAGGACGAGGAGGCGGAGGTATCGTTTTTCCGGAGTTTTCAAAACTGCCCTCCTGTGTTATGTTTGATAGTAGGAGATTTTCTCGAAACTAACCGGGTTTTGGGAATTGCTCGTAGTTGTTACCTGTTTTGGTGTTGCTACCATTTTTATCATTTTAGCAAGGAATCGCAATGAAACAAAAGACGAAGTTATTGACCGGACGTTTGGTTGAGGTTGTATCCAGGTGGCCGGGAGTGGAATGTATTACCCTGAACGAAGCGGCCCTGCCCGATACGCTGGATCCTTATTTTGCCTTGATTCTTGATGTGTTTTATTCCGGAACCATTCCCGGTTCGGATGAGCGCTGCCATCTCTTTGGAGAAGATGTGGCTGCCTTTGAAACTTCCAGCGAGGGTGCCAAGGACCGTTTTCTTCTTGGGGATGTACCGGTGCGGCTTGAATACAAATCGACGGAAAGCATCGAAGAGCGGGTTTCCTTTGCCGATGAAAAGCTTGATTCTCTGTGGCTGATAAAGGATTCGGGAACATACGGATTCTACCGGCTTGAACACGGGGAGAGCCTCTATTCCCGCAGTGGCTGGATAGACAATATACAGAACCGGCTTTCGCTCTTGAGCGGACGTTTCTGGGAGGGTATGAGGGCGGCCCATCAGTCCAAGATGGAACATTATCTGGGGGATCTGGGCGCCGCCTGCTATCAGCAGGACAAATTTCACTATCTTATCTCTTCCGCCGGTTTCATAAAGACCGCATGCCTTACCCTCTTTTGCATTAACCGCCGTTTTGAGCCTTCCCACCGGGCCTACTACAAGCAGGTGCTGGCCCTGCCGACGCTGCCTGAATCTTTCCGGGCTGAATTTGAAACGTTTTTAAGCCAGGATCCGGTGATGGATATGGAAAGACGCTATTCGGTAGCCCAGTTGATCGCCAGGGGTATTGTGGGCCTGATGGCATAAAGCCGATAGTCCGCCGGGCCCGGACAGGAAAATACTTGTTTTATATTGATAAAAAAACAGTAATTCTATTCATTCTCTTGCCCTGTGTGCTTTTTTCCTGTTCCTACAGGAAACCTGTACAGTTCCGGGTGAAGGGAACCGGCGGGGAACTTTCCGGCCTCAGCAGAGATGCCGTTGCGGGGCGTATGGATCTGTCCTGTTCCGGAGCCTTGCGGTATTCCTTTTCCCTGCCCGTTGAGTTTCCAGGGGAGGAGGTTTCGGCTGCTTTTTCGTACCGCATTTCAGGAGATCCACAGAAACAAGCTTCTGTGCCCGGAGACTTTCAGGATGCATACAGGCTTGTTCTCCGTTTTGAAGGGGGTGCATGGGAATTACCCTGGAGCTTCCCGTTTCCGGGCCCTGAAACCGCAGGATTTCTGCGTTATGTCATTCCTGTAGAGAGGAACATTGACGGTTTCAGCATAAGTCTTGAAATGCGGAACGGGGATCAGAGCAGGGAGAAGACGGGCCTTGAAAAAGAGACTTTTTTTCTGGAACTGGAATTGCTGAAATTTACGGAAAGGTGGTTCGGCCTTGATGTCCAAAACAGTGTTCCTGCGTTAAGTCCCTTTGTTGCCCCGGACGGGGAAGGAAATTTTACGATGGATGTTCCCTCCCGCTGGCGCAGTCCCGGAGGCATGGACTTTTATGCGGCTGTCCGGGAAGGGGGAATTACGCTTGAGGCCGGGGCCTTGAGTTTTGAGACTGATACAGAAACACTGTCGATCCCCGCCGGAATGCTGCAGGACGGCCTGTTCCCCCTCAGCCTCCACGGGGAAGTCCGTGTCCTTGCCGCAAGTCCTCCCCGGAAAAATCCCTTTCCGGAGCCTCTCCGCGCCGATCCGGGTATAATTCTTCAGTATCCTGAAAGGTCCTGGCGGGATACACGCTACGAAGTTTTCCGCTGGGAAGATTTTCCTTCGATACTGATTTTTGATTTTGCAAACCTGGAACTGCAGGATCTCTTCCTCAAGCGGCTTGCCTTCTTTGTGGAAAAGGAGGGTTTCCGGGGCCGTCTTGCCGCCGATGGGGTGATCCGGAATCTTCACGGCTGGAACGCCCACGATTACCGGGCTGAGGATCTGGCCCGCTTCTTTGAGGCTGCCCGTTCTTTGTCCTTTCCCCTGAACAGGGAAGAGAGGGAACTTGAATCCCTGCTCCTCTCCCAGGGAATTATCCGGCGGGAAGACGGTAGTATCACTGCGGGAGAGGGGGCGATCATTTCACTTTCAAGAGAATCTCCGGATTACCTGCGTTTCATGTTCATGGCCCACGAGGCCTTTCACGGAATCTTTTTTATTGATGAGGATTTCCGTGATTTCAGCCGCCGCCGCTGGGAAAACCTTGGGGATGTTCCCCGCCGTTTTATACGTTCCTACTTTGAGTACCAGGCATATGATGTACGGGATACATATCTTCTGATAAACGAATTCATGGCCCATGTTCTGCAGCAGCCTTCCTACCAGGCCCGTAAATATTTTGGTGAAACTCTCGCTTCCAGAATAGACGCTTCACCCTGGCGGAGGGCGGTACTTCCCGAAAAGGATGAGGAGAACAATGCCTGGCCTGAAATCGGGGAGGCGTTTGAAAGGGAAGCCGAAGCCTTTTCGGCCTATGTGCGCAGACGCTGGGGACTTTCGGCAGGATTTGTGCGGAGGGTACGGATTAAAGCCCTATTTTGAATCCGGAACGATGGCTTCTCTGTAAATCAAAGACGAGGCCGGAATTGTATTGCCGTTCCACTTCCATGGTACTCGGCGGCCCGTGACCGGGAAATATCTGATAGTCTCCGGGGAGAGAGAGGATCTTGTTCCGCAGGGCTGTTGTCTGGATCGTCTTGCCATAGGCGCTGGCGGTGCTTCCTACAAGTCCCGCGCTCAGGGCATCCCCGGTAAAGAGAAAATAGTTCAGCTTGAATATTGCCGAATCGGATGAATGGCCGGGTACGGAGATGACAGAGATACTGAAAGATCCGATGCTGAGAGTATCTCCGTCCTTGATAATGTTGGCTCTGCTTTTTTGAATCATGTGATTAACCGCGTAAATTTCAGGATCGTAGATACGCCTGAGTGTACGCAGTCCATGGATATGGTTCAGGTGGTTGTGAGTGACAAGGACTGCCCTGGGTATGTAGTTATTGTTTTCGATAAATTCAAGCATCGGTTCATCCATGGCTCCCGGATCGATAATTACCGCTTCGTTCCCCGTATCGGGCCCGAGAATGTAACAGTTGCTGAAACCGTAGGTGCAGTAATGGAAAAAGAGTTTCATTCTTCTATTTCCATGACTGATTCCGCAAGGTTGGAAGATCTAAAGGAAACATCTTCTTTTGTGGTTTGTATGAAGTATGTTTTTTTTAGATTGCAGTCGATAAAGGTGGTGTTGCCGATCTTTGATTGGATAAAACGGCTGTTGTAGAGATTGGATACATTGAAGCAGCAATCTGAGATAACCGCTCCGCCGTAATTGACATGAACCAGTTCGGAACCTTCAAAGTTGCAGTTCCGCAGATCCGCCCCTCCAAAAGAGGCAAACTGTATATCCGACTTGGAAAAATCACAGCCCTCAAAACTTGCAAAATCAAAAAAAGTCATTCTGAAAAGGGAACCGGAAAAATTACAGTTTCTGAATACGGTCTTTGAGAAATTACAGCAGTAATAGTGACGTTGTGAAAAGTCCTCTTTTTCAAAATAGAGTTCCGTGGCGCTGAGATCCTTGACTGTCCTGAGAGAACCTATCTCCCTGATAATCCTGCCCGCTTCTTCCCGGGAATCGGCGGCATGAACAGCGCAGATACTTGACCCGGAAATCGCCGCTCTCCCGCATCCTGCAGCACAGGGAATAAAATCAAACATGGTATGTAATAATACTCCACCCTGTCTCTTCTTTCAAGAGTTATTTCTTTTTTCGTTCAACTTATGGTATACTAATGTCATGTGTTGGTATTGCGGAGAACCGGTAACTGAAGCGGAACCCATTGGGCGATCCATGAGATGCGGAAACTGCGGGAAAGATCTCCGCTGTTGCAGGCATTGCCGTTTTTTTGTTGCCGGGGACTGTACCGAATCCCAGGGAGAAAACCCTTCCGAAAGAGACAGGGCCAATTTCTGCGACTGGTTTTCCCTTAACTCCATTTTTAGAAAGCCCGGTGAGGGATCAAAAAAGGAACAGGATGCCGCCCGCTCGGCAAAAGCGGATTTTGACAGCCTTTTCGGGTAGCAATGGATAGACGACCCATTCTTTTTATCGATTCCGGTATCGGCGGAATCCCCTATTGCAGCAATTTCCGGGAGCGCAACCCTGCGGAAACTGTTGTGTATCTGGCGGATCACTTTCACTTTCCCTACGGGAAACGGAGCAGGGAAGAACTTGCGGCGATTCTCGGAGAGCTGCTGGAATCCCTTACCGGGGAGTATGATCCCAAAATTTCCGTCATGGCCTGCAATACCGCTTCGGTTTCGGCCCTGGCGGAATTGAGGGAACGTTTCCCCTCCCTGCCTTTTGTGGGTACCGTTCCGGCGATCAAACCTGCCGTGGAGGGGAGCCTGAGGCGCGTGGTGGGAGTGCTGGGAACGGAGCGGACTATTGACGATCCCTACATTGCTGCTCTTGCCGGACGTTACGGCAGTGACTGCAGCATCGTAAAGATCGCCGCTCCGGAACTGGTTGATTTTGTCGAAAACCGCATTACAGATGCAGGAGCGGAAGAAAAGCGGCAAGCTGTTTCTCCCTTTCTTGAGTGTTTCAGGGAGTCCGGCGTTGACGCCCTGGTTCTCGGCTGTACGCACTTTCTTTTTCTGCTGGAGGAATTCCGCCGGGAAGCCGGGCCCGGCATGAGGGTCTACGATTCGGTTGAGGGTATTACAAAGCGGATAGAATCCCTGCTGGATAAAAATGACGCTGCGCTCCGCGCTCCGGAGAGAAAATCTGCGGAAGGCGTTTTCCTTGTTAGCTGCGGCGAAACCGGTATAACCGGAGAACGCTGGCAGAATTTTGCGAGCGCCCTGGGCCTGCGATTCTCTGTTTTCAGGATCTTGCATGAGCGTTGAAGAAAACATAAAACGGGGAACCGTTATTTCAGGTTCGTGGAATATCTTTACGGTGAGGCTTGAATCCGGCGGCGAGAGGGAGGGGCCGCAGATACTTGAGTGCAGGATCAAGGGCAAGGTCTTGAAGGGTGTTGACAGTTTCTATAACCCCCTGGCTCCCGGCGACAGGGTTACTGTGGAACAGGGGCAGATTGTTTCCCTGGAAGAGCGGAAAAATTGTTTTACCCGTTTTAACCAGAAGGGTTTCAATGCCAAGAAAAGTGCGGCGGGGGGCGGATACGGTACGGCCGAGGCGGCAGGTTCCCAGATCATTGCGGCCAATGTGGATCTGGTACTCTGTGTCTCCAGTCCCGTCTTTCCTCCCTTCAGGCCCCGTTTTCTTGATCGTGTGCTGGTCCAGGCCGACCATGCGGGGATCCCCGCGGCGGTGATCTGTAACAAATGGGATCTCCACGGCAGAGATATTGATATCGAAGAACGGCTTGAAGATTTTGTCCGTATCGGTTTTCCGGTACTGCGGATGTCGGCGCAAACCGGGAAAGGTATGGAAGAGCTTACGAGGCTTATTGCAGGCCGCTTCGCAGTGCTTGTGGGCCAGTCGGGGGTGGGGAAGTCGAGCATCATCAATGCATTGCGGCCTGCCCTGCCGGAAACGCAAAGGATACGGACAGGGACGATCAACGAAAAGTATGACCGGGGGAACCACACGACGACACAATCCCTGCTGGTGGAACTTCCCGGCGGAGGCGCCGTAGTTGATACTCCCGGCATTCGCCGCTTTGTACCCGATGGTATAAGTCCCGGAGACCTGATCATGAACCTCAGGGAATTCGCCCCCCTGGCGGGAACCTGCAGTTTCGGTCTTTCCTGCAGCCATGTGAGTGAACCGGGCTGCAAGATCCTCGAAGCGGTAAACGCCGGTGCGATTCACGAGGATCGTTACGAAAGTTATCTGCGTATCAGGGAAGAATTATCCGGGATGACAGGTTTTTGAAAGGTATTCTATGAATGAAAAGACAGTAAAACTGCTGGAATTTGAAGAGATTCTCAAACGGGTTGCCCGTTGCAGTATGAGTAAAGAAGCTGCGGAGATGATCCTCGCGGAAAAACCGGCAATTAACTCTGACGCAGTAATGGAGATGAGGCTCAATGTTTCCACCGTCTTTGAGCGGCTTAAAAGCGGGGATGAAGAGAAGCGTTCAAGCTTTCCTGCAATAGGTTTTCTGCTCTCAAAGCTGATCGTGGAAGGAACAAGCCTTGAAACCGACGAGGTCTATGCCATCGGTCTCTTTGTTGAGCGGGGAGAAGAATTAAAGAAATTTCTTCTGCCGGGATTCCCCCACATACCGCAGTCATTGCCGGATTGTTTTTCCGTAGCAAAGGAGATCTTCCGTGTTATTGACAGATACGGTGCGCTCCGTGATCTTCCGGAATTCCGTGCAATCAAACGGCATATACAGAACCTCACAGCCGAACTTGAAAGCTCCGTGAGCCGTTATACGGGAAACGAAGAAACCCGTCGTATGCTTCAGTCGGCAGTGCCCTCCCAGAGGGACGGCAGAATGGTGCTGGCTGTAAAGGCCAATTACCGCGGCCGTTTCCGGGGCATCGTTCACGAAGTGTCCTCCACCGGGCAGACGATCTTTATAGAACCCGAAGAAGTTGTGGAAAAAAATAATGACATACTCATCGAAGAGCAGCGTTTATCGGCAGAGATACTGCGTGTCCTTAGGGAACTTACGGGCCGTATCAGGGAAAAGGCCGGAGAGCTTGCCCGCTTTCACGAGGGAGTCCTTAAACTGGAGTGTCTGAGGGCCAAGGCCCGTTACTCTCTGGAGATCCGGGGGCATTTTGCGGAAAGCGGCGCAGAACTGGTGCTGCGGGAGGCGCGTCATCCCCTGTTGGGATCGAAGGCCGTACCCATAGATCTTGAAATGGACGGAGACACAAGGACGGTGATCATCACCGGACCCAATACCGGAGGAAAAACCGTGGCCCTTAAAACGGCGGGCCTCTTTGCCATGATGAATCAGGCAGGCCTTGCCCTTCCCGCGGCGGAGGGAACCGTACTCCCCATATTTGACGGAGTATATGCCGATATAGGGGATGAGCAGTCTTTGAGCCAGTCCCTCTCCACTTTTTCCGCCCACATGACAAATATCGCAGCAACCGTGTCGGTCGCTACCGCGGATTCACTGATCCTGCTGGACGAGCTTGGTTCAGGGACAGACCCGGAAGAGGGGAGCGCTCTCGCAATGGCTCTGCTGGACTGCCTCATCGAAAAGAGAAGCAGACTTATTGTTACCACTCACCACGGAGTACTTAAAAATTACGGTTATACCCGGCCTTCGGTAGAGAACGCCTCCATGGAATTTGACGGTAAGACACTTTCGCCTACCTACCGTATCGTCATGGGAATCCCCGGCGAAAGCCGGGCCCTGGACATTGCCGTCAGGAACGGGCTGGATCCCGCCATTGTCGCCCGCGCCCGCTCCTACCTGGACGAGGGCCGCTCCGATGTGTCTACCCTGATCAGCGCCTTAAAGGAAAAGCACCGGGAACTTGACAGTGCCGCCGGTAAGGCCCGGATAGAAGAATTGCGGCTTCGGGAAGAACGCCGTAACGCCGACCTTAAGGAACTCAGACTGCGGCAGAAAGAGGCGGAGATCAAGGCCGGAGCCGCTGCAAACCTCCGCGGCCTCCTCTCTGAAAGCAGGAGATCTCTTGAGAATCTGGTCAGAGAAATCCGTGAGGGAGAACTCAGCAGGGAGAAAACGTTGCGGGTAAAGGAATTCCTCAGCGACCTTTCAAGAACCGTAGAAGCGGAAGATGCGGCATTGGATGAGGAGAGACGGCTGCTCGATGCGGAACGGCGGCGTATTCAGGCGGAAATGGAAACGGAGAAGGATACGGAAGTTTCAGCCCCGGAAAAGAAAGGCAGCCCGCTTCCCGCTTTTGGACCGGGGCTGGAGGTTCTTGCGGGAGAAAACCGCCGCCGCGGCAGACTGATCCGAAAAGACCGCAAGGGCTGGATTGTGGAGATCGGTTCCCTCAAGATGAGTTTTTCCGAAACGGAACTCGTTCCCCTGCCCCCGGACGGGAAACCTTCAAAGCCGCTGATCTCGGCAGCGGATCTTGCCTCTCCCCCGGATGTGCAGTTTGAACTCAGTCTCCGCGGTATGCGTCTTGATGAAGCCCTGGAAGCCCTGAGGAAGCAGATTGACGCCGCCGTGCTTTCCGGTCTCAGGGAATTCGCTGTGATACACGGCAAGGGGGAGGGGATTCTCCAGAAGGGTGTTCACGATTACCTGAAACGGGATCCTGCAGTTTCGGATTATTACTTTTCCCGGCCTGAAATGGGGGGATTTGGTAGAACCGAAGTGATATTGAAGAACTGAGACTGTTCCACAATCCGGCAGGATTATACTTTTAAATGTCTTCCAGCTCTTCGTCTTTGTCTATCAGCTCAGGGATCGTATAAACCAAGGCGCCGGATTTGCGGACACGGAGTTCGGCGATGCCCTTCCTTAGCAGCGCGTCGAGGTCTTTTTTTGCATTGTCTATGGAAATGTTGGCAGCCAGGGCCACTTCACTGGCGGTAAGAACGCCATTGTTTTCTTTGGCGAGTTTCAGAATCACCCGTTCGACACTTTCCTTTTCATTCACCACCCGGGCCTGGCCGTTATTGACATAACGCCACTTGCCTTGCCGTGCGGAGGTTATATCACTATAGAAGACGTTCCGCATATTGGCTTCCCGCACCTGGCTGCCCAGGGTGAAAAAATCGTATATGGAACCTAACATCCCCAGGCCCCCGGTACACATCCAGAGAATCCCTGTAGGGATCTTTCCCAGGTAAAAACGGTGGAAACCCAGGGCACCGAAACCCGAGAGAAGCCATAGAAGGTATGCAACGCCAACACTATACATTATGATCCAATAATGCGACTAATTGACATCGGCGTCAACCTGATGAACAGCGCTTTTGACGGAGACAGGGAAGAGCAGATCCTCAAAGCGAAAAAAGCGAATGTTAGCCCCCTCATCATAACAGGAAGCAGCCTTGAGCAGAGCAGGGCCGCCCTTGAGTTTGCCCGCCTCCACGGGCTGTATGCCACTGCCGGGGTACATCCCCACAATGCACGATACTGGGATGAACAGAGCGCGGCCTTCATTCGGAACATTGCCCTTCCGGGAGGCTCAGTTGCCGGAGCTATCGCTCTTGGTGAATGCGGCCTTGATTATGACCGGAACTATTCCCCCCATGTGGAACAGCGGCGCTGTTTTGAAGAGCAGGTAAAACTTGCGGCTGAACTGAAGCTTCCCCTCTTTCTCCATGTACGTTCTTCCCTCCGGGGCGGCGGCGCCTGGGAAGATTTTCTGGCGATTCTGAAAAAGTACCGCAAAGATCTGACGAGAATAGTTGTCCACTGCTTTACCGGTTCAAGCGGAGAACTTGAAGCCTGCCTCGAACTGGACGCGTATATCGGAATTACCGGCTGGGTCTGCGATGAAAGGCGGGGGAGTCATCTCTGGCCCCTGCTCAGCCGTATTCCCGCAAACCGCCTGCTCCTTGAAACCGACGCCCCCTATCTCCTGCCGCCTTCCCTGTCTTCCGGGGGCCGCCGGGGCAGAAACGAAAGCGCCAACCTTGTGTATATTGCCGAATTCGTTGCGGGGAAGCTGGGAAAAATCGCAGAAACACTGGCAGAGGAAACCTTCAAAAATACAGTCGAATTCTTTAACTTGAACCTTGAAATTTAACCGGGAAAAAATTATTTGGGGAAACGCCGATTAAATGAGGCTGTTCCAAAACTTCAGTTTTTGGAACAAGCTCAAATGACACGGCAATTCTCAGTTTACCACGAGCGGCACGAACAGACACTAACGCTTGCTTCGACGACCTTCATTTTTACCTGAATTCTCTTCTGCTCGAGTGGTTTATAGTTATCTTAAACTGAGAATTGCTGAAATGACGCCAATCGGCGCTTCCTTAGAGTCCGTCTATAAAGTAACCGGCTTTGTGGACGGACAGTATTCAGGGTCTTAAAGACTCTCCGAAATTATCTTGCCGCTTGTCTTGTCGAAACGGATGCGGACTTTTTTCATGGGTTCCGTTACAAAGAGGGCCACCTGGCAGATTTCGATGAGGGTTCCCGGAGCAATTTCCCCCGGCACTTCCACTGCGGCGTTTTCGTCGGCTTTGATAGCGCCCAGAAGTTCTCCTACCCTGGCGGCCGTCTTTTTCTGCTCATTTTCGAGCCGGCTTTTTAGTTCTTCCATCCTGGCTCTGCGCCCTGCATCCTGTTCGGCTTCCATCATTTCCCTGAGTTTGACAAGTTTGGCGGAGATAATACGCATCTGATTGTTGTTTTTTTCCTTTTCCTGCTCGACAGTAAAGTCGATACCGCAGTGGACTTTCGTGGCCCGGCCCTGCTTCTTGCCGATGCCTCCGGCCCGTATGCCGTGTACCGCATAGACTTCACCCCCCAGGATCTTCCCCTTTTCACTCACCTCGATACGATCCAGGGAATAGACCATGGAATTTATTATTTCCGAATCAACCGTAATGCTCTTGCGGGCCGCTGCCCGGCAGTTCTCGATGAACTTGGTTCGCAGTTCCCCGCCCGCCTTGATCAGCGCTGTTCCCCGGCCGATGATGCCCCCCGCTACGATGAGGTCTCCCTTGGTGACCGCATCGGTTACATCAAAAGTCTGCTTTATCAGCACCGAGCCGCCTGAGTAGATTTTGAAGCCGTCCATCACCGGTCCTTCGATCATCACATCTCCGGGGAAGATGATATGCCCCGTATTATAATCCACAGGGCCTTTTATGGTAAGATTTTCCTTTACATTAAGAGTGTTTTTATCCCGGATAAACTGACCGTTGACATTGGAGAGGATCAGGTTTCCTTCGGTACGGGTATTTTCCCCTCCCGAAACGCCCTCAGGCCGTACTACGGTAAAGGGGATCGCCGTGCCGTGAACATTCCTGCCCGCCTTTCCGGCCTTTTTGGGCTGCATCCGCGCCAGGGCCTGATCTTTCTTGACGATGATGAAGGGGGAACAGGCCTTGTGGTCGATACGGGCATTTTCTTCATTCCGCCGCGGTTTTTCCTTGAGCAGGGGATTTATTTCGAAGTATTCGGCCACTTCCGCGGAAGGAGCTTCCCCGCGGGCAATCAACACCCCCTTTACAGGGCGATGATTGAGGTTGCAGTCCTCTATGGCCTCCTGAATGTTATCCCAGAGGATTCCGTTAATGATATTGAGGCGTTCAAAGGCTGAATGTAACTGTTCAGGGCCCAGTGGCGGCCCCTTCCCCAGCGGAGGCATGAAGTCAGCCCTCAGTTCCAGATCATTATCGGAGAAGTTGAACAGAATACGCGCTCCGTTCTCATCCCCGGTTATAACTTCCTGGGGGCCCTGAGTCTTGGATATTTTTTCTGCAGTATTTTCATGTTCCATCTGTCTATCTTATAGTATCGGCGAAAAGCTGTTTTTTTTCTAATTTTGGAATGAAGAACCTCGTGGTCTCCGAGGTATCTTCGTTTGAGAGGAAATGTATTATACTCTCCCCCGCAAACCGGTGAGCGCCTTCTTGGGGGCCATACCCCTATTCGAAGATTGGTTTACCACTTTTTTAAGCGGTACTGATTTTAACCGCGGCAAGCTTCGAGGCATGGATCCCCGCCTTCCAATAAACTCGAATTAGTAAACATTTCCGGGGACGATGAGCGGCAGGAGAATGAAACGCCTGTATCCGCGGGTTCTGCAGGGGGTATATTTTAATTGAATGGCCGGGTAATATGGTAGCGGAAAAGGCTTGGTACCTTGTTTGGACTAAACCTACTGATATAAGAAATTGCCAAGAGAGGCTGTTCCAAAACTTCAGCTTTTGGAACAGTTTCCTTAGATTTAGAGGAAACCCTGGGCTTTTGCTGGTTTTTCCAAGAGCTTGCTTCAAAACCAACCGGGTTTTGGGACAAGCTCAAGATAAAGAGAATAGAACCGCAATGGCGCAAAAGGCAAAGGAGATACCGGATACGCACGTGTAAGCGTGTTCCCGGGGGAAAAAGCGGTATCTCCCTCGCGCAGGAGAAGATTTTATAGCCGGAACGAAGAACTCAGTACCGGAACCGGAAGATTGAGGAGGATCGTATGAATTTTACCAATTTTGACAAGACTGCCGCCTACGGAAAGCTGGCGGAACTGGCGCCGGCCTACAGGCATTTTGACTTTGTATCCGCACTCAAGGCTGAACGGGTTGCGGCCTGCACCGTGCCCATGGCCGGAGGGCTCAGCTATAACTATGCCGCTAAGGCAGTGGATGATGCGCTGATCAAGGCGCTTGCAGCACTCGCGGAGGAACAGGAACTTGTTGCCAAGTATCATGCGGTCGTGGACGGCGAAATCATGAATACCGGTGAAGACCGCAAGGCGCTGCATCATCTGCTCAGGGGCCGTTTTGCACATGCGGTGACCGAAAAAGGCCGGGACATCGGGGAATTCTACCGGAATGAACTGAACCGTTTTTCCGGTTTTGCCTCTGATGTGAGAGACGGGAAGATCATCCCCGCTCCGGGGAAGAAATTCACCTCCGTAGCCCAGATCGGCATCGGCGGTTCAGACCTGGGCCCGCGGGCTATATGCCTGGCCCTGGACAACTGGGCCGCGCTTCAGGGCCGCAAAAGGCTCAATGTCGCATTCATCTCCAATGTGGATCCCGATGATGCCTCCGCAGTAACAGTATCCCTGCCATTGGAGGAGACCCTCTTTGTCCTGGTAAGCAAGAGCGGCACAACCCAGGAAACGCTGGTCAACGAACTCTTTGTTAAGGATAAGCTTGTAAAGGCCGGTCTTGATCCCGCCAAACACATGGTGGCGGTAACCAGCGAAACCAGTCCCCTTGCGCATAATCCCGCTTATCTGGATTCCTTTTATATTGACGATTATATCGGCGGCCGTTATTCCTCCAGCTCCGCGGTTGGCGGAGTGATACTGTCACTGGCATACGGCATGGAGACCTTCAGGGAATTTCTTTCAGGAGCCGCCGAAGCGGACAAACTCGCCCTCCAGGGAGACATTCGCAAAAACGCCGCCCTCCTTGACGCCCTTATCGGGGTGTGGGAACGGAACTTTTTGGGCTATCCATGCACAGCAATCCTTCCCTACAGCCAGGCCCTTTCCCGTTTCCCCGCTCACCTGCAGCAGCTTGACATGGAAAGTAACGGCAAACGGGTAAACAGGAACGGAGAACCCATCGCCTATTCCACAGGCCCCATTGTTTTCGGCGAACCGGGAACCAACGGTCAGCACTCTTTCTACCAACTCCTCCACCAGGGTACGGATATAGTGCCCCTGCAGTTCGTTGGATTTAACGAAAGCCAGCGTAGCGATGATGTAGCGGTAGATAATTCCACAAGCCAGGTAAAACTCAACGCAAACCTTGCCGCCCAGATCATCGCCTTTGCCAAAGGCCAAAAGGTTGAAGGAGAAAACCGGAACAGGGAATTCCCCGGCGGCCGCCCCTCAAGCCTCATCTACGGGAAAAAACTCGAACCCGGGAGTATCGGCGCGCTTCTCTCTCACTTTGAAAACAAGGTGATGTTCCAGGGTTTTGTGTGGAACATCAACAGTTTCGATCAGGAAGGCGTTCAGTTGGGGAAGATCCTTACCAAAAAAGTCCTCTCGGGTAATTCAGGCGACCCCGCTCTGGACGCCTACAGCAAACTGCTGGGAGTGTAAGCGCACCGTTTTGCCGGGCCGGCAGGCGAAGTTTCCCCGGCAGCCTGTTGCACTTGTGGATTTTATGCGCGAAGCGCAACAAACTGCCAGTATCGCGGTTTTAGCGAATTTTTAAGGCAGAAAAAGTAAATACAGTTGCCCCGCGGCTTCCCTTGACAACGTATGCAAAATGCAGCAGTTTTGAATATAAAGAAATTCTATGCCGTTATTACAAGTACGAGTATCCCCAAGGAATTATATAAAACAATCTCACGGGCAGCGCGAATAGAAAACCGGAACATTTCGCAGCAAACCGTTGTTTTGCTAAAAAAGGCTTTGAATATTACCGGTGAAAGAATGGCAAGGAGAAAATAAGTACTGCAGGAAATTGACAGTATCCATATAAAAAATACACACAAATTCCTGAGTCCGGCCAAGTTAACGCGGGAAGACAGGGACAGATGATTATCGTTTTAGACAGCAATGCCGCCATTGAAGTTGTATTAAAACGGAAAAATGAAAATGTTTTCAGAGAGCTTATAGAAGAGGCCGGCAAATTATTGGAACTGCCGGAAAATCTGATAGATGAATTTATTCCCATATCCGAACACAATCTGGAAGCCCTGAACGAAGCGATACGCCTGGATTATTCAGCCCATGACATGCTATATCTTACCCTTGCCCGAAGGACAGGAGCCTTACTAATAACCCTGGATCAAAGATTAAACGAAATTGCAAGACAGGAAGGAATAGAAATAGTACATCAAAGATGATTGGAAGGTGAAGGTCCGGGTAGTTCCGGCCCGCTCATAATACCCTATCCCTGACGGTCCTATAATAAATATGCCGCCAATTGAAACAGCCTCAATTATGGAACCGGCGTTTCCCCCTGACAGGAACGGGCAATCGCATGTCTTGACCTCTCTCCCGGGCGGGGATAGAGTTTTCCCATGGGAATCTACAAGGCAGAGACAAATGCGGACAGGGTGAAGTGGGCGCTGCTTGCCATGCAGCGTTACTCCTGGGAACAGGGGGCCGCTATGATGGCCTTTCTGGAACAGGGCGACATTGATATTGTTACGCTTCTGGCAAAGGAAGCGGTGTACCGCAGAACTCCCGACGGCAGGCTGGCAAGCATGGGGAACCAGGCCGGCGTTACCGATTCCGTTTCCATGGGGGAAGCTCTCCGGGCGGCCATAGAATATTCAGGCGGAGACACTGATCTGCAGAAGGGTTATGATGCCATGCTTGACTATGCCCTGAACAGGGCTCCGCGCAGCAGCGCCGGCATTGTCTACCATGTGGATGACAAGCCCCAGTTCTGGGTAGATTCCCTCTACATGCTGCCGCCGGTGCTGGCTGCGGCGGGACACTATGGGGAAGCGCTTCTCAACCTTTACGGCTGCTGGGACGCCCTTTTTGACAGGGAAAAAAAACTGTTAAGCCACATCTGGGATGACGGAGAAAAGAAATTTGTCCGCAGGGCCTTCTGGGGAGTCGGGAACGGCTGGGCCATGGCAGGCTGCGCCAGAGTCTACGATCTTCTCCGCGAAACGCATCCCGAAGACAAAAAGAAGATCGCCTCCATGGCAAAAACCATCATCGACAGCCTTGTTCCCCTTCAGCGGCCCGACGGGTTCTTCCATGATGTGGTGGACGATCCTTCGACCTTTGTGGAAACCAATCTGGCTCAGATGTTTGCCTATGCCGTCTACCGGGGTCTTGTCTCAGGCTGGCTGGAGGAATTCTACCTCGCCAAAGCGGAAAAGGCCAGGGCCGCGGCAAATTCCAAAATTGACAAATTCGGGCTTGTGCAGGATGTCTGCGGAGCCCCTGGTTTTGATAAACCCGGCGTGGCTCCCGAAGGGCAGTCATTCTACCTCCTCATGGAGGCCGCCGCACAGAAATACTTTCATCATGAACCGAAAAGTTCCCGGTAGAGGCTTTTTTTGATTTCGATGATATTAATGGGTTTTGAAATATGGTCATTCATACCCGCGGCAAGGCTGGCTTCCCGGTCTTCCTTCAGAGCATTGGCGGTCATTGCGATTATGGGTATTCCCGCCGGGTATTCCCGGTTTTTTTTCCGGCGTTCCGCTTCAATAGCACGGATACGGCGGGCCGCCTCAAGTCCGTCCATAACGGGCATGCGAATATCCATAAAAATGAGGGAATAATCTTTTTGTAAAAAAGCTTTCACCGCCTCCTCTCCGTTATTGGCAATATCCACCTGTGCCCCCAGATCCGAAAGAATCGCCACGGCAATTTCCTGATTAATCTCGTTATCTTCCGCAAGGAGAAAGGTATACCCTTCATAGCGCCGGTTCTCCATTTCCGGGACTATCTCAGGCCCTTTTACCGTTTCGTTTTCCGAAGTTTCCAATTCAACAAAGAACACAAACACGCTGCCCTTTCCCGGTTCGCTTGAGACGGTGATGGCGCCTCCCATGAGTTCCACCAGCGCCTTGCTGATGGAAAGCCCCAACCCCGTGCCGCCGAATCTGCGGGCGGTGGAACTGTCCGCCTGGGCGAATGGTTGAAAGAGAATATTCTGCTGTTCCGAACTCATCCCGATACCGCTGTCGCGAACCATGCAATCCAGCCGGATTTTTATTTTTGCGGGAAGCTCCGCCGAAGGTTCGAGTGATACGAACCGGCTCTTTATTTCCAGGCCGATGAAACCCTGACTGGTAAACTTTACCGCGTTCCCCAAAAGATTAAGCAGGATCTGCGAAAGCCTGAGGGCGTCTCCCCGCACGAGGGAAGGGACCGATTCATCCAGGGTAACGAAAAATGCCAGGCCTTTTTCATCAATGCGGGGCATCATAAGTTCGCGGATATTGTCGATCAATTCAATAAGATTAAAGTTATGGCTTTCCAGTTCCAGTTTGCCCGCTTCAATTTTTGAAAAATCCAGTATGTCATTGATGATCCCCAAAAGCAGAGAAGCGGAAGACTGGATTTTTTTCAGGTACTCCTGGCATTGGTCAAGCGTTTCGGCCTGCGTGGCAAGGTGGGTCATTCCCAGGACACCGTTCATGGGGGTGCGGATCTCGTGGCTCATCCGGGCGAGAAAATCCCGCTGGGCTGTGTTGGCCGCCTCCGCCCGGATCAGCGCCTGCTGTGATTCATTGGCCTTGATGATTTCATCGGCCATGTTGTTGATGCTGTCCACCACTTCGCCAAGTTCACCGCCTGTCTTGCCGATTTTTTTGGAAAGATCAAAACGCAGGAACCGGACTCCGCTTACGATACGGCTTATGTCCTGGAGGATCCGCCGGGAAAGGAGGAGCACCAGAATAAAGACCACGCCGTAGGTAATGCCGCTGATTAAAAAAAACCGCCGGGTAATGCCGCTCAGTTCCTTTTCTATATCGGTAACAAGTTCATTGGCCCAGATATAACCTATGGCGTTCCCGTTCCGTATAACCGGATGCATAGCGTTCATAATGTTTCCCCGTACCATGGTTCCGGTAGACACCATGGCGGCGCCCCTTGCCATTACCGTTCGGCCCAGGTGGTCTTCTCCGATGGGACGCCCCACAAAGTCGCTGAATTCGGCGGAAGGCCCGTAGGTTAGGATGGCATCCAGTTCCCGTGAATAGTAACCGATCCCCAGCCCCGTATACGCCGAGGCCACTATATCGGTAATGTATGCAAGTTCCCGGTTAAGAACGGCTATTTTTTCTTCCCGGGAAGCGGATTCGGCCCCCCGGCGGCGCAGAATATCGTCATAGGTATCGTTTCCCAGGTATTTGTCCAGAACAACGGTAATACCCAGCAGCTTGTCCTGCTTTTCACTCAGCACCGAACGACTCATATAGCCGGATATGTACCAGATTATGACAAGTGATATACTCATAAACAGGAGAAAAATCAGAAGCATCTTTCCCTGTATCGAGTAAAAGAACTCTACTTTTCTCATTAATATTATGGTACGGCATTAGCCGGAGTTTGTCCATCAGAAGACTTGTTCGGGCAGGAATTTAACATTTATCTCCAATAATTGTCGAAAAACTACCATGTTTTGAAGAATTTTTAACCACAAAGAAGAAAAAGGCGCAGAAGAAAGGAAAAGCGTTACTTCATGTATCCTTTTCGCCTTATGCGCCTTCGCGGTTCGTTTTCTTTAAAATGAAGATACCTCGGGGTATGGACCCCCGCCTCCCAATTAGTCGTGGATATTTATAGACTATTTTTTGTAATGTTAAATTACCGTTGATCGGGAAGCCGGGCTTAAAATTGTGCGCCCGTGCATCCTTTCAGTCTTCGCACAACGCCTGCGCAAAACGAATGATGAGCGGATATTCGCGGGGGGTGAGTCTCAGGTGGCTGTCAGCCGGGCTGTTGAGAGAACGCCATGTTTCCGGAAAAAAGCGGCGTTCCCTCTGATCCCCGGATTTTTCATGTATGCTGCGTCTTATCAGGGATGCTGCAAATTCCGGATGGATGCGCAGAAATTCAGTAAAGAGGCTCGCCTCTTCCCGGGGCAGGACGGTGATCGTCTGGGCCGGGAGCCCTGCCCTGAGAAAGCCTGCGTCATCGGAAAGGGGCGTGGGGAGGAGAAGCACCCTGTCGAGTCTGAGATCCCTGGCGCTTTCCAGCGCGTGAACGCGCAGGCCCTGGATAAGTTCACGCAGCTTGCGGAAGGGAGCCCTCTCTTCGTTTTTTAGCAGTGTATCTGCGGCGGTAGAAATAATGATGGTATCTCCTGTTCCGCATGCGTCAAAGACATAAACCCTGGCATCCGCAAGCCCTCCGTCCCGGAGTGTTGAGGCAAGGCTGTAGGCTCCCTGATCTTCGATGCCTTCTCCCTCTCCAAGCTCTTCCTTGTCTGTAAGGAAGATCATCCAGAAACTCAGGTTTCCGGAGACGAGCTTCTGGGCGGTGACGATAAGCTGAAAAACCGCAGCGCTGTTGTCGTTGGCGCCTGAACTTCCCGGAAAGCGGTCATAATGGGCCGTAAGGACGACAGGATTTCTGCCGCGGAAAGGCAGCTCTCCTGCATGGATATTCTCTCCCGGAGGGAGTATCAAAAAATGCCTGTTTCCCGCAATTGGAAGCACGAGGGAATTGAGCCTTGCCTCATCCAAAATGGAAGAGATGATCGAGTAACGGTCCGCCTGGGGTGCAATAAATTCCATAAAACGGTTATAGGGGAACCGGGCTGTCCGGGGATCAAAGAAATCCAGCGCCGCCATGTTTTTACAACTTTTCTGCAGAAAACATATACGCCGGATTGGATAACTGATCCTGGGCAGCGATGATCAGGAGCTCATCCACTCCACTCTTCCATGTATGTTCGATGATGCCGTAGACACTGGCGGCACATTTTTCCAGGGCTTCCTTTATGTCACGGTGTTCAAGAGGGGAACCTTCGCCTGCTTTCTCAAGTCCGGCTGGAGTTCCAAGAAACCTCGCCAGAAACACTGCGGTGGTAAGATCTCCTGCCCCGGCGAAACTTCTGCCGATAGGAATTTCCGGAGTACGCACCAGCCAGAGATCTTTTCCGCGGGAGGCCAGCATGGCGATCTCCTCCTGCCCTCCCCGTGCCTGTTCATCCCTGCAGCGGAAACTGGTTACCAGAACCGTCTCAGGCCCCATGGATTGGAGACATGCAACAGCCCTGCGTGCGCCTTCCATGGTGCTTGAATCCATGCCGGTAAGCGCCTCAAGTTCAAACTGATTAGGAGTAACAATGTCGGCCCTGGGGATAATTTCAGTGCGGAAAATTTCAGGGATTCCGGGCTTTACATAGAAGCCCTTTTCCAGATCCCCCATCACCGGATCGCAGCAGTACAGGGCTGCGGGGGAAGCGGCCCGCACCATATCTACCGTCCTGAGTATCGCCTTACCGGTGGATGCATCCCCCAGGTAGCCTGAAAGGACGGCCCGGCAGTTTTTCAGTACGCCCCGGTCTTCAAGGCCCTGCACCAGATCCTGCACCAGTTCTGCGCCCAGTACCGTTCCCTTCCAGGCTCCGTAACCGGTATGGTTTGAAAATTCAACCGTGTTGACCGCCCAAACCTCGTGACCCAGCCGCTGGAGGGGAAAAACAGCGGAACTGTTGCCTGCATGTCCGTAGACCACATGGGATTGAATGGAAAGAATAGCCATATATTTATTTTTTTCCTTTTCTGCGGAAATTTTTACCAAAACGGTCAAAAAATTTACCCACGATAAAGGCAATCATCCTAAAGAAAAAGAAATCGTGCTTTCCGTATTTGGAAACAAAATCCCTGGCCGCATCCCGTAAATCGTAGCATCCGTATTTTTTTTTGAGAAAATCCCAGTGCTTGACAATCCATACATAGAGATCCGCAGGTTTCCTGCCGGGAAAATTAACAAGCATCCTGTTCTCTTCGATAATCTGTATCGTGGGCTGGTACACATTTTTGTACCAGGATACCAGGGCGTCGGAGAAGGGTATTTCCTCTTCTTTTCCTTCGTTTAAAAAATATTTGTGTACGAGAATATGATTGTAGATCACGTCGTAACGGCCGGCTGCGGTAAATTCAAGATCCCCGTCGCCGGTAAGTTCTTCAAAACGGGTTTTTTCATAGAAGATCTTTTTTTCATATTCGAGAAGGGCTTTGTTGAGCTCTTCCACTGTGGCGTCTGGAGGAATATGGATCTCCGTGGAGAGGCTTATTACTTCGGCGTCAATGTTTTCAATGCCCTGCATCTTTGCTACGGAAACCCGGTGATTTCCGTCCCGGACAAAGTAGGCTCCTCCAATCTCGTAGAGTTGGATTGGGGGCAGGTTCAGATTCTGAATGGAAGCCATGTCTACCCGCATCCAGCGGTTGCGCAGAAATTCCTTCCTGGGAAGGAAGTGTTTGTTGAAGTCGTGGTAACGGCCTTCGCTCCCCACTATGCGGTTAATGGGCACCGTCCGCATTCCCAGGTAAACCTGGCTGCCGGGCTTGAGAATATCCTTGACATCATTAAAGGAAAGCAGTTTGTTGCGATCCGAATTTATAAACGAACTGATCCGGGAAAACAACTCCCTGCTTCGGGCCCGGTTAAAATCTTCGTTGGCCTGTACTTTGACAAGATCGGCAGCGCCCATTTATACTTTTTCTTCCCCTGTATCTATAACATAGTGGCTGAACGCATTGATTACCATAGTGTCCTGAAATTTGGTAACCCGTATGTCCTGCAGATCGTAGAGGTGGATATGACCGTGGATAAGGTATACGGGCCTGAAGACCTTCATGAACCAGATGAAGGCCTTAAAACCCTGGTGGCAGCGGTCTTCCTTATCATGGATCCCCCTGGGGGAAGCATGGGTAAGCAGAATATCCAGGTAGCGGCCCCGAAAAAGCCGGTTGAAGAGGAGCCGGGGCAGCATCTTTATTATTTCAAGGTACATCTGAAAGTCGCCGTACTGGTTTTCCCCGGAATTGTAGCGAATGGAACCTCCCAGCCCCATGAAGATAAGGCCGTCCTGAATTTTCATTCGGGAGCCTATGTGGGAAGCGCCGGAACCCCTGATCTCACGGATGTCTTCCATGCCGTCAGCCGGGTTGAAGGAGGGGCTTTCCCTCTTCCGGTAGTAACGGAATTCCTCTGCATGGTGGTTCCCGAAGACAAAAAGCACCGGCTTGTTGAGGCTTGAAACGATAAAATCAAGATAATCCATGGGGAGATCCCCGGCAGCGAGAACCATGTCTACATCTCCAAACCGTTCTTTTATCATATTTGAATAAACAAGTGGATCGATTTGATCTGAGATGCAGAGTATCTTCATGATTTCCGATAATTTGAGTATAATGAAGATGGAAAGATATGGAAAGAGGAAAGGGAGAGATATGAAGAAGCTATGTTTTGCCGCGGTTGTTCTTTTCGGCCTTGGTTTTTTCCTTAATGCCCAGAGTGACTTTGCCAAAGGCGAAGAATTTTTCATGCAGAACAAGCCCAAAGAAGCCATGCCCTATCTGGAGAGTACCGTGGCTACGGATCCTGCCCATCTGAAGGCTTTTCTCTATCTGGGGATTGTCTACCAGCAGATGGATATGCTGGATGAGGCCATAGCGGTATACCGGAAGATTCTGCCCAGAGGCGGAAATGAAACCGCCAGGATTGCCTATAACCTGGGAAATGCGTATTATAGTAAAGGGAATGCCGTTTTTGCCGAACAATTCTATACTCAGGCAATTGAGGCCGATCCTGCCTATGCCCCGGCATACCTTAACCGGGGGAATACCCGGATGAAATCAGAAGCCCGCAAGGAAGCGGTATCAGATTATGAGACTTTCCTCACTCTGGAGCCCCGGTCTCCCAAACGGCCTGATATTGAAAGGCTGATCGCCTTTATTCGGGAAGAATTTGCCGCGGAAGAGAGGCGGCGGATCATGGAAGAGGAGGCCGCCAGGGCGGCAGCGGAACGGCGGCGGCAGCTTTTGGATGAGGTTACCGCCTCACTACAGGCTGCATCCGCGGAAACCCAGGGCCTTTCGGCAGGTTCCGAAGGCGTCAGGGAGTATGAAGGTGAATTTGAACTGGAATAGGAGCGTTATATGTATATAAACAGAAAGTTAATCATTATCGGCGCCGCGGGTGTCCTTCTTATTATCCTTTTGACGCTTGGGGGTATCTTTCTCTTCGGCAGAAAGAAAGACGCCGGAGTTCCAGGCGGGGAGGCCGTAACAACTCTGTCTTCCGGTGAAGACATAAATCAGTCACGGCAAAATATCCTCAACCTGGCAAGGGATTACATCGGTCAGGGTGAATACGACCGGGCTCTGGATCTTTTGGACAAGCTTCTGATTGAGGATTCTTCCGATGCCGAAGCCCGCGAACTGCGGGATCTGGCTCTGCGGGAACGCAGCCTCCATGAGGAAAATTCTTCCCGTGCAAGCCTTGATGCGGCCGAGGAAGCGCTCCGGCAGGCTGCGGCCCGGCAGGCTTCTCCGGTGGTGGATGCCGCCGCTGTAGCCGCCGCACTGGAAACCATGTCCCGGACAAACCAGTTGAACAGGGAGGAACAGCAGGCTCAAGCCGAGCGTGAGGCGGCCCGTGCCCGGCAGGCCGAAGAGGAACGGCAGCGTCAGGAAACCTTGGCCATGGAAAAGGCTCAGCAGGAAGCGGAACAGAGAGCCGCAGCGGAGGCGGAAGCCGCCCGCCGCAAGGCCCAGGAAGAAGAGATGGCTCGGCAGTCCCGTGAACTGCGGGAGAAGATGCAGGCGGTCAACGATCTGGTGAGTCAGGGTAAGGCCCTTCTTGCAAAAGACAGTTTTGAAGAGGCAAAGGCCGTCTTTGAGGATGCCCGGTCGCGGATGCCTTCCGGAGAGAACCGTTTTGAAGGGCAGAAACTCTCCGAAATAGCCGATGCCTGGTACGACACATATTCGCGGCACCGGCAGGACGGAGCCGGAGCGGATGCCGCCAAACAGACCGGCGCCCTGGCTTCCGAGGCTTCGGCAAAGGATGCCACTCAGGCTCAGCCTCACTATACCATGGGGAGACTCTACCGGGATCTTCATCAATGGGATAATTCCGTTAAGGAATTCAAGGAAGCGGTTCGCCTTGAACCGAATAACTATATCTACTCTTTCGAACTCGGGCGGGCTCATTACCAGTCCCGGAATTTCTCCGAAGCCCGGCAGGCATTTGAAACCGCAACTCATCTGAAGGCCGACTTTGAACCTGCCTGGTACAATCTGGGAGGAACACTCAGGGCTCTCGGCCGGATGGATGATGCCCTCAAAGCGTATCAGAAGGCCGTTTTGGTAAAGCCCGATTATGCCGTTGCCCATCGGGAGATCGGCCGGATTCTGGCGCTCAAGGGAGACAACAGGGGCGCCATTGAGGCCTTCAACAAGGCCCTGCAGTACAATCCCAATGATTTGGCTGCCCTGAGGGAACTTGGCGCCGCCCAGAATGTTACAGGCAACTTCAGCGCCGCGGAGGCTTCATTCAATAAGGCGCTTATGGGCGACAGTAATGACGCGCAGACCAACTACAACATGGCGGTGGTAAAGATCAGCCTCGGCAAGGGGAATGAGGCGGTGAGTTTTGCGCAGAAGGCGGTAGATCGGGCTCCTGGTAATGCCGGCTATCTCTATACTCTGGGCCTTTCGCACGAGAGTGCCGGAAACCTTGACGGAGCTATCCGCGCTTATGCCGGCGCCGCATCTCTTGATCCCTCTTATGTAAAGCCGCGGGTCAATTTGGGGAACATATATTTGGCAAATGGTTTTACCGATGAAGCGCTCCGCTATCTGAGCGAAGCCTTCAAACTGGAACCTGCCAATTTCGAGGTAAACAATAACCTTGGCGGAGTCTATGCCCGGAAGGAAAACTGGACAGGCAGCATGGAACATTACGAGCGCGCCCTGCAGACAAAACCCCGTGACCCGACTGTATTGCTCAATCTTTCCAGAGCCTATGTGGGAGCCGGAAAACTTGACAAGGCACGGGATACCTACAAGGAACTACTCGGCATCGAAAAGAATAACTGGGATGCCGCCATGGAGCTGGGCAAAACCTATGCGAGCCTTGGGGATTCGGGGGAAACCAAAAAAATTCTCAATGATTTACTGAAACGGAATCCTTCCTATGCCCAGCGTAGTGAAGCTGAACGCATTTTGGCAGGTTTATGAACGATACTCCCGGTGCTCCAGAAAGAAAATCCGCAGTCTTCGGCGAAGCCCGGTCAAAACCGGAAACCACCGGGAAGAAACCGGCGGATGACAGGGAAAGGCGCCGGTTTGAAAGACGCAAACATGAGCTTCATACTCCGGAACGGATGATCCAGAATATGGTTCTGGGCGTCATACTTGTCGTGCTGCTCCTTGTGGTATGCCGGCTTTTTGCGCCTTTTTTTACAGTTCTGCTTTGGTCGGTGCTGCTCTATATTATTTTGAGTCCTCTCCATCACCGGTTTATACGGAAGCTTGCCTTCAAAACCCGGAGGGAGATGCTTCTTAAAAATATCTGGGCTGCGGTTTTTGCCCTTCTTACATTGGTACTAATTCTGTTGCCCATCTCTTTTGTAGGTTCGCTTTTCTTAAGGCAGATCCTGGATCTTCTCCGTACGGTCCGGAGTGTTTTCTATACACGGCCTGCCATAATGAGCGATATCATTGAAAGCGTAACGGATTTTTTGCGGGAATTCAGTTCCGGGCAAATTGATATTTCCGCCGATGAAATTTGGCGTCAGATCTTTGTCTCTCTCAGTTCCGGACTCCAAAACATGATATCCCTGAGCAGTAATTTTGTCCGCAATGTGGGAAACTTTGTGCTCGGCGTCGTGCTTCTGCTCTTCTGCCTCTTCTTTTTATTTTCCGACGGTCCTTATCTTTCAAGACTTGTGCTTCATGCCATTCCCCTCAAGCAAGAGTACCTTAGTACCCTGACAAAAAAATTCATGGAAATCACAAGGAATCTGATTTCAGGCTATATCATGGTAGCTCTGATTCAGGCGGTGGTAGCCTACATTGTTTTTGCTATTTTTGATGTGAAGGGAGCCCTGGTTTTTGCGGCCCTTACCTTTATCGCGGTATTTATACCCATGATCGGAGGCGGCCTTGTGTGGCTTCCCCTGGGAATCATGCGTCTTGCCATGGGAGATGTCACCGGAGGCATACTATTCCTGGCGGTTTCGGGATTCTGTATTTCCCTTCTGGATAATTTTCTTCGCCCTATGTTCCTCAAGGATCGTATTCAACTGCATCCCCTGATCATCTTCTTTGCCATTTTCGGCGGGATACGGGTATTTGGTTTTAACGGCATCATTCTGGGGCCTATGGTGGTGATTCTCTTCCTTACGGTACTCGATCTTTTTCTGACGGAACACAGTATGAGCCATGAAGAAGATATTGACTTGACGGAGCAGGTATGAACGCAATCGTTACGGTAGTGGGAACCGACAGGGTCGGTATCATCGCCAGAGTTTCTGCATTCCTGGCGGAACGGAACATCAATATCGAAGACATCAGCCAGACGATTCTTTCCGGTAATTTTGTAATGATGATGATGGTGGATCTTTCTTCCAGTACCAGGGCTCTTGAGACGGTAAAGCAGGAACTCTCCAAAATGGGTGAAGAGATGAATGTTTCAATCTCGGTGATGCACGAGAGAGTCTTTTCCGCGATGCACAGGATCTGAAAGTGCTGTTTACTCCGTTTGAAATTCAGGAAACGGTCGATATGTTCATGCGCTACAGGCTGGACATACGGACCATTACCATGGGAATATCCCTTCTCGATTGCGCCAGCTCTTCAGGGGAGGAGAGCCGCCGCCGGATACGGGAAAAACTGCTCCGCCTTGCTGGAAAACTGGTGCAGACAGGACGGGACATCGAAACGGAATACGGTATCCCCATAATCAACAGGCGCATTGCCGTTACCCCGGTTGCCCTGGTGGCAGGCGCTTCCGGCGACAACGATTATACTGCTTTTGCAAAAACCCTAGATTCGGTTGCTTCGGAACTGGGAGTGGATTTTGTGGGTGGTTTTTCCGCGCTTGTACAGAAGGGCTTTACCGAAAGCGACAGAAAACTTGTAGATTCAATTCCCTCCGCCCTGGCGGAAACGGAACGGGTTTGCTCTTCTGTAAACCTTGCCTCCAGCAAGTCGGGTATCAACATGGATGCGGTACGACGCATGGGAGAGATAGTAAAGGACACTGCGGAAAAGACTGCGGACAGGGATGGTATCGGATGCGCAAAGCTCGTGGTTTTCTGCAACGCTCCTGAGGATAATCCCTTTATGGCCGGGGCCTTCCACGGAACAGGGGAGGGGGAGGCATGTCTTAACGTGGGTGTCTCGGGTCCGGGGGCGGTAAAAGCCGCCCTGGAGAATCACCGGGGTGCCGGTTTTGATGAGCTTGCCGATGTGATAAAGAAGACGGCCTTCAAGATAACCCGCATGGGACAGCTTGTCGGTATGGAAGCCGCCAGACGCCTCAACGTGCCCTTTGGAATACTCGATCTTTCACTGGCTCCCACCCCGGCGGTGGGGGATTCGGTGGCCCGGATTCTGGAAGAGATGGGCCTTGAGTCTGCGGGAACGCACGGCACTACCGCCGCCCTGGCCATGCTTACCGATATGGTCAAGAAGGGAGGCGTCATGGCCTCTACCCACGTGGGGGGCTTCTCCGGAGCCTTTATTCCGGTGAGCGAAGACGAAGGCATGGTTGCCGCGCTGCGTTCCGGTTCCATATGCCTTGACAAGCTTGAAGCCATGACCAGTGTCTGTTCGGTGGGCCTTGACATGATAGCCCTTCCGGGAGATACCAGCGCCGCCACCATCTCTGCGATCATTGCAGACGAAATGGCCATCGGCATGGTGAACAACAAGACCACTGCGGTTCGGGTTATCCCCGTGCCGGGGAAGAGAGAAGGCGGCTGGGCGGAATTCGGCGGCCTCCTCGGAGGCGCCCCGGTCATGGCGGTGAATCCCGCAAAAAGCGACGTTTTTATCAGCCGGGGCGGTAGAATCCCGGCTCCAATACATTCATTCAAAAACTAGTGTCCGGAAAGTTGGTTATTTCCCGGTCAGCCCCAGACACCAAACAATGCCCTGGTGTAGGGATGCTGCGGATCTCTGTAGAGTTCCTCCGTGTCTCCGCTTTCCACAATACGGCCCTCCTTCATCACTGCAATCCTGTCACAGAGATAGTACACTGCATTCAGGTTGTGGGAAATAAACAGCATGGTAAGAGACTCTCCCCCCGCCGCTTCCAGATTCTCGCGGAGTTCCCGGAAGAGGCCCAGAATCTGGGCCGCCACGGAGACATCCAGGGCGCTGACAGCTTCGTCGCTTACAAGCAGGGAGGGGTTCAACATTAGGGCTGAGGCAATGCAGATCCGTTGTTTCTGGCCGCCTGAAAGCTCATGGGGACGGCGTTTTTTATAGGAAGGATCGAGCCCCACAAGGGAGAGCATCCGGTCAATACGGCGGAGACGTTCCGCCCTCGTTCCTGTTTTGTGGATCAGCAGGGGTTCTTCAAGAATTGTACCGATACGTTTTACCGGATTCAGGGAAGCGGCGGGATTCTGGAACACGGCCTGCACTTTTTTTGCCATGAAGAGTTTCCCCCGGCGCTTCCTGCCTTCAAGCCGCCGGTCAAGGCCGCCGATGAGAATCTCCCCTTCATAGTCAACGAGCCCCAGTATGCACTTTCCCAAAGTGCTCTTGCCGCAGCCGGAGGGCCCCAGAAGACCGAGAATCTCTCCCCGCCGGATCTCAAGGCTGATGTCAAAGAGGACGGGTTTTACAATCTTTCTGCCGAAAACGCCGTAGGGACGGCTTATATAACGGCTGGATACTCCCCGGACAGAAAGGAGAATTTCATTCTCCATACGGCCTCCTGCAGTACACGATATGCTCTCCGCCGCCTGCAGAGGCAGCCGGAACATTCCGCCGGGCTAACGGTACCGGGCGAAGATGTACCGGAAGCTTCCCCTCAGGAAACGCCTCGCGGCATTCATCAAGGGCCAGGCTGCAGCGGGGAACGAAGGGGCAGCCCGGGAATTTTTCTTCGATGGAAGGAACCTTGCCGGGGATGCCCGCCAGCGGCTTATCCCGCATTCCGGCGCCGGGAACCGCCAGAGACAGACCCCTTGTGTAAGGATGGAGGGGCCGTGAAAACACTTCTTCCGCGGAACCCGATTCAACTATCTTTCCCGCATACATTACCAGCACCTGATCGCAGAATTTGCGGACAACGGAGAGATCGTGGGAAATGTAGAGGATCGCGGTCTTCATTGTCCGGTTAAGTTTTTTAAGGAGTTCCAGGATCTGGGACTGGGTATCCATGTCCAGAGCCGTGGCAGGTTCGTCGGCAATGAGGAGCCGCGGCCGGTTTATCATCGCCAGAGCAATCATTACCCGCTGACACATGCCGCCGGAAAGCTGGTGAGGGTAGGCTTCGCGGAGTTTTTCGGGATCTGGCAGGCCCAGTTCCCCCATAATCTGCAGAACCTCTGTGCGGATACGTTTTTTGTCTTTTTCTCCGTGCAGGGCGAGCGTTTCGCCTATCTGGAACCCTATTTTAAGAAGGGGGTTGAGTGATTCCGCCGATTCCTGAAAGATCATGGAAATGTCTTTTCCCCGAATTTGACAGAGTTCCTGTTCGCTTTTCCGCAAGAGATCTTCCCCGTCAAAATACACCTTCCCGCTGTTTGCCGCAATTCCTTCCGGCAGAAGTCCTGTTATCGAAAGGGCCGTAAGACTCTTCCCGCAGCCGGATTCCCCGACAAGGCCCGTGATCCCGGCCTCCCGGATCGAAAAGCTTATGTTTCGTACCGCCTCAAGCCATTCCCTGTTCCGCTTCAGGCCCACCGACAGATTTTCTACGGATAAAATTTTTTTCACAGGCGGCCTGCACTGTAACGGCGCTTCAGTCCTTCACCCAGAGTGTGGAAGGCGATTACGGTAAGCATGATAAAGAGCCCCGGAGCAAGGGCGCACCAGGGGGCGTTGAAGAGAAAATTCTGGGATTCGGAGAGCATCCTTCCCCAACTCGGAACCGGCGGCTGAATCCCCAGACCCAGGTAACTCATGGAAGCTTCCGCCATGATCGCATTGGAGAGCCCCAATACAACGGCAGAAAGAATGTTTGGAACAAGATTCGGCAGTATGTGACGGAGAATGATTCTTCCGTGTGACGCACCCTGAAGCCGCACGAGGAGCACAAAATCCCTGTTCTTGTATTCCAAAGCGCCCGAGCGGCTGATACGGGTAAAACCGGGAATAAAGAGGATCAGAAGGGAAACTATCAGAGTACCCTCCCCTCCTCCCAGCAGAGCCGCCATTGCCAGCGCAAAGAGTATGCCCGGAAAGGAACTGATGATGTCCATGAGCCGCATCACTGCCTCGTCGGGAAGGCCTCCCGAATAGCCTGAGGCAAGCCCGGTGACGGTACCCAGGATAGCGCTTCCCGTTACGGTGAGCAAAGCCGTCATGAGGGTGTACCTTGCCCCCGCCATGATCCTGGAAAAAACATCCCTGCCGAAGTTATCTGTTCCCAGAAGGTGACTCTGGCCCGGACTCAAAAAACGCTGTTCGTTATCCATGGCATTGTAGTCGTAGGGCATGTATGCCAGACTGAGCAGGGCCATCCCCGCGACGAGGGCAATCAAAACAGAACCTGCCGCAATGTCAAAGAAATGATCCTCACGCCGGTTTTCTTTTTCCGAACCGTTCAATCCTGTAAATCCTTTCAAAGTCTGATCCTGGGATCAATAAACTGTATGGCAATATCCACAAGAGTATTTGCAAGAATAACGGCAAAAGCGATATAGACCAGCAGCGTTTGTACCAGTGGATAATCACGGGAACTTATCGAGGTGATAAGAAGCCTGCCGATTCCCGGTATCGTAAAAACCTGTTCGATGACAATGCTGCCTGAAAAAACTTCCCCGATGATCATACCCAGTATGGTTACTGCGGGGATAAGCGCATTTTTAAACACATGGCGGCGCAGCACCAGAGAAAAAGACGCTCCCTTGCTCCGGGCGGTACGGGCATAGGGAGATTCGAGCTGGGCGGCAATGGAGGAACGCAGAAACTTTATCACTATTGCCGCATTGGGTATGGCAATGGCCAGTGCGGGAAAGACAAGGCAGCCGAAGAAACCGCGGGGACTTTCCCTGAACGGTACAAAGGCCCCCGGAGAAAAAAACTTAAAGAGTATACCGAAGACCCAGATAAAGAGAACTCCCAGAAAAAAACCCGGAACGGAAATTCCGGCCGCCGCCATGGTGTTAATGATCCTGTTGAGAAGGGAACCGGTTTTTCCCGCGGCAGGCAGGGAAAAAAACAGAGACAGTATTATTATAAAGACAAGGGAAAGGAGGGCAAGGCTGAACGTAACGGGGAGCCGGCTCAGTACCAGATCCGAAATGGCTTCCCCGCGGAAACGGACGGAGTTCCCCAGATTTCCGCCCGCAAAACCACGGAGCCAGGAAAGGTAACGTTCCGCCGCACTGCGGTCAAGACCGAATTCTTCCCGCAGGGCCGCCACCTGTTCTTCGCCGGCCTCAGTCCCCAGTATAAGACTTGCCGCGTCTCCGGGTATCAGGGAAAAGCAGGCAAAGGTCAAAAGGGATACCAGAAAGAGCGTCAACAGCGTTAGCGCAAGCCTGCGGGCAAGGAAAGACATTCAATTCCTGTATATTGTGGAAAAGTCAATGACATAAAGGGGATAGTTCAACGAACCGCCAAAGCGCCCCTTTGAAAACGCCTTGAAACTCATGATGTCCTGGATAAACACACTGGCGGCATCCCGGTTTATGATCCGCTGGCACTCCTTGTACAATTCAATACGCTTCCCTTCATCAGACTCCCTCTGGGCGGCATCGTAGGAACGGTCATAGGCATCGCTTTTATAGTTGATAAAGTTGCTGCCGCTTCCCGAATGATAGCGGGAAAGGAAGGAACGCGGAGAAACATTGCTTGCGTCAAGTGAGATGATCGTTGCCTCATACTTTCTGCCGCGGTAGGTGTCGGAAAGCCAGGAAGCCCAGTCTATCAGTTTTATGGAAACCGTAATGCCCGCCGCAGCCAGTTGATTCACTATTACCTGGGCCGTATCAACATGCATGCTGTAATTTGAAGGCACTGTAATCTCCAGAGAGAGTTTCTGTCCGCCTTCTCCGTAACCTGCCTCTGCAAGAAGCCGTCTTGCCCTTTCGGTATCGAAGGGATAGGGCTCCCTCAGGGAAGTATCGTAGTACTGCGCAAGACCCGGTATAAGGGGACTTCCGGAAGGCTCTCCACGACCGTAGAAAGCAGTATCAATGACAGCCTTTCTGCCGACAGCATAGTTGATCGCCTGCCTCACCCGGATATCATCCAGCGGCTTTGCGGAATTGTTGAGCGCCAGAAGCTGAACGGCATTGGAAAAGCCGGGAATGATATCAAAGCGCGCCGGATCAAGCTGTTCCACGATGGAACCGGTAATGCTGGCGCCGTCGATATTTCCCCCCTGGAGTGCGAGAAAGAGCGCATCCGAATCGGCAAGAAAAACGATGGTCACCCTGTCCAGCTTCGGCAGATCGGGTTGCCTGTAGTGCGGATTCTTCACCAGAACTAGAGACTGCTGGGCCGCATAGGACTGGATCATGAAAGGCCCCGACCCGACCGGATTTTTTTCCCGGTCAGGATTGTCCGCGGGCACAATGCCGATGGTAAGATAGGGAAGGAATTCAGGATCCGGCTCCTTCAGCGTGATGAGAAGGAGGGCTTCATCCGGCGCTTCAACCTTTTCGATCTGGGTAAAACCCTGAAATTTCGCTTCGATTGCCTTGTTTATGGAAAAAACCGCATCCGCAGAACCGAGCGCCTGCCCATTGCTGAAGCGCAGCCCTTTCCTCAACGCAAAACGATAACGCAGCCCCCCCTCTTCGACAGACCACGATTCAGCCGCCGCAGGCTGTAAACCCCCCCGGCTGTCCGGCTTCACCAGCCCTTCATAGACATTGAAGAGAATACTCCTGCCGTCCGCAGTATTGGAACTGGAAAGCGGATCAAGTGTGGCAGGTTCGGAGGTGAACCCATAGCGGAGTTCCGCCTGGCCCCGGGCGCCCGTATCCTTCTTCCCCAGTGCGGCAAGGGAGACAAGACCGGCAAGAAGCAGAACGGGTAAAAAGAAACTCTTACTCCTTAATGAGATTTTCATCGGTTCTCCTTTGGTTTTTATGCCCAGAGTATAGTAAAAAAGTTTCTTTCATTCAATAGTTTTCAGATTAAACATAGAGAAAAAGTAGGATATAATGCGGAATTGTGTCCGGTTCCTGGCAGGATGTGTTTAAGAAGACCGCTGACGGGGGTTACACCTTTTCACAGGACAGGCCGGGGAGGCAGAGGGGATCCGGTAAAAACGGATGTCGAAAACCGGTGTGGGATGGTAAAGAGCAAAAAGAGGCCCAAAAGGGCCCGGGGGAAACCGCAGCCATAGAATAAGCATTATACCACAGCCTTGTATTTTGAAGAAAGCGTATGAGCCTGTTCCAAAACTAATTGACTGTGCGCTAATGCGCACGGTTTTGGAACAGGTTCTTGGAAAAACCGGTCAAAAGCTCCGGTTTTTCCCTCAAATCCAGGGAGGCTGTTCCAATTGGAACAGCCTCGTATGTATTTTGAAAAATTTTGATTGACAAATCCGGGGAATTAATGTATAAAGTAAATTTAGATACTAAATTAATTCCAATGAAGGAGAAACATACCATGAAAATTCATATGAAAAATAACGCCTCCCTGATTCTTTTCGTCCTGTTCTTTGGCTTGACCCTATCCGGTTGTTCGGGGAAGGAAGACAGCGGGTCCGCGCCGGCGGTCTCCACCGCCGGGCCCGCCCGGACCCTGACGGAAGTACCCCATCCCACAAAAGACCCCTACGGCAAATATGACCCGCCCATAACCGTAAAAGTGGTTCATACCTTTAACGACGGCGCTTTCTGGTTTCCCCCGGGGGATTCCATCGACAGCAATATTTATACCCGGCGTTACGAAAGGGATCTGGGGATAAAGTACGAATTTCTCTGGACCAGTCCCGGCGCTCAGGCGGCGGAAAAATTCAACCTCATGCTCAGTTCCGGGGATCTGCCCGATTTTCTCCTGGTTACTAAACAGCAATTTGAACAGCTCTACTCCGCCGGGCAGCTGCAGGACATGACCGATGCGATTATCGATTACGCAAACGATTACCTCCGGGAGCATCTGACCGGCGAGTACCAGGAACTACTTGACTGCGCCGCCAGGGACGGCCGGTATTACGGATTCGGCGCGGGAAACGCCTTTATAGATATCGCCAATGTAGCATGGCTGCGTAAAGATTATATGGATGCCCTGGGCCTTTCGGAGCCAAAAACCATTGACGAACTGGAGTCCTTTATGCGGGCTATGAAAAATAATAATCCCGCAGGCTTACCCCCGACCGACACTTTCCCCCTGGCTGTCCGGGGCTCGGATCAGGGCGCCTGGGATTTTGTCATGAATTGGGCGTATTACTGGATGTTCAATTCTTATCCCGGCATTTGGTACAAAAATTCCAAAGATGAAATTGAACACGGCATGTTCGGCGCCGAAAGCCGGGCCAGAACCAGAACTGCCCTGGCAAAGGCCCATGAGTTTTATCAGAAGGGGTACATATCCCCCTCTTTTTCCACCGAAACATTCGACTTAATGGTAGAAAACCTGGCCCAGGGCAGGGCTACGGTGTACTTTGGGGATGTTTGGGGTTCCTGGTGGCCCCTGCCGGTTACCCTGGATATCGATCCCAATGCGGACTGGCTTCCCGTTGCCCCGCCCCAGGCCGGATCTGAACCGGTCCGTATGGGGGGCAACCGGGTAAATGTTACCGGGATCCTCGTAACCACCAAGAGGAGCAAATACCCGGAAGCCTTGGTTAAAATGAGCAATCTCTTTTTGGATCTCAACGACGATCCCGCAAAAATGGAATTCAATGTCTATAATACCGATCCGGTGGATGCGAATCAGATATTCCTCGCCTACCCCCTGGTTATTCATAATCCCGCTTTCAATATCGATGCCCTCCATGACATAACCGAAGCCCAGAATTCGGGAGATTCCTCTAATCTCTGCGAGGCTTTCAGAAGCTTCTACGATACCGCCATGGCCTATGAGAAGAACAAAGACAAGGCCGGATGGCCTGCGTACCGTTCATATCTGAAAGACGGTACCTCCCTGGCGGTGACGGATAAATTCATTCAAAGCAATATGGTTGTTTACAATGAGTACACCAAGGAACCGACCTTGTTTATGCTTGAGAACGAGCCCACGGTAAAGAAGCTTTTCGACGCTATGGCTGCCGGAGTTATTTCGGGCGCCCTGGATATCGGCGAGTATGACAAATTTATATCCCAGTGGGATTCTATCTACGGAAACACGGCCACAAAAGAAGTCAACGATTGGTATAAAAACAAATAAGCTCTTATCAGGGGAATGCGGCCATGGGAGAGAAGAAAAGGCGGTTTGTTAAACAATGGCCTTTGTTTGTTATGATAGCGTTCCCTGCCCTTCTGCTTTTTATCTACTCCTATGGGCCCATGTTCGGGCTCGTAATGGTTTTTCAGCGCTTTGAACCCGCCAGGGGCTTTTTAAGATCTACCTGGATAGGGCTGGGCAATTTTAAAAGGGTTTTTGCCATGCCGGATCTGTGGCAGATAACCTTTAATTCTTTTTTTATCGCGGTGATGAAGATTCTCCTGGGTACCATTGCCGCGATTTTGGCGGCCATACTGCTGAACGAACTTACCGGAACCTTCTTTAAACGGACCGTCCAGACCATCATCTATGCGCCCTATTTCCTTTCCTGGGTTATACTGGGCGGTGTATTCCGGGAACTTCTCTCCCGGGACGGCCTCTTAAACCTGGGACTTGGTTTTTTTGGCTCCGAACCGGTAAATTTTCTTGGTACTCCCGGGATCTTTCCCTGGGTGCTGATCTCCACGGAAATTTGGCAGATGACGGGTTTTAACGCCATAATCTACCTGGCGGCCATCATAGGTATTGATCCTACCCTATACGAAGCGGCGGCTATAGACGGCGCGGGAAGGGTTAAACAGATTACAAAAATAATGCTCCCATGCTATAGGAAACATTAAAACAACCTCACCAAATTCGATTTTAAATAAAAACGATTTTCTAAAAGACCCAACCCTTGTAGAATGGGATAAAACACGGCATTATGAGCTACATTATCCTTATGGCGGTTCTCAATATGGGTTACATCCTCAACGCCGGTTTTGAACAGATCCTGATGCTCTATTCTCCCTCGGTGTACTCCACCGGGGATGTTATTGATACCTGGGTTTACCGGGCAGGGCTGGTTAACGCCCAGTATTCCCTGGCCGCCGCCGTCGGTCTTCTGCGTTCCCTGGTTGGTTTTGTGCTTATAACCTTTTCCTATTGGCTGGCTAAGAAGAGATGGAATTACAGTATTTTTTAAGACGGAGCAAAAGTAATGGTTGATCGTGGACTGCCCCGGCGTATATTCAGATTTTGCAATATCCTGTTATTTATCCTCTATTCGTTAATCTGTCTTTTGCCCATAGTGTATGTTTTGTCCATGTCCCTAAGTTCCAATATCGCCATTGCCGCAGGACGCCTTGTGCTCTGGCCGGTAGATTTTACTCTCCGCTCCTATCAGTACGTAATGCAAAAGCCCGAGTTCTGGAGCGGCCTGCGGGTTTCCGTTGTCCGGGTACTCCTGGGGGTAACGATCAATATGATTCTGATAATTTTCGCCGCCTTCCCGCTTTCAAAAACAAAACAGGAATTTTCCGGGAAAAATTTCTTCGTCTGGTTTTTTATAATCACCATGCTTTTTTCCGGAGGGATCGTCTCCACCTACATGATTGTACGGTACACCAGGCTTCTTAATTCCATATGGTCCCTCATATTACCCGGAGCGGTGCCGGTATTCAACGTTATACTGCTTATGAATTTTTTTAAAACCGTTCCCAGGGAACTTGAAGAATCGGCCTTTATGGACGGCGCCGGGTACTTTGCCATCCTTTTTCGCATATATGTGCCGGTTTCCCTGGCGGCCATTGCTACGCTGGTTGTTTTTTCCATGGTAGCCCACTGGAACAGTTGGTTTGATGGAATGATATATATGACTGATGCCCGGAAGTATCCTTTGCAAACCTATCTTCAATCTATCCTGGTTGCTAATACGGCGCGCCAGGCTTCAAGATCCCAGGCGGAGCTGATGCGGCTTATTTCGGATCGCACGGTAAAGGCGGCCCAGGTATTTATCGCCATGATCCCCGTTCTCGTCCTGTATCCCTTCCTGCAGCGTTACTTTGTCAGCGGCATAACTCTGGGAAGTGTAAAGGAATAGGATTTTTATGGATCGTTATGCGGATATGGATTTTGACTCCCACAACCGGGAATTGAGGGAAGTGTGGGACGCCTGGGAACGGGGAAGACCGATCAGAATGCCCATGATCACCGGTGTCTCGGACCGTTATTTTGTGCTGGGCAGGGAAACTAATCCCCGGAAGGTTTCTTTTTACGATTATTCCCACGACAAGGCCCTGATGTTCGACATGCAGTGCGGTTTTACCCGCTGGCGGCAGTTCAACATCCTGGGAGATCACGAGATGGGGATTCCAGAATCAGGCTATACGGTTAATGTGGATTTTCAGAATTATTACGAAGCGGCCTGGCTGGGATGCGAAGTCCGGTTCCCCAGGGATGAAGTGCCCTATGCCGTTCCCCTGCTGACCGATGACAATAAGGCCCTTCTCTTTGACCAGGGACTGCCGGATCCCTTTTCCGGTTTTATGGCGGTTGCCAGGGAGTATTACGATTATTTCATCGAGCGATCCAAAACAACCCTGATAGAGGGTGTAAAAATCGGCTGGGTAGGGGCGCCCTTTATAGGCTCCGACGGTATGTTCACCCTGGCCTGCGAACTTAGGGGGGCGGACAAACTCTGCATGGACATGCTGGAGGATCCCGAATTTTATCATACCCTGATGGAATACCTGACCCAGGCTGTCATTATCCGCCTTAAAGCGTGGCGGGTCTATACAGGGGAGCCGGAAATAACCGAAGCCTTTGGCTTTGCCGATGACAGCATCATGCTGCTCTCCCGGGAGATGTACAGGGACTGGGTGCTGCCCTATCATAAAAAGCTGGCGGAAGCAACTTCGACCATGAAAAAACGCGGCAACGCCCATCTGTGCGGAGATGCCACAAGGCACTTTTCCCTGATTCGGGACGAACTTAACGTCTACTCCTTTGACACAGGATTTCCGGTGGCCCACCGGGAACTATGCGAAGAATTGGGACCCGAGGTATCCATCCAGGGGGGCCCTTCGGTTGGGTTTATCAGCAGCGCCTCCTGCGAGGAGATAGACAGGGAATCAAAACGGATTATCGAATCCGTAAAACCCGTTGCTCCCCGTTTTGTCTTCCGTGACGGAAACGATCTGCCCCCCGGAACCCCGCTTGAGAAAATAGAAGCCCTCTACGGGGCATGTAAAAAATACGGCCGGTTCTAAGGAAAATTAAGGAGAAAACAGATGAAGAAAATCAGATCAAAACTGGAAATTTTGTCCCAAGAAGAGCTTTACCTGATCCACGAAACGGCTCTCAGAATTCTTGATGAAATTGGCATCCACGCCCCAAATGATGAACTTTTGGGGATGTGCCGGAAACGGGGCTGCCTTATTGACGATGCCCGTCAGGTTG